>CAZYOC010000102.1:0-14539 GCA_964648415.1 uncultured bacterium | reverse complement strand
GAGACAAATGACGCAGCTCAGAAAGCATCATAGCTGGCGCAATGGAGCACTAGAACGGCTCATCTTCCTGTTGAGATGCGGTATCCGGTTCAGTGGTTTCCGCTTCGGGCGGAGGAGCCGTATCCATCTCCTCTTCCGGCTGCTCCATGTTCTCACCCTCTTCCCCCTCGGTCTCGAATTGGGGGTCGCTTTCGCTGGCTTCTGGGTTCCTCGGATCATAGTTCGCCGGTTTCCTCGGCATCTCGATCTTCATGTCCTCGGTCAGCTCGGTGACCGTCTTGTACTTCATGCTGAACCACAACCCGCCAATCGTGCCCAAGGTGTCATCCGATACGGTTTCCAACGGATCCCCGCCAGTCGTATCCGCACCAGCCAGATCGCTGTTTAACACCCCGACTACGATGATGTTGCTCGAGTCGGGATCGGTCTTCAGGAAGGTAATCGCCGGGTAATTAGAGATGTATTGCCAGCGCCGGGGTGTCTCCGGATCCTCTACCTTTGTCGTATCCCAGGTATTCTCGTCAACCAAGTCGCCGTTGATCCATAACAGCCAGTTCTGGTAGGCTGTCAGGTTCAGCGCCGCCTCGGTAATGCGATCCTCGTTCTCCAGTTTATAAAGATAGAAAACGAGTGAGCGCGGGATGTGGACTTCCACGCTGTCCACCTTCTCCACCCACATCATGCCTTCCGGCGCTTCCTCTTCCACCTCTTCTTCGGCGGCGAGTGTATCCGTGGCGAGGCTGTCCGCTGCGTGCGAATCGCCCGCCAAGGTGTCACCCAACGCAGAGTCGGCCAATGCGGAGTCCACCATGGCTGAGTCTGTCGCCAGCGAATCCTCCGCAAACAGATCCACGCCTTCGTCAATAATACCGTCGCCACTGGAAGCTGTATCCACGGCTGCGGTATCCACTCCCACGGAATCGACACCCAACGTATCCGGCGCAGGAGGTACATAGTTCGGATCGGGTTCAAGCACCCGCACCGTGTCCCATACCATGAAGGTCGAATCGTACGCGATCACATGCGGCTTCGGCCCCTCCACATATTCCACGTCCAGAATCGGATCAGGCATACTGCTGTAGCTTGGCTGGTGATAATAGGAGGTATCGAAATAGAAGAACTGATCTTCCGGGTTCATGTACTCATCCGCCGACGCCCACCAGGTGGTATCGGAAATCAGGAATTCCTCGGTTTCTCCCAGCCCGGCCAGATGGCCCCATTTCGCCGGCTTCAAACGGACCAGCCAGCGACCGATCTGCTCGGCGTAGGGTTCGTTTTGAACGTAGATCTGACTTGGTATCTCCCAGGCAACTCCGGGAATAGTGTCCAGCTTGGACTGCCAGTTGTACTCCAAACGCGTAAAGCCGTCCACAGCATACAGATAGGTGTCCAGAGTATCGTAGTTCTCGAAACTGAGTTCGGTATACTCTTCCTTCTTGGCCGCGTCGTCGGCGCGCAGGCTGTCCACCGTCTCGACCCAGTCAATAATCTTCGCCATCAACTTGTCGGCATAGGGATCGTAATATGTATCCCAGCCATCCATATCAAGTTGCATTTCCTGCAACACCAAGCGGCTCATGGTGGCGAAGCTGGCGCCGAAGTCGATGAACTGGAACTGGTATGGCGTTATCTCATCCGGGTAGAGGTTGACAAACATGCCCCAACGATCCTGGGTATACCCCATCCCCGGGAAATCTCTGTTGCGCATGTCAATGTCAATCAACCGTGTGAAGCGGCTCCGGTATTTGAAATACCCTTCTTCCAACGCCCAATCCCAGTTCTCCACATAGGCGTCGTAGAGCTTGTCAGCTCGCTCGATCAGGCGATGTCGGGCCGTGTCAGCCAGCGCCTGCAATTCATTGGTCAGGGCGACGCTGGTCACCGCTCGCGCTGTATCCGCAGTCTGAGCTGCAACCTCATAATAGTCCATCGCAAGGATTTCAGCTGGAACGACCAAGTCTTCCAAGATGGCTTTCTCGCTGATCATCTTGGCCCAATCATAGTCACCGACAGGTTCAACCGTCCACAGCACGTTCGGCACCGCGCTGTATATTTCGGCATTCTTCATATGGACCATCGGGATGCGCGCCCGGATCGAGTCGGCCCATTGCTGGGCGATATCAAGCCGGCGGCTCAGGTTGTCAATGTTCTCAGCAAGGTTGGACCGGCGACGCTGCGCCTCCTGGACCTCATCCTGTATTTCCGTCTTGGCCTCTTCGTTCTCCATCGACAGCATGTCGCGTTGCGCCTGGGTCAGGTATTCCGTCAAGGAATCAACCGTTCCCTGCACTTCATTACGCACCTGGCGCATGTTCTCCATCAGAACCTTCAGTGAATCCAGCCCTTCCGTATACTGTTCCGCGGCGCCCAGCATAATGGAGATGGCCTCTTCTGCAATGGCTTGCTCCTGGTTGTAAATCTCGGTCGCGGCGTCGATATTCAGCGAACTGTTGGGATCAAACATCTCCTCGCGTTCGATCTGCTGCTCCGCACGCGCAAACAGTTCCGCCATCTGCGGAATACGGAAGTGAGCCTTGAAGGCTTCGTCCTGTAGATAGCCAAGCAACTCGTTGTAGTCGTCGATCAGCTCGAGACGCAGGGCTTCCTTCTCCTCGCGCCGGGCCTCGATTTGTGCGGGCCGGCCGGCAAATTTAATGGATCTGAACTCGCGGAATTTCCACGTGGTTAAATAATCCTTCGCCTTGGAAGCCGCTTCCGGGAAGCCATTGGCCGGTTCGCCTTTGCGCTCCTGTACGCCAATGATGCGCTGATTGGCCACAAGGGTGTTCTCAAACTCCTCGGCAGCGGCAGTCGTGTCACTGCGCTGGTTCAGATAGAACTCACCACGATCCAGAAATGCCTGCACAGTCCGTGGATCATCTGGATATTGCCGGGCGAAATCCTCATAGATTTGCATCGCGATTGCTTCACGGTCCAGTTTAAGATTGAACTTGGCCTGCTCAAACAGATAGTAGTACGCGAGCGTATCCTCAGGGAACGCCTCGACATACATTTCATGCATCCGGAGCGCCCTCTCCCAATTTTCGAGTTCATCGTAAAGTCGAGCCGCTTCCGAAACCGCCACCTTGGCGTTGTCCGACTCCGGGTACAACGTCGCCAGCGAATCCCACGTGGCCGCCGCCAGAGCCTTGTCCGGCTTCTGGTTCTCGTCGCCGAAAATCGACGCGATGTTGTAATAGGCGCCGTCCGCGAATTCAGAATCCGGGTAGGTATGAGCCAGCAAGCGGAACGACTTGATCGCTTCGTCCCAGCTCTTCGCCTGCATGTACGTCAAGCCGGACTCCCACAAAGCGTCGTCGGCGCTGACATAATTGGGCCGATCCAAAGCCACACGACGGTAATTGGCCGCCGCCGTTTCCAGATCGCCTTCCGCCTTCGCCTTGTCCGACGCCATAAAGATGGCCTTGCCTGCCATCATGTTGGCGTCCTCAAGCAACTCTCCGCGAATTCCGGCCGCTTCGATCTCGACCGCCACCCGCTCCACGTTCTCAAAGTCATTCTCGCGCACGTAACTCATAATGATCCGGCGATACGACATGTCCCGGTATTCTGTATTGTTGGGGAACCGATCAATCATAATCCGGCAATAATGGCGAGCCCGTGGGAAATGGTTCTTGTTGTAATAAATCTGCTGGGCCATCATTACGAGATCCTGCACATTCTCGTTGTCCGGCCAGCTCTGCACCAGGGAGTCCAGCGGCTCCATGAACATCTTTTCCGACTCGAGCAGCGGGACGGGTTCGTACTTCTCCTCCTCTGCCACGGTGTCCGCTTCGGCCGCGACCTGCCCCGCCACCTCTTCCATGGCGGTGTCTTCCTCTGCGGAAGGCGGAGCGATCGGTTCGCCTTCCGCCGATTCCGTATCCGGTTGGGCCGGCGTCTCCTCGTCGCCCTCCATGAAGACGTCCGACTCTTCGGTCTGCGATGTATCCGTCTCAGGGGGATCCTGCTGCTGCATCGCCAGCATGGTCCAGGACAGCGGCTCGCTCGACGCCAGTGCGAAGGCGAACGGGTTCCAGCCTTCCGGGGTCAGATCCGGCAAAGAGGCCAGCATGAGATCCAGCTCATGCATTCCCTGTGAACCATTGGTCGTGTCTTCCTCCGCAGGCTCCTCGGCGGGAGGTTCTTCCTCGCTCGGCTCCTCGGCAGCCGGTTCTTCTTCAGCCGGTTCTTCTTCAGCGGGCTGGTCGCCTGCTGCTTCCGTCCCCGAAGTATCCTCCACGGCGGGTTCAGACTCAGCGGACACCGGTTGATCGCCGAAACTGTCGCCGCCCCAGAGGTCGTCGCCTTCCTCTTCCGTTTCGTCCTGCACGTCCGGAAGGCCGGCGTCCTCATCGTCAGAGGTTTCCGGGGCTGTCGTATCGGCTCCGGCAGGTTCTTCGGAGGTCGTGTCGGCTTCCGTGGCTTCCTCCTCTGTGGAGGACTCCCCCTCTTCGGTTTCGGTCGGTTCGACTTCCGGTTCGGCGGCGGGCTCGTCTAACGTCGGTTCAGCCTCATCGGTCGTGTCGGGCTCATCCACCGCCTCGTCCATCCCGGCGGTTTCGCCGGCAGCGTCTTCGCCGGTTTCGCCGACAGCGTCATCCAATCCGGCTTCAGCATCACCCGGCTGCTCGGGAACGGATTCCTGTTCTGCCTGCGCGCCCGCTTCGTCGCCCGTTGGGACTTGGTCTTCCAGGGCTTCGCCGGCGTCCAGATCATCCTCGCCCTGCTCCATCGCTTCGCCGCTCGTATCCTCCCCTGGCGGAGACGGCTGGCTGGGAGCGGTTTGTTGCTGCTGAACAGGAGCGGGCTGGCCCGGTTGCACCTCGCCCTGCACTTTCTCACCCTGTTTTTCGGGCAAGATGAAGGTCCGTTCGGGCAGAGTAATCCCGCTTCGCTCCGCCTCCATCAGGGTCTGCGCCACAGACAACATCCCAACTGCGGCACGTTCCCTGTATTTGTTCTTCGGGTGAGTCGCCCAGCGAACCAGGATGTCCCGATACGCGTAGTAAGCGTTCACCTGAAACTGCAAGTTGTCCGAGTACTGCGGCTGCGACAGCACCTGCGCCAGGGAGAACTCCACTTGCGGTGTCTTTTCAGAAAGCGGAAACTCGGTCAGATAGTTTGTGGACACCTTCAGAGCGCTTTCAATCGCTTCGTCCCGCCTCTGGTTGAACAGGGTGTCCATGGTCATCGTATAGTTCAGGTAATACTCCTTGGCGATCAGGGAATCCGCCCAGGGACGATAGTCCGTGTCGTTGTTCACCGAATCCCAGGCCGTACCGCGACGATACCGGTCAAACAGCTTCTGGCGCGCGATGTAGGCCGCCTGCGGATCGTACATCTTGTTCCAGTAAATATCGATGATACGCTCCTGTAGTTCCGGATTGGGCGGCTCCAATGGATACTGATTGATGGCCGCCTCCCAGGCGAGAATGGCCAGCGTATCCATCTGAATCTCTTCCATATACAGGTTGCCCATTTTCTCGAGCAACTGGTATCCATACTCCTCGTATCGCCAGTCCTCTTCATGCAGGAAAGAAACCGCGTTGTTGATACCCGCACCGGTCCATTCCATGTTGGGGTGATCCAACGTGAAGCAGGTCGCCAGGTAGTCAATGGCCTCCGATTCCATCGCCACCGCTTCGATCGGAGCGCGTTTGCCAAGCGCCGCTTTCTGCTCTCGTGAATACTTCACTGCATCATCGAAATACTGCACCGCCACAATGTAGTTCTTGTCCTTGGCCTCCTGCAGCGCAGCATAATCATCCATCGTCCACTGATCGGCGGCTCGCCCGGTCAATCCGGCGTCCTCGACCGCGTTTTTCCGGAAATAGCACCACCCCAGCATATACAGTGCGCTGGCGTAATAACGTGATGACGGGTATTCCAGCACTCGTTCGAAGTACGGAATCGCTGCGGCCATGTCGGCTTCTTCTTCGAACTGATACTTACCCAGCCGGTACAGCGCTTCATCTGCATATTCGCTACGGCTGTATTGGTCGGCGATGGTCTCGAACTTGGACTGCGCACGGCGTTTCAGGCCCGACTCCTCGGACTCGCTCATGATCACCGCGACATTGTACAATGCCTGCGGATAGAAGGAGGTGCCGCTGTAGTTGTCGACAATGTCCTGGTACTGGCGAAGCGCCGGGCCGTATTCCTTTTGAGGCACTTCCGGCTCCGGACCCACCATGCCGCCGTCAGCCCACTCGTTGTAGCGGCGCATGTATTCCGCCGAAGTCTGCGACAGCTTGTCGTCCGCTTCCTTCACATACAAATCGGCCAGGCGGAACCTCACATCCGCCACCAGCTCGGCCTGGTCCCGCGGCGATAGCATGGACAGCGCATCGGACTGCTTGTACGTCGCAAGGAAGCGTTCAGCAGAAGCGATCAGATCCTGCCGCTTCTCCTTCATTTCCTGCAACAGCCGTTCCCGTTCCTGCTCATAGCCCTGGAAGATCGTACGCACACGTTCCAGCGGATAATCCCGCGCACGTTCAATCTCCAGCCATTTCAGCACATCGAGGAAGTCATTCTGCAGGGCCATCAATCGTAAGTTGCCGCCCTGCTGCTGCTCGCTGACCTTCTCGTAGCCGATCTGGTTGACGAGACGCTCGGCGCGAAGCAGCAGGGATTCTCCCTCACGGACCAAGCTGTCGATGGTGGCTGTACGGTTCTGTGGGCCGCTCAATGAATTCCATTTCTGGATGGCTTCGCGTCCATACACGGCGATGTGAGCTTGTGGATCGGAGGGACGCACCATCGCGGTGTCCGCCGGCTCCTCCTGGGCGGAGAGAGGCCCGGCCAGCCCTGTCAATACCAGGACCAGCAGCGTCCAACCTACGATGTGCAGACGTTGTCTCGCCATCATCCTTCCACCACTGCTACGTTACACCACCTTCTTGCCGTTGTTCAATATCCACTGCGCAGCACAGGCGTCCCGCCTGTAAACACACCTTTCTCATCCCCGCGCAGCAGACTGTCGCAGAATCAAACCCACTCTCATTCCCGCGAAGGCGGGAATCCAGGCAAGGTGCAAGAAAATCACCTGTTGGCAATCCAGCACCAGAGTTGCTGTCGCCGCCTTATTCGCCTTCCGGCTGCTCAGGAGTCTCCTCGTCGGCGCCCTCTTGTTCAAGCTCTTCCAAAGAGGGTGGACGCCGTGTCTCGTCGTCCGCCCCCGACTTCTCTTCGATAATCTCCTGGATCGCCTGGATCCGGTCGTTCAGGTCTTCCAGTTGCTGCATCTGTTCCAGCAACGCATCGAAGTCCAGCCCTTCCAGCGCATACCGGCGGATCGCGAACTGACGCCAGCTATCGATATCAACCGTGATCTCCGCCATCCGGTTTTCGGAAAGCGACACCAGCTGCTGCTCGTATTGCTGCTTGGCGTCCATCAACTCAAGCTTCGCCATTTCAAGCGACATCCATTGATCAATCGCCGCGTTGCGTTGCTCCAACTGTTTGCTTAATTGACGCACCTCTTCCAGATCGGCGACGACTTCCGTCCGAGAAGTGCTGGCTTTCCGGGTCAGATCATCCGTCATCTGGTTGTGCTGCTCGATCTCCGCCATCCGCTGGCTGACGGTCTTCTCCTGAGAGATGATCTGGTGCCCGCGCATCTGCAAGGCGGCGTAGACTTTCTCGACACGGTCAATCTGGCGCTTGAACTGACCGCTCATCTTATCCGGATCGTCTGAATTGCGCACGGAATCCTGCAGGGCCAGCAACTCACGGTATACCGTACGAATCGAATCCCGTTCCCGGATAAACTCCTCCATCACCGGGTTGAGGCTGACAATTTCCGCCAGTTTCACACTACGGTACAGCCGGTCCAGCTCATTGGTCACATCTACATATTCGATGAAGAGGTCCGGGTTATCGCTCTCCACGATTTCCGTTTCAAGCTGCCGGGCTTCCAGAATCTGCTGGGCAATGTTTTGCCGTTCATTCACAAAGTTCCGGATGTCCGGGATGTTCTCCAACTGGTCGATCATCGCCTTGTACGCATTCATGGCGCGCTCGTGATCGCCCACCATCTCGCGGTTGTAGCCCGCCAGGCTGACCGCCTCGTAATAGATCGGCGCTCCGGGATACTCGTCAATGATCAACTGGGTCAGACTGTCTACAAGCGTATATTTTTCCCAACGGTAATGGGTCCAGGCAAGACCAAGCAGCGCATCCTTGTGGCTTTCCGTCTCCTCGTCCACCTCGTTGAACCAATATACACTCTGGTCGTAATTGTCGATCAGGGAATAGCAATACCCCAGTTTGACTCGAGCATCGTTAGCCAGAATATATTCCGCAGGATATTTCTTTTTCTTGAACCGCTCAGCAGCAATACTCATCAAGGGGTCTATCGCTTCCCGGAACTGGCCCAGACGTGTAAGTGATTGCCCCTCAAGGTAGACCGCCTTGTATTTGTTAGCGGTAAAGTTGGGTACCCGGCGTAAGGCGTCCTGCGCCATCACGAACATCTGCCGTGCGGTTCCACGATCCTGCTGCACAAATTCGGCCCCCGCCATGTACAGCGCCATCCCGGCGGGATAATACAGCTTGGAGGCCTTCTCCAAATCCTCACTGTCAAAGGTGCGGTTGTCCTCCAACGCGTCGAGGTCGTCCTCCAGCCGCTTGATCACCTCACGGTCCAGATTCTCAATGCCCAGCGAATCGCTGATCTCATCCCAGCGCTTATCATAAGCGAAGATCTCGTCGAACCCGTAATCCACGCTGCCATGTTCACGCCACAACGCCGCGATCGCGTCATACTGATTGGTTTGATCATACAGGTAAAACAGACGCGCCAGGCCATCCACATAATACGGGCTGCCCGGATACAGCGCCAGCAGCTCCTCAAATGTCTGAGCCGCAGTCAGGTAGTACCTGGCCCCATATTCGGCCTCACCACGATAGAACAACACATCATCCAGATTGGAATAGGGGTAGAGTTCAAGGATGTGGTTCAGCCTCAAGATGGCGAGCGGGAAGCCAAGCAGCCTGTCCTCCAGATCCTCGTCGTAGAACCCGTCGACGCCGAGCTCATAGGCGTCGTAGGCCAATTCGAGATCGTACTCGAACATCCGGTGGACTTCATTCAGAGCGCCTTCCTGCACCAGTTTCGCCTTCAACGCTTCCGCAAGAATGAGCTTGTGATGATACTCCGCGCGGACATACGCGTTTACTTTCTTGTATTCATCCATGAACGAGGTTGTGTCGGCGAACTCGTCTCGCGGGTCCAGACCATAGTCTTCCGGAGGATCATCATACACCCCCAGTTCGAAGAAGCGGGAGGTGGGATCACGTTTCTTCAGCTCCTGGTTGATGCCTCGGAAAAGTCCATATAAATAGTGTTCCCGCAACAGCATCTCGATGTCGAGCTGCACCAGTTTCTTGAAGAAGTAGAAATCTCGGAAGTTCTCGTACTCGAGACGTGCGGCCAGCTCGGACAGTTGCTCCGCGGAGAGCATCTCGGCCTCGGCGTCGCCGCGAAGCAGAACCTCGGGGTCCGGTGCGATCAGGATGACAGGTTGCTGAAGGGCGAGGGCGGCAGACGGCAACACAGAGAGCACGGCCAGAACTGCCAATACCCATATCGGCAGCCTGCGGAAAAGCAACAATCTACGGTTTGCTATCTCTGGGTGTACCACTTCCTGACTCATTCACACTCCGAAACTAGTCGGAATTCGCCCTCGTGCAAAGTAGGACGCCACTTTTACTGCCGGAGTAAAGTGAATCTAACCGTACCACTTGACCAAGTCAAGCGGAATTCTGAGAACACCAAATCTGGGAAGCGCCCCGGTCGACGTGTTCCAGCTGTTAATCCGTGTCCAATCATCGTACATTTCACTCGAACCGGCACTCCGGCAAAGTATCACCCGGGGATCTACCAATCCGCCCGAATACAGAGCATACACACGAAGATCGAAAAACAATGCGACCCAAGTCACATTGGTAGAAGTTTTTACAGGAGACACTCATGGACGCAAATCGCAATGCTTTGATTTTTTTAGACAAACCCAATAGTACTTTCTTTTTGGTCGCCGGCCCCTGCGTTTTGCAATCAGACACCGTCATGCTCGCTATCGCTGAAAAAGTGCAACGAATCTGTGACATCTACCAGGTTCCTCTCATCTTCAAGGCATCGTTCGATAAGGCGAACCGTACCTCGGGAGCATCCGGACGCGGCCCCGGGCTGGACAAGGGGTTGAGCCAACTGGCGCGCCTGCGGGAACAAACCGGGCTCCCGATTCTCACCGACATTCATGAACCGCAGCACGCTGCGGCGGTCGCCGAAGTGGTGGATGTTCTCCAGATCCCCGCGTTTCTCTGCCGCCAGACCGACCTCCTGCTGGCGGCGGGAGCCACAGCCAAACCGGTGAACATCAAGAAAGGCCAGTTCATGGCTCCCGGGGACATGAAGTTCGCACGCGACAAAGTTCTCCAGGGGGGTGACTCGCAGGTCACCCTGACAGAACGAGGCAGTTCGTTCGGTTATCGAGACCTGGTTGTCGACCTTCGTTCGCTGGCAATCATGCGCTCCTTCGCGCCGGTGGTGTTCGACGGCACCCATTCGGTGCAGCAACCGGGCGGAGGAGGAGGCTTCACCTCCGGCAACCGGGAGATGGTCCCTGTGCTGGTCCGCGGCGCCATCGCCGCGGGGATCGACGGCCTGTACCTCGAAGTCCACACAGACCCCGAAAGCAGCCCCTCCGACGCCGCCAATATGATTACACCGGAAACCCTGGAGAGACATCTGCCCTACTGGCTGGAGCTTCACGCCACCCTCGGCCGCCTGCAACAGAGCCTCACCGATGAGTGAGGGCGGACGACCGCATGTCGGCCTGTGGGGAGCGGCCGGCGGGCTGGGAGCGATGCTGGCCGAATCTCTGCTTGAGGCCGGCTGCCGGGTGACCGGGGTCGACGGCCTCCTCCCCGCCTGCGCCCCGGAACCCGTCTACTACCATCGGCTCCAGACTTTGCAGCAGGCCGAGAGCTTTGAGTTCATTCCCCTGGATATCCGCCACCCATCCGCCAGCGAAATTGTAGCTGTCAAACAACCGGACCTCTGGCTGGTCGCCGCCTATCCGGCGCCGCTACTGTACCTCGAGGACGTCACCCCGTTCTATCACAAGCAGGTCGAGTCCTTTCATCGAGCGCTGTCATCCTTGCTCAAACGCTCCGTTGCGCCCTGGCTGATCTTCCAACACGACCCGGCCTGCGGCCTTTCGGATTTCGAATCGAATCAACAAGCTGAACTGCGCAATGCAACCCCGGAGAACGACCGGTTCCGGTTCCTCAACCTCCCTCTGCTCTGGGGACCGGGCCAGGCGCCGCACAGCTTTCCACTCCATCAGATTCGCCGCATCATTGCCGATCTGCCGATTCAGGACACCTTCCCGGAGAACGTACAACTTGCCGATATTCGCAAGGTTACGGAACAAGTCACCGGGCTGGTGCTCGAAGGAATACCTGACCTGACCCAGTTCGCCTTGCAACCCCCTCTGGAGACTGTTAAACCGGAAGCATTGCTCGCCCGCGCTCGCCATCTCCTGACGCAGAGTCCAACCTCGGACGCCGAAGAACCGGACGACTCGCTCTCCGAGACCACTCGCGCGATTCTGGACGACCTGCTGGTCTGGCGCTCCCAATGCCCCTGGGAACCACCGCTCAACTGGCCGCGAAAACGACGTGTGAAGAGGAAGCGGAAGAAAAAGAAGAAGCAGGATCGGTAACCGTCTATCTGCGGTGGAGCCGTTCGATGGCCATCCCGGCCTGGAGGGCGTACATCCTGACCGAAGTAAGGTGTTCATCGGAGATCGGCGTATCCGTACGGTCATTGTCGAATACCAGCAGCGCTTCCGGCGTTCCCCACAGATGAACCGGTACACAGCCGAAACTGTTGGCGCCGGAATGCTGGACAAACGTTTTGTCAAGCGATCCCTTGTCCGGATGATTGGCTACATCCGCCACCAGCACCGCCCGGTTGTTGAAGAGGACATCCGCGAATAGGCTTTCACCCGGCGTCAGCACTGTTTTGTACTCCTTCAACCAGTCCTGTGACTCCACACCGTAGGCCATCTCACCCTTCAGGAGCTTGTGCCGCCGGTCCACCCGCAGTACATAAACACGGTCGAACAGTTGCCAGCGAACCATACCCTCCGCCAGCATGGTCAAGATGTCATCGGCGCTGTCCGCCAGGACCACCGACTGGATGAACTCCTGGGAAAAACTCAGTTCCTGCGCCTTGCGGAAGTAGGCCTCCTTCATGGGCTCTTCGCCGAACTTCAGCACCGCGCCCTCATCGACCTCCACCACGAACTCATCCGCTTTCCGGTCCGCACTCTCCAGCAGCCTGGGATGAATCATGGGCACGGCCAGGTCTTCCGCGGTTTCCTCCACCGCCTTGCGCACCTCGTCCATCACGTCTTCGAGCTCATCGCCCTTCATGTCAAAGAGCTGCGACGCCATCTTTCGCAGCACCTTCATGTGCAGCCGTTTCGCGCCCAATACCGGATAGATCTGGTTGGCCACTACATTCGCGAGGTAGATGATGTCCACCAGCGGCTCTTTGCTGCGAGCGCTGTCCTGAAAACCGAGACGGTGATGGTTCAGCATGGACTCGAGCAGCACTTCCGGAAAATGCCATTGCCGGGCCACGTATTCTCCGACCACGGTATGATAGGTTCCCAGCCGGTAGAACTCCGCCTGCAACGGGTTGTAGCCCTGCTTGATCTTGGCCTCGATGGCGTCCCAGTCGTCCGGGGTGAAGGTGGCGATGATCAGCTTGCCCAGGTCATGCAGAAAGCCCGCGACAAAAGCTTCTTCACGAGACCGGTAGCCGGTTCGTCCCGCCAGGATATGAGCCCCCATCGCCGTTGAAATCGAGTGGATCCAGAACATGTTCATGTCGATCCGGGCGCCCGCGCCCTTCTGGCGGAAATACTCGTAGAAACTGACCGACAACGCCAGGTTCTTAATGGTGTTGAAGCCAAGCACGACCACGGCGTGGGTCAATGTGGAGATCTTCTTGTGGTAATGGTAGTAGTACGTCGAATTGGCCAGCTTCAGCACTCGCGTACTCAGGGCGTGGTCATGGAGAATGACATTGGCCAGGTCGGCGGCGGATGCTTTCGGGTTGTTGGCGACTTCACGGATGCGCAGCAGGATCGGCGAGAAAGAGACGAGGTCATGCACCTCTTTAAGCCGTTCAAGGTAGCGGGTTTTTCGTTTATGACTGCTCATGCAAGCTCGGCGATGGTTGCAGCTTCCTGGTCGAAACGCTTCTTCACTCTTTCAATCCACAACGAGATATCATGATTCTGGTCCGAAACCGTGTGCAGGACTTCAAGAACCGGATCATCTGGCGGGTCGTACCCCTGCGCGGCGTACGCCACCCAATCGGCCAGTTCAATAATTCGATTCAGCGAGCCCACCAGCGGCCGCCGCTGGGCCGTGCCATGATGCCGGGTGGCGATTTCCACCAGCTCCGGCGGGAACTGCCAGTGTTCGAGCAGCATCCCGCCCACATCCTGGTGATCGATTCCGAAAACCTTACGCTCCCGGTGCGCCAGGCGGCAGGGTGTATCATGCAATTCATCCAGATGACGCTTGTATTCTTCCGGAAAATAGAGGCCGATGACCAGCTTGCCGACATCGTGCAAAAGCCCGGCGACATAGGCGATACCGGTATCGGACGCTCTGAGCTCGTTGCTGATCAGGTCCGCGGCGTAGGCCGCCAGCAGCATGTGCCGCCAGATGCGGTTGAAGATCTCACGGTCCATCTGGGTGGTGAATGCGGAATGCGCCCCGGCGACCATGACAAGATTCCGGATCTCATTGCGGCCCAGGATGAACACCGCCTGCTCCAGCGAATCCACCCGCCGGGGATGAGCGTAATAGGCGGAGTTGGACAGCTTCAACACCGAGGCGCTCATCCCCACATCTTTGCCGATCACCTTCGCAAGCTCCCTGGAGGTCGCCCGGGAATCGGACACCACCCGTAGCACTTCCACTACCACCGGCGCGATGGTCGGCAACCGGTCGGTGCTGTGAGCCAACTTATACCCCAAAGAGGATGTGTCCGTCATCCCTGTTCCCCGCCCCGGAAATCCAAACCCCTGTTCTTTGGCAAGGTAACCATTCCTTGCGGTCACCGCAATTTCCAACCGGGCTACAACACTGGACTCCTTGTTGGCGCTGAACTCTCGCATTGAATTGGAATATCCCCCCCGGGCAAGCCGCCGGGCAACATGTCAGGAGCCATAGATTGACAAACCATGACTGCGCCGCGATTAATGGCTCATTTCTCGCTCGAGCTGCTCCAGGGCGCAGTTGGAGCCGACGAAGCTCTCCATCGAGAGTAAATCCTCGAGGATCTCATCCATCTTCGTAATGGAAGCGGCCGCTTAATCTCGCACAGAAAGCGGGCGCGTCTGGTGACTGACGCCGATCATCTCCAGCCTCATACCGCCACCTCCGTATGCTAGTGGATCGTTTCACCTGAATTGGGTTGTTGTATGAGTTTTGCCCCGGGCAG
>CAZYOC010000101.1:0-14629 GCA_964648415.1 uncultured bacterium | reverse complement strand
CACCTTGCCTGGATTCCAGCCTTCGCTGGAATGAGAGCTGTTCCTATTGTGATACTGTCTGGAAGGCTGGAATGTGAGACATCAGAATTCTGCAACAGCCTGTATAGTACAGCGTTGCCCAACTCTGGATCAGGCATGCAAAAACCCGTTGCTGTAGTCTCACTCTGTCTGTTTATCGTAAGCCTCCTCGCTGGTGCGGAATTGACCTCGTACGAGGGCATGCGCGAGCGACTGGCGAGCCTGAACCTGCCGGACGGTTCCCGGGTGGAGTCCATCGGGACCAGTGTTGAGGGCCGCGAGCTGCCGGCGGTGTTCCTGACCGAATCCACAGAAGCCACCGGCCGTCTGCCCGGACAACCGCTGCTTCTCCTCTTCGCCCAGCAGCATGGCGATGAACCCGCCGGCAAGGAGGCCGCGCTGGGGCTGCTGGACTGGATCACCACCGATGGGCGTGACGTCCTCGAGCAGATCGACCTGATCGTGGTTCCCTGCCTGAACCCCGATGGCGCAGAGAAGTTGGAATGCCGAAACGCCAACAACATGGACCTCAACCGCAACCACCTGGTCCTCAGCGAGCCGGAGACCCGGGCGCTGCATCGCTTGTATCGCGAGTGGATGCCCGAGGTCACGCTGGATGCGCATGAGTACAACCCGATGGCCGAGGTGTGGATTGAACACGGCTATGTGAAGAACGCGGACGTGATGCTCGGCTGCATGACCAATCCCAATATTTCGGGGCCGGGTCGTGATTTTGCGGACAGCGTCATGATACCGGAAACGGAGAGCCGGGTGAAGGCTGCGGGTTATTCCTTCAGCGAGTATATCGTCGGAAATCCGTTTGTCGGCGGGCGCCTGCGGTACGGCTCAATGGACATTAACGACAGCCGCAACTTGTTCGGTTTATATGGCTCGCTGGCGTTTGTTCAAACGGGCAACCGGTTCGGAGACCCACAGACCGAATTGGCGCATCGCATCGCCACGCAGACCGCCGGGCTTGTTGCGTTCGTTCAGATCATAGCGAGTCATACTGATCAAATAAGAGATCTGGTGGGGTCGGGTCGTGAGAGCATGTCGCTGTACCAACCGGGGTATCGCCCCGCGCTCTCCTGTGATTACTTCCCTGACCCGGCCCGCCGGACAGTCACTCTGCCCGTGTTCGATTTGTACAACTGGAAGGCGACCGAACGTGAGCTGGACCGTTTCCAACCCCAGATCCGCAAGAAACTGACCATCGCGGAGCCGACCGGCTATGTCGTTCCGCCCGGCCAGGAAAGACTGCTGGAAATCCTGGATCGCCACGGGATTGCCTTCGAGAGGTTGAAGGAGCCCCGGAAGCTGGACGTAGAAGTGCTGATTATCCGGGAGATAGGCGAACAGGAGGAGGAAGAGCTTACGCTGCCGCTGGTGAAAATCGAAGCAGAGGAGGCCACCCGGGAAGCGCCCGCCGGGAGCGCGGTGATCCCTCTGCTGCAACCCGCACGGCGTCTGCTTCCCCTGATGCTGGAGCCGCAATCGACCCGTGGTCTGGTGACCGAACCCGCCGCGCATCACGATCACTTCGGAGAGTGGTTGAAGGCGGGTGAAGAATACCCCGTATGGCGGCTGAAATAGGGCGGCTTTATTGACCGATCCTGCTCTTGACTGGCATGCCCCAGCTACTCCTGCCCCGTCTCCAGGTATGTTTCCGCCCGGTCCAGCACCCGTGGCGGCCCCAGCAGGACCAGGGAGTCGCCCGCCTCCAATGGCGTATCGGCAGGATGCAGCAGCAACTCCTCACCCCGCACCACCGCCGCCACCGTCGCCTCCGTCCGTTTGCGGACGTGCATTTCCACCACGGTTTGGCCCACGACAGCATCGTTTTCCCGCACGGTAAAGGGCCGTACTTCCACCCCTTTCAACGCCGGGATCGCCCCGGTTTGCAGGGCGGGTGACCGGAGTTGACGGTAGCAGCGATCCCGGAGTTGGTCGATGCTGCGATCCGCTACGTCGGTCGGCACACCCAGGTGATGCAGCACCAGCGATACGATATGCAGCGACGCTTCAAATTCCTCCGACACGACTTCGTTGGCGCCCAGTTTATACAGTTCGTGCATCTCGGTAGCGTACCGAGCACGCACGATGATGTACATGTCGGGCGCAGTTTCCCGCAGCCGCAAGACCACCGCACGCACCGCCTGGGGGTCATTGATGGCGACAACGGCGGTGCCGGCGTGATGGGCATCCAATACTTCCAGCATCTCATGGGTCGCCGCATCGCCCCGGACAATCGGCTCGCCCTTCTTCTTCCAGCGTTTAACCGTGTCCGGGTTCATCTCGGCGATACGGTAGGACAACCCGGCGGCTTTCAGCGAGGTCGCCACCGCCTGGCCACCATGGCCGAAGCCGATGATGAGGACGTGCTCGCCACCGGCGAAGTCGTTTTCCACCTCGCCCGTGGCCAACGCTCGTTTGTCCGCCCACCGGTCTGCCAGGAAAATCATCATGGGGGTAAGCAGAAGTGTGAGGGCCACCGCCGACACCGCGCTTTGCATCAGCCCCTCGTTCAGTACGCCCAGGCTCGCCCCGAGCAACAGCAGCACGAAGGAAAACTCCCCGACCTGCCCGAGATACGCACCGGACCGCACCGCAGGAGCCAGCGGGTATTTCAACAGCCGGACCAGTCCCACTACCAGCGAAGACTTGAACAGGTACAGCCCGCCCGCGATGAGCAGGGGAACCACCGGCGCGGACAGCAATGTCAACGGGTCGATATACATGCCGACCGACACGAAGAACACAGCAAGAAAGAGGTCACGGAAGGGCGCGACTTCGGCGAGGGCGTTGATCCGGTGCTCCGATTCACTGATCAGCAGCCCGGCCAGGAATGCGCCCAGAGCGGGAGAAAGGCCGATGTAGGTGGTGAGCCAGGCCGTGCCGAACACGATGCCCGCCACACCCAGCAGGAAGCCCTCGCGCGTACCGCTGGTGGCCAGCTTGTCCAGCACCCAGGGCACGGCCTTGCGCGACAACAGGATTGCACCGCCGAACACAATGGCCGCCTTGACCAGAAACACCCAGGCCGGATCGCCGGAATGGGCTTCTGTGCCGGCCAGCAACGGGATCAGCAGCGTCATGGGAATCACCGCCATATCCTGGAAGAGGAGCACCGCCAGGCTGATGCGGCCGTAAGGCGTGTCCATCAACCCCCGCTGGGTCAGCATGCGCAGGATCAGAGCCGTACTGGACAGCGAGAACGCCATGCCCAGCACGATCGCCGCAGGTAGTGAGACACCAAAGCCTGCCGAAACCCCGAACACCACGCCGACCGTGAGCAGCACCTGCAACGTGCCGCCGATCAACGCTTCCCGTCGCAACGACCACAACTTGGACGGCGAGATTTCCAGCCCGATGGAGAATAGCAGCAGCGTAACACCGATTTCAGACAAGACATGGATGTGCTCTCCATGCCCCAGGATGGGACTCGCTACCGCACCGGCGATCAGGTAACCGATGATCACCGGCCCACGAATCAACCGCATCACCAGCAGCGCAACCAGCGCCGCGCCGAACAAAAGCAGAATATCGATTAAAAATGACGCTTCGTGCATCGAATTCGGTCTCCCCTTGGAAAAAGATACGGTAAACTACATCCGGTCCTCTCGCCTCGCAAGTGGCTTGCTCCACCCCTCAAATCAAAGTATTTTCTCGACTTGGGGGACAGCTCCGTCCGTTCGGGAGGGAGGCAATCCGAACCCGTTGATCTATGTGGGGATAGCCTGTATTATCCCCCTCAACAGCTCGGTAAAAAGACGCGGCCGGGGGCGAAAGTGGTCTCAAAAGGCGCCTCAAACCCGGCGGCATGGGTGACAAGGGAGACACAACCATGGCAACGATCCGTCCGTTCAAGGGCCTGCGGCCCCGTACCGATATCGCAGCTCAACTGGCCAGCCCGCCTTACGATGTGCTCAACTCCAAAGAAGCACGGGAGATGGCCAAAGGCAACGACCTCTCCTTCCTGCACTGCAACAAGCCGGAAATCGACCTGCCGCCGGAGACCGATCCCTACGATGACGCCGTGTATCAAAAGGGCAAAGAGAACCTGGAGAAATTCATCTCCGATGGCGTCCTGAAACGCGACGCCACGCCGTCCTTCTACCTCTACGCCCAGGAATGGCCCGAATACAACCACAAGCAGGTCGGCCTGGTGGTGGGCGCGTCGGTGCAGGAATACATCGACGACAAGATCAAGAAGCACGAACTGACCCGGAAGGCCAAGGAAGAAGACCGGATCAAGCTGATCGACACCATGGGCGCGCAGGTCGGCCCGGTATTCCTCACCTACAAAGCCCGTCCCGACATCGACAAGGAACTGGCCACGGTGATGGAAACCGGCCCGGTATATGATTTCACCGCCGATGACGGCATCCGTCACACCCTCTGGGTCATCTCCTCCAAGATGCGCATCGAGATGATCGGGCGTCTGTTCGAGAACGTGCCGGAGCTGTACGTGGCCGACGGTCACCACCGGAGCGCCTCGGCGAACATCCTCGCCCAGCGCCGGCGGGAAGCCAACCCCGACTGGGACGGCAGCGAGCCCTGGAACATCTTCCTCGCCGTGCTCTTCCCTCACGACCAGCTCAAGATCCTGTCGTACAACCGTGTGGTGAAAGATCTCAACGGCCTCGGCAAGGACGAGTACCTGGCGAAGGTCGAGGAGAAGTTCTACGTGTCCAAGGCGGACAAACCGGTTGATCCTGACCGTCCCAAGCTGATGGGCATGTATCTTGACGGCCAGTGGTATCGTCTGGAAGCCAAGGAAGAGACTTACGATGCCAGCGACCCGGTGAAGAGCCTGGACGTGGCGATCCTGCAGCACAACCTGCTGGAGCCGGTGCATGGGATCACCGATGTCCGCAGCGATAACCGGATTGATTTCGTCGGCGGCATCCGTGGGCTGGGCGAGCTGGAGAAACGCGTGAACAGCGGCGAGATGACGGTGGCGTTCAGCATGCACGCGACCACGGTCGAGCAGTTGATGGCCATCGCCGACGCCGGCAAGATCATGCCGCCCAAGTCGACCTGGTTCGAGCCGAAACTGCGTAGCGGACTGGTGAGTCACCTGATCAACGAGCGCGAGGATGTGCCGACCATCGGCGCGGACGACCTCCCGGCGGCGGAGAATCCCCACACCGACCCGAAGACCGGTCCGGCGGGCAACCCAGGGTTTGACCTGACAAGTCAGCAGCCCTAGAAGTGGAAAGAGAGTAAAGAAAGTGAAAAAAGTACAAGCGAAAGCAACCTTATATCAATTTCTAACTTCTAATTCGTAATTTCTAATTAATCTTTTATCCTTGTTATCTTAGATATCCTATTCATCCTGTTAAGAACTCTTGAGGAGGTTATGATGAGAGTGAGATGCCCGAACTGCGGCGGGAAGCTGTCTCTGTGGGATGTGTACACTCAGGGTACGTTTTCTTCGCCCATACGCTGTGATCACTGCGAGGCAAAGGTCGAGATCCGGAACCGGTGGATCATGTTGATCCTCAATGTCGTCATGGTGATCCTGGTTGTCCAGGGCGCGGGGTGGCTGACAGGATTGATGCCGGGTTTAGATGGCGCGATCCGTATCCTTGTGCATATTTCCTTTGTGGCTGTGGTAATAGGGCTGTACATGTGGTTGTACCCCGCGTTCATGCGCTTCAGAGCGTATGATACGTAAGTAAAGAAAGTAAAGAAAGTAAAGAAAGTAAAGAAAGTAAAGAAAGTGAAAAAGGTGAAAAAGGTGAAAAAAGAAAGCAACCTTGTTACAATTACTAACTTCTAATTCCTAATTTCTAATTGAATTCGTTATCCTTATCATCCTTCTATCCTATTATCCTGTGAGAGGTTAAGAGCAGTACAAACATAAAGATAAACGTAACGTAAACCCTCGATACAGGGAGGCAGATTCATGGCTCAGAAGTACGATCGCATCTGGAACTTCAACGCGGGCCCGGCGGCGGTGCCGCTGGAAGCGTTGGAAGCCATTCATGAGAAGTGGTTCAACTACGAAGGCGCGGGCATGGCGGTGCTCGAAATGAGCCACCGCAGCAAGGAATACGACGCCATCCACGAGAACACCAAGGCGTTGGTCAAAAAGCTGATGGGGCTCGGCGACGAGTGGCATGTGCTGTTCCTGCAGGGCGGCGCCAGCACCCAGTTCGGCATGATCCCGATGAACTTCCTTAACGGCGGGACCGCCGACTACATCAACACCGGCACCTGGTCCACCAAAGCCATCAAGGAAGGCAAGCTGTTCGGGACCGTGAATGTGGCGTTCGACGGCAACGAGGTCGACTTCATGCGCCTGCCGAAGCAGGCTGAGCTGAAGCTCACCCCCGGCGCGAAGTATGTCCACATCACCAGCAACAACACCATCAAGGGCACCCAGTTCTTCGACTTCCCGGAGACCAACGGCGTACCGCTGGTGTGCGACGCCAGCTCGGACATCATGAGCCATCCGCTGGACATGAGCAAGTTCGGGATCATCTACGCCGGCGCGCAGAAGAACCTCGGCCCCTCCGGCGTCACCCTGGTGCTGCTGCACGACGACTTCTACAAGACCGCCCAGACCGACGGCCTGTTCACGATGATGAAGTACGAGACCCACGTGAACAAGAACAGCCTGTTCAACACCCCGAACAGCTTCGGCATTTACTTCATGGGCGAAGTGCTGAAGTGGGTGGATGCCAACGGCGGCCTGGACGCGATGGAAAAACGCAACCGTGAAAAAGCGGACCTGCTGTACGGCTTCATGAACGAGTCCGGTGACTACTACCGGTGTCCGGTGGCGGAAGACAGCCGCAGCTTCATGAACGTGTGCTTCCGCTTGCCCGATGAAGAACGCGAGCAGAAGTTCATCAAGGAAGGCAAGGAAGCGGGCTTCAACGGTTTGAAGGGCCACCGGAGCGTGGGCGGCTGCCGCGTGTCGATGTACAACGCCACCCCGCCGGAAGCCATCCGGGACCTGGTCGAGTTCATGAAGACCTTCATGGCGAACAACGGGTAGAGCAAGTATTCTTAACAGGATGTTTAGGATGTCTAGGATGGTAAGGATAACTGATTCTTTGAATTAAGAATTAAGAATTAAGGTTTGTGAATAAGGTGTAAGGTTTGAAACGGAAAGTGGTTTCTTTCTTTATTTTTTTCAATTTCTTTGCTTTTTTTACTCGAAACGTTATCCTTGATATCCTGGGTATCCTTTTCATCCTGTTAAGGATTGCGGAACTTCAAAAACGAGGACAAAAGATCATGGCGAAGATTCTAGTAAACGACGGCATTTCCGAAGAGGGCGCCCAGATATTGCGTGACGCGGGCCACGAGCTGGAGATGACCAAGGTCCCGCAGGACGACCTGCAGGCCGAGCTGAGCAAATACGAGGCGATCCTCGTACGGAGCGCCACGAAAGTGCGTAAAGAGCACATCGACGCCGCCCCGAACCTGAAGCTGATCGGCCGCGGCGGAGTCGGCCTGGACAACATCGATGTTCCCTATGCCAAGGATAAGGGCATCGAAGTGGTGAACACCCCGGCCGCATCGTCCGACAGCGTCGCCGAGCTGGCCATCGCGCACATGTTCGCGCTGAGCCGCTGGCTGTTCATCTCCAACGTCACCATGCGTAACGGCGAGTGGAACAAGAAACAGTACAAGGGTGTTGAGCTGAACGGCAAGACGCTGGGGATCGTGGGCTTTGGCCGTATCGGTCAATCGCTGGCGAAAATAGCCACGGCGCTGGGCATGAAGGTCATCGGTTACGACATCGTCGATATCGACACCGAGTTCGAGTTCACGAAGGATCTCGACGAGCTGCTGCCGAAGTGCGACTATGTGTCGCTGCACCTGCCCTTCACCGGCAGCGCGTTGGTGACGAAGAACTTCATCGACAAGATGAAGGACGGTGCGTTTCTGATCGACTGCGCCCGTGGCGGCGTGGTGGACGAGGATGCGCTGGTGGATGCGCTGGACAGCGAAAAGCTGTGGGGCGCGGCGCTGGACGTGTTCGCCAAGGAACCGGCGACCAACGAGAAGGTGCTGAACCACCCGAAGATCTCGCTGAGCCCGCATATCGGCGCGAGCACCAGTGAAGCGCAGGCGCGTGTCGGCCGTGAACTGGCGACCAAGGTGGCGAACTTCTTCGCCGGCAAAGGCGCGGTGGCGTAGGCAGCGTATCGTCTGTTTGGTAGTGATCTTTCCAGGCCCTCCGAAGTTCGGGGGGCTTTTTTTAGAATTCTATATCCCGGGGCATGGCCCGGTTTGCTGTGCGTTTCTGGGTAGTCCTGGGCCTGTTGCACGAATTCTGATGTCTCTCATTCCAGCGAAGGCGGGAATCCAGACATGTCTATATACTACAACATGTTAACTATGGAAACGCCCTCTTGAACACGACTCTGTTTCTGGGTTGCTAACTTATGATATTCTTGCACCTTGCCTGGATTCCCGCCTTCGCGGGAATGAGATCCTATTATAATAATTCTCGAATGAAATGTCCCATGTAAACCAGCCTGAGCTCATCGCTTTGGACAATTTGAAATCCTGCTGTTCACAACAAGCTGCCCGGGGCAGATATCGTTCATAGCACGTGAAACGCTCCATTAACTTTGGCCTGACCGGATCCTGAACCGTACATTACCATCCTGCCGTCCCTCGGTGGCGGCAGGGTGATTCTTGTCGACTTCGCATGGTCCGATTCGCCGTGTGATGGAGTCCATTGTCACGAGATGGTCCGCAACGTTCGCTTGTGGATGACTCTGCCAGAAGGTTTCCCAGGCGAGTCGGGTGAAGATCGAATCTCACCATCCGATCACAATGACGTCATCATGTGTTTACGGGGGCGCTGCATGGAAGCACGCACACAGCTTGAAAAGGCCATTCTCTTCTGCGAGCTCGCGGCCGACGATGCTCTCGACGAGAACATCGAGAAGCTGCGCAGCGCACAGAATGTCTGGCGCAACCGTGACCCGCAAGCCTGTCGAGCGTTCTTCAAGCATCTCTGTCACCGATACCCCAAGAGCGCCCGCCACCTGTACCTCTATGGCCGCCTGGTGCGCAACAGCAAAAAGCGCCTCTACCTGGCCCGCCAGGGCATCACCCTCGCCCCCGACTGGCCCTATTCCTACCGCCTGCTGATGGGCGCCTACTGCACCTGTTTGTACCGGAACAAATGCTCGCGTGAAGATCGACAGGCGCTGAAGGACGAGATCCACAAGGACGCTCGCTACTTTGAACAGGTCTACGAGAACTGCCCCGACGCCGGCAACATGCTCAGCTTCGTGTTCGACTACAACGTCTACAACAAGCGCTACGACGGCGCGAAGGCGGTGCTGAAGAAGGCTCGCAAGCTGAAGCAGGGCTGGGCGCAGGACAGCGACCCCATGATCGTGGTCAAGGCCGCGCAGCATAACGAAAAAGCCGTACGGAAGTATGTCACCGGGCTGGTGAAACAGATGGAACGTGAGGGGCAACTGGACACCGCCGAACGGCCCCGTGTGGTCACCGACTGGATGACCCGATACTACCAGGCGGCGTTTGAATACGAAGAAGCGCTGCGGCTGCTGGAGGAACGCCTGCCGGAGGCCAGCTCGGAGGAGACCGCATGGCTTTATTTCGACATGGCGCGTTACGCCACGCTGATGGAAAAAGACGAGCTGGCGTTTCGCTACCTGGGAATGGCGCTGAACCGGAATTTTGACCGTGTCGACCGTCTCCAGCAGGAGGAGGACTTCACCGCGCTGCACTCCGATCCGCGCTGGGCGGAGTATGTCGAGGGCTTCCGTCAGAACTGGATGATGGGCAAGACCGACCGTCGCCAGGCCGCCCTGTTCAAGAAGGTGGCGCTGGTCGCGCCGGAGTTCGCCATGCGGGACGAGGAGGGCAACCGCATTACCCTCGAGGACCTGAAAGGGCATGTCACCGTACTGGATTTCTGGGCGACCATGTGCGGCCCCTGCCAGAAGACGCTGCCGGAAATTGACCGGTTCTACCGAGAGGATCGTGAGCAGCAGGTGAAGGTGTACTCGGTCAATATCTGGGACAAGAGCCGGGAGTATGTGGTGAGTTATGTCCGCAAACGCGGGTATGTGCTCCCGGTGGCGTTCGGCAACGACCAGATGAAACGGCGGTTCGAGGTGAACTCTATTCCCCAGGTGTTCGTCATCGACCATACCGGGATCATCCGCTACCGGGAGCAGGGCTTCAAGATCGGCCTGCGGGAAAGGTTGCGGTGGTGGACCCGTGACCTGGTGCGAGCGGAAACTAGAGCGGAAACTAGGGACAGACGGTAGTTTTCTTCAATGGTGGCAACAAATAAACTACCGTCTGTCCCTAGTTTAGGGTCCTAGTTTAGGGTCGCCTCGGTAAGCACCACCTCTGCCCCGTCCAGCATACGATCCAGGATCACCTTCAGCAGCTCGTCCCGGCCGGGGTCCAGTTCCGTCAGCGAGTTAAACTGGATGCTGAGCCGGTCGCCATCCAGGTGTAGCCAGGGGAAAGGGATCTGCCGGCGCACAAAGAACAAATAAGCGTAGTGCAGCGCCCGTTCGATCTTTTCCTGCGTCAGCTTGGGAGTGTCCTTGCAGCGCCGGAGCAGTGCGAAGTATTCCTCTGTGCTGGAAAAGGCATAGTTGAATCCCCAGCCAGAATAATGAGCGGCGTCGGAAGCGATCGCCGGCAGCCCCACGGCCGCAGCTTCCAGCCCGATGGTGCCGCCAAGCGTGATTGCGCCGTCCAGCACCGCCAGCAACCCGTAGCTGTTCACTTCCATATCCGGCGTCAGCAACCGGATGTGTTCGGGGAGCTGTCCATACTTCTTTTTGAGGATGGACTCGGTGGTTTCCACGGCATTCAGGGTCCGTTCCACCGGGTGAGTCTTGATCAGCCATGTCACGTCGTCCTGGTCCCAGACGGCCTCGACTGTTTTCAGCAGCCACTCCAGGGCGGATGTGAAATGGTGGTTCGAGATGCTGAAGAAGCCTTCGTAGTTGAGGTGTGCGAACAACGCCCAGACCGGCCGGTTGGCAGGAAGGTCCAGACGTTGCCGTAACGCTTCGGGTGGTTCCGGCCCTCGGTTGAACAACTTCAAGCGGACACTTTTGCTGGTGGATTGGAGGTTCAGGAACGCGCTCAGGCGACGGAATTGAGGCTCTCCGAACGGGGTCGCCAGCTGTTCTTCGTAGGTTGACCGCCGGCTGTTATACATATGCCGGCGATCCTCGGGCGTCGCGGACTTGTAAAACAGAGCGTTTGCCTGGTATCCGCCCATATAGCGTACAACCCGCAGGTTCCGCGCCATGGCGTGCTCGAAGACGGGTCCCCAATCGACATAAAACCCGTGCAGCATGACCAGCAGCTCCGGAGCCAGGTCATCCAAAGCATGACGAGCCACCGTTTCGCTGATCAACGCCGCCAACAGAAACTGCCGGGCTCGATCCATGCCGCCCTCGATTTCTTCGGGCTCTTTGCCCTGTAAAAAGCGAAGCAGGCTGGTTTCCGCTTTATGCCCAGTATTGATACCATTCTTTTGATAATCAACACGTTGCGAAATATCGATACTTTCAGCTTCTTCTCGCAGCTGCTCCATCTCGTTGTGCGACACGTATTTGCTGAAGGGTACATGGGGAATCCCTGCGGCATCCAGAATAGCCTTTCCGCTCCCGTAACAGGCCTTGCATAGTTCCGGCCATTTTTCCGGCGGCGCTCCGCCTTTCAACCGGCGCGCCGTACAGGCGTTCAACACTCCGTCACACAGGACAAACGTGACCCGTTCCCCCCGGTTCATCAGGGCGCGTCCCAGCACCGTTTCAATCATCAAAGGAATACGCATGATCCCCGGGCCGTGCCAGAATACCACGTGTTTCGCATCTTCACGCGGCTTCATATCCAGAATTGGCATCCGGCGGAGTTGGGCCAGCAGTCCTTCAAATGGTTTCGCCACCTTCAGCGCGTCGCGATCCACCACTCGGGGCATTGCAATCGCCATGCTGCTACCTCGTGTTTCCGTAGGTCTTCACCAGTTCCTCGTGATGCTCCAGCAGATATTTCGCCATCGCCAGCTCTTCCCCGGTATCGATGTCGATACCGCGTGGATGGGGCAACACATAGCCGATCAACGGGGCGCCGTAAAAAGACCGGGTCCGCTTGAATTCAGCCACTCGCGCCATCTGGATAGCCCCATCGGGCATGTACAGCGCATCGCTGCTTTCCTGCTCTTCAGGATCAAACAGGTGATGCAGGCGGTTGGCCTCACTCCGCATCACCAGGCGAACATGAGGATCGGCGGCGTGTACCGACATCAGCCGCGGCTCCGCTTCCTCTTCAAACAACCGCATCGCTGCCCGCAGGTCGTGAGCGTTCCTGAAGGGCGAGGTCGGCTGCAACAGCATGACGATATCAAACGCCGCCCCCTGCGCCTCCAGCATTTCCAGCGCATGTACGGCGATGTCCGGGCTCTGGTAAGGGTCAAAGCTGAGTTCACGCGGGCGCATGAAGGGAACCTCGGCCCCCACCTCTCGAGCATGAGCGGCGATCTCGTCGTCTTCTGTGGACACGATCACCCGTCCGCACACGCCGGAGGTCAACGCCGCCTCGACGGTGTAGTCCATCAGGGGACGCCCGCCCAGATCCCGCATGTTCTTGCGCGTGATGCGAGTGGATGTGCCCTTGGCGGGGATCACCGTCAGTACGCGCTGTTCCACTGAAGCGCTCGTGTTAGTTTGTTTCTGCTTTACCATACCCCTGGTTCTGTTGTTGTGTGGTACCCTGACAATATGGCGGCTCACCCGATCTTTCGGACCAACTGGAACGCTTCCGCGGCGTCCACACTCACCGTCCGTCCCCAGTTTTCCGCTTGCGCCGTCAAGGCTCGGTCGCTGCGAGGGTGCGGCCAGGCGCGCGCTTCGCTCTCGTACAGCCGCATCGCTTGCAGCTTTGTCTCGAGAGTGCTGCTGATGTCGATGAACACGTTGGGCTTGAACGGCGGCTCGAACTGTTGAAACGCCCACTCGGTGGAGGACGGTACTTCATACGCCAGCACTTCCCTCACCGGCATGGCTGCTTGCGGGCGAGTGGCGGTCAAGGCCGCACGGAACGTGACCACGTGGTCGATGTTCACATCGCCGCCGTGCTGTGTGAACAGGGTCGCCGGCTGGATGGCGTCAATCAGCTTTTCAAGACGCTTGATCACTTCCAGCAGCGGGACCGTATCAAACCGGTTGTCCGGCAGATCGAACCGATGCAGTTGCGCTACGCCCAGCAGGTCGGCCACTTGCCGGGCGTGATCGCTCAACACGGCCACCTCGGCGGGATCGGCCTGGTCACGTTTGTCGTAGCGCGAGGTCGCTCCTTCGCCCAGGATGGCGATGTGCACCTCGGTTCCCTGCTCGGTCAGGCGGGCGATGGTTCCGCCGCACCCCAGCACTTCGTCGTCGGGGTGCGCCGCCACCACCAGCACCGGCTTGTCCGGATGTGCGATCACGCTTGCTTCTCCTGTTTCGTGGTCTCCGCCAACATATCCCAGGCGAGCTGTTCGTTTTCCGTCAATTCGACCCGTACCACTTTGCCCAGCACCTTGTCCATGTCCAACGGCGAAATCCCGGTTCCGGGCCGTTTCAGGTGGAGCTGTTCTCGTGTCAAAACGGTCCCGGCGGGGATCGAGTTGCGGGCGACGATGCTGCGGCGGAAGCTATTGCGCGCCTCCTCTTCACTCGGGGAGAAGCCGAGCCCGCCGGCGCCACGCATGGCCGCGACACGTTTCACACCCGCCACCAGCGCCGCCAGCTCCTGCGGGTCTGACGAGAACACATGGTCGGGACCGGGCAGACCCCGGTCCAGCGTGAAGTGCTTTTCGATAAACACCGCGCCGAGCACCGTGGCGCCGAGGGCGGCGTCGATTCCGCGCGTGTGGTCGGAATACCCCACCGGAAGGCCGAACCGCTCTCGAAGCGCCTGCATCCTCAGCAGGTTGGCCTCATCGTCCGGGGTCGGATACAGCGACACACAATGCAGCAGGAGGATCTCCTTCGCGCCCTCGCGTGTCACCACTTCAAGCGCCCGTTCGATTTCCCGCTCCGTTCCCATGCCCGTGGACAAAATCAAGGGCAGCCCGGTTGCGGCGCAATGGGCCAGCAGGGGATGGTTGATCAGATCCTCGCTGGCCAGCTTCAACACCGGTACACCCAGTTCCTTCAACAGGTCCGCCGACAAGGGATCGGCGGCCGAGGACAGGAAGCCCACACCCTTCGCTTCGGCGTAGCTTTTCAACTCGGCGTGCCAGCTCCCGGGCAGTTCGAGACGCTTGAACATCTCGAACATGGATTCCCGGACCGGTTTGCCCTCGCTGGTGTATTCGTAGATGTGGTCGGGGTCGGCCATGAATTCTTCCGCCCGGAAGGTCTGGAATTTGACCGCATCCACTCCGGCCGCAACGGCGGCGTCGATGGTCCGCCGGGCGAGAGCCAGGTCGCCGTTGTGGTTGACGCCGATCTCGGCGGCCACATACGGCGGCTTGTCCGGCGCCAACACACGCTGTCCGATGCGGAATCCTTCACTCATGCCGCTTGCCCCTCTAGTGGATCGTTTCACCTGAATTGGGTTGTTGTATGAGTTTTGCCCCGGGCAG
>CAZYOC010000100.1:0-14640 GCA_964648415.1 uncultured bacterium | reverse complement strand
CGGAAAAAGTAAAATCCATATGTGCTATGACGACATATTTCCGAGAATGACTATACCACTCCCATATCTGCGGAAAAGTGTAGCAGTCCCATTTTCTTTCCATTGCCTATTGAAATATGAAAAAGGGGACTGTTACCTTTTCAAAATGCGCTGGTATTCAACACTGTCGATCCTGTTTCCGAAAAGGTAACTGTACCACTTTTTCAAGGACTCATAACCAATGACAGTCTTGTCCCCTGCAACGATACTACCCTTTATCCCGGCAATGAAACTATTATCTCATCAACAACGACCAGAAAATTGGTACAGCTACCTTTCCCGCTATTCCATATCAATTAATATCACTCACAGCAGCATATATTAGAATTATTACTGGTACCACTACTATATCTGCGGAAAAGTGTAGCAGTCCCATTTTCTTTCCATTGCCTATTGAAACATGAAAAAGGGGACTGTTACCTTTTCAAAATGCGCTGGTATTCAACACTCTCGCATCTGTCTCCGAAAAGGTAACTGTACCACTTTTTCAAGGACTCATAACCAATGACAGTCTTGTCCCCTGCAACGATACTACCCTTTATCCCGGCAATGAAACTATTATCTCATCAACAACGACCAGAAAATTGGTACAGCTACCTTTCCCGCTTCAGATATTGCATCACCATCCATTGAATCACCGTAATCAAAAATATTACCTGCAATACTTGTAGCCTTGGCGGAAAAGTGTAGCAGTCCCATTTTCTAAATGATGAACCCAAACGGGTAGTGTACTCATAGACGGCTCATCGCTCCCCGGGCCTAAACGTAACCTCGGCAATGAGTTACAATTGTAGTATAAACCCGGGCAGCGACCAGAAGAGAGTAAGAGAACTGGGTGATTCATTCATAGCAATGGCGAATAGAAATCCAAGGATCTCACATCAAGCTGCCCCGGGTAAACCACAGTTCAATACGACTTATTCTAAGAAACCTACTGGATACAGGTTTCCTACCCTTGCCGCCTGCTCCTCTTCGGTTTACATTGTGTCAACCGCGAACGCCAGGAATGAAACACATCCGAGGGGGCCGTGAGCGAAGAGAACGTCCAACCGTCGTCCGATACCGACCCGATCCTGTCGCCCCGGAAAAGGGTGCGCAGCCTGCTGCTGACTGCGGTCCCGTTCCTCCTCGTCTTCCAGCTCATCGTCGTCGTGCTGCTGCTCAACCTGGACAAGTTTGAAACCCGCGCGCCCAATACCTTCCCCCGCGTCCTGCAGCCGTTGCCCAAAGCCCATCCCAGCGACACCCTGCTGACCGACGTCCGCTTCCTGCCGGATTCGACTTACAGCTACATCAGCGTCTACCGGATGTTCGGCACGGAATGCCTGGTTCTCGACCCGTTCTTTGACGTTCAGCGTCACATCGACCTGGGCCAGCAGGTGCCCTGGCGGAGCGTGTCGCGCGTGGATCTCGACGGCGACGGGCTCGACGAGCTGGTCTACATCCGCGTGTTCGCCTCCACCCCTGCCGGCGACCCGTTCACCAGCGTCATCGACAGCATCCATGTTTGCGGCATGGACGCCGATTTCAACGAGATCATCTTCGACCGCCTCCGCGCCAACCGGCTGGAAGGCATTGTCGCCAGCCGCGACGCCCGGTTCCGCAGCCTGAAAATCCACTGGCCGACCGCACCCGACGGCGTCCACCCCGCGCAATCGGCCGAGTATTTCGCGCTGAGCCTGGGTGATGACGCGTTCGATGAACCTTTTCGTCAGCTGCGGATCTACCGGAAAGGCGATCATCCGAGAAAAGTCGCCGAGGTGCGCTTGCCCGTGACGGTGCGGGAAGGGATCTGGCGGAAGTTGCCCGACGGCCGCCATGTGTTCACCGGCGCGGGAACGCCGCTGGCGTTCGGCACACGGGTTCCAGTGAAACTGCTCTCGCCCGACGGCAGAACGCGGCCGGATACGCTTGACGACACACGTGGCGTCGTTGCGCAGGTCGATGACCGGGGCAACCTGCTGTGGGTGCGCTCCCTGGGCGGCGACGTCGGCCAGACCTATCTGCGGACAAGCCGGTCGCAACCGCAGGTTGTCCAGGCGCTGTGGCGCTCTTTGGAGAGGATGCCCACAGAAGACATACCTCAGCAGGGCTTTTTGCTGCAACTGGATCTGGCGAGCGGAGTGCTACGGGATTCAACTGCTTATACCGGCACATTTTTACCCATCCAGAACAGCGATCCCAACACGACAGGCCGGCTCGGCTTCCTTTTCAACCAGGGCGAGTTGGCGGTCTTGGGGGACGAGTCCGAAACGCTGTCATCGCCGGCGCTCGAACAGCTTCCTCATCCCCCGATGATCGGCTGCCCGGCCGGCGAACAACAGGCCGCCTGGCTGCTGAACGGCACGGACCGGAGCCTGTTGCTCATCAATGATCGCGGCGAAACGCTGGCGCTTTTCGAGGGCGGGCGCGCCGCCGCGCCCCTGCCTCGACAGCACCGGCTGGGGGTGGAAGACGACATCCCGGTCCATACCGGCGCCCATGTGCGGCTCTTCCGGGCGGCAGATAATCCTTCCACGTTCTGGTTGCTGCAACGGTACAAGTGGGCGGTCATCCTGTTGATTCCAACCCCGTTGCTGTTGCTGGGCGTGTATTTCTTCTTCCAGTACCGGGCCGAACGCAAACGGACCCGCAAGCAACGCGAGCTGTATTACCAGACACTGGAACTGCGGGTGAAGATGAGGACTCGTGAGCTGGAAGAGGCCAACGAGCAGCTCACGGCGGAAATGGTCGCCCGCCGCAGCGCGGAGCAGGAGGCGCAATCTCAACGCGAGCGCCTGGAAGTCATCTTCCACGGTGTGAACTACGGCCTGGCCGCGATCCGGCGAGACGGAACCGTGTCTCGTGTCAACCAGGCCTTTTCCGATCTGCACGGCTATTCGGTCGCGTCGCTGGAGAAGGGCGATCTGGATACCCTGTTCCCCGAGCAGGGCGACGCAGTGCGCTCGTTGACCAAGGACGCCTTCGCCGGGAAGGTGAAGGACAAGGAGTACCAGCTCGACGTGGACCTGCCCTCCGGGGACAACCGCATCTTGCAGGTGAAGACGACGTTGCTGAAGGATGCGGCGGAACAGGGAGCGGAACTGCTGCTGACCGTCCGTGACGTCACCCACCTGCACCGTCTCCAGAAGTTGGTCGAGGAGCGGCATCAGTATCACAACATCATCGGCCATGCGCCCGAGATGCAGGAGGTTTTCCAACTCCTGGACGACCTCTCCTCGTCGCTGTCCACCGTGCTGATCACCGGCGAGAGCGGTACGGGCAAAGAGCTGGTCGCGGCGGCGTTGCATTACGGCTCCTCGCGAGCGGAAGGCCCCTATATCAAGGTCAACTGCGCCGCGCTTTCCGAAACGCTGCTGGAGAGCGAATTGTTCGGTCATACGCGGGGGGCCTTTACCGGCGCGGCACGGGAAAAAGCCGGCCTGTTTGAAGCGGCGCGGGGCGGCGCGATCTTCCTCGACGAGATCGGCGACATCTCGCCCAAGATGCAGGTCAGCCTGTTGCGAGTGTTGCAGGAGGGCGAGTTCCAGCGTGTGGGGGAGACGAAGACCCGCAAGACCGACGCCCGCATCATCGCCGCCACCAACCGGAACCTGAAGAGCAAGATCGCCGATGGCAGCTTCCGGGAAGATCTCTACTACCGCCTCAACGTGGTCCATGTCCCGCTGCCGCCGTTGCGTGACCGGCGTGATGACATCCCCTTGCTGGTCGAGCATTTCATGGTCGACTTCAATAAACAGATGCAGAAGCGGATCAACGGGATCGACGACGATGCTCTTGAGCTTCTGATCCAGCACGACTGGCCCGGGAACATCCGCGAGCTGCAGAACATCCTGGAGCGGGCGTTTATCGTGTGCCGCGATGAGATGCTGAGGGTGGAACACCTCCCGGCGGAACTGCGCGCGGAACCGCTGATACGCGACGCCCGCGCCCGCCGCGACGCCACCGCCCAGGACAAGGCGGAATTGGATGATGAAGCGGCGTATGTGCTGGAGATTATCGAGGCCTGCCACTGGAACGTCTCCGAAGCCGCCCGCCGGTTGGGCATCAGCCGCCAGGCGCTGCACAAGAAGATGAACAAGCACAACCTCCAGCGCCCGGAGTGAAACCCCGCCCAACACCCTTCTCCGACAGTAGAACAGTTGACACCCTGTCAACTCAACCCCGGTTCGGCTGCTGCTGATTGACACCAAGCGGCTGCCCTTTCACCCGTTAAACTACCATTTAACAAACACCTGAAACCTCAACTTTGAACTGGCCTGCCCCTTGCTTTGAAGGGTGTCAGACACACGACACCATCAACCACAGGAGGACATCATGGCACAGGCAATGGCTGGTTTTCCACGGGAGCTCAACGCTCATCTGCATGATTCCCTGGATCGGACCTACTGGCTGACCTTCGCGATCAACTTTATTCTGTTTTTCGGAATGTTCGGCTACCTGCAGTCGCTTCCCCCCAAGGTTATGACTGAAGAAAAACTGCGTGCGTATTACCAGGCTCTGTACACCTATACGCGCGAGGCGCCGGAACCCGTGGCAAACGCTACCCCAGAGCCTGCCGCTCCCGTGGCCGGTGAAACGCTCGATGTGGAACCGCTTTCCGCCAACGATCTACGCGAGATGACCCTGGCCGAACTACAAGCTCAGCGCGAAGCGGCGCGGCAGGTTCAGCACGCCAACATGGCGGCAGAGGAGGAACGAGCCCGTGACAATGCGCTGTTCACGGCTGCGGGAGGAGCCAACCGCGGGAACAATGGCGCACGCGGACACAATGTGCAGCGCCTGACCGGCGGTGTGAACGGTACGGATATGGGTACGTTGCAGGGTCTTGCGCGCAACAACAACGAGGCGGACCGGGTCCAGACGCTTCGCGCTAACGGCGCTTTGCTGGATGGCTCCAACGGGGCGGCGGGCCACGAGTTGTCCCTCGCGGAGATCAATATCAAAGCAGCGGCCGACACCAGTGTGGTCATCAATGTGCCCGAAGGCCCGGACTCGCGCAGCGGTTCCGGATCCCGCAGCCGGGCCGGTATCGCCGCGTTTGTGCAGAGCCAGACCAACTCGCTGCGTTTCTGTTACAACAGTCAGCTCCGGCAGGATCCACGATTGGGGGGCACACTGAAGGTGAGCTTTGTGATCACGCCGGGAGGTACGGTCCAAAACGCGCAGGTTATGAACCGGAAGTGGAACAACGAACCTTTGGGACGGCAGGTTGAAAGGTGCATCCTCGACCGTGTGCGGCGGTGGCAGTTCCCGCAGGCAGGCGGCGGAGCGTATTCGTTTGATTTCTCGATGACGTTCATCAATGGGCGTTGATCTGGGCGGGGATTGGCGTAGCACGGGCGTCTCGTCCGTGAATGGAGCGGGTCGCCCAGTAGTCCTGTCAAGTCGTGAAGCGCGTCGGTGTGCGCTGGAGACCAGTAGTCCTGTCAAGTCGTGAAGCGCGTCGGTGTGCGCTGGCGCCCAGTGGTCCTGTCAAGTCGTGAAGCGCGTCGGTGTGCGCTGGAGACCAATGGTCCTGTCAAGTCGTGAAGCGCGTCGGTGTGCGCTGGAGACCAGTAGTCCTGTCAAGTCGTGAAGCGCGTCGGTGTGCGCTGGAGACTTGACAGGGATCGGGGGTTGAAGAGGGAGGTGTGTCAGATCTCCGCAAACGACGCTAACGATCTGACACGACCATGATCTGTTCCTATCCCCGGACCGAGGGCGGTCCGGGCTGCCTGCTGCATTCTACTCCTTGACAAAACTCCAGGGTTGGGTCACACCCACCGGTTTCTCCACACCCGGCGGGAAGGTCCACTGTTCGACCAGCCACACCAGGCTGTCCGCGACGATCTCTCCGGCGGGCGCATTCCAGTTCGACTCCTTGATCGTGACATCGGACACGCCGCCATCGGGATGGACCAGGAAATGCAGCGTCAACATGCCGCGCAGCCCGGGATTCTGCTTCTCGTTACGCAGGTAGAGGTTGTGCAGCTCAGCGCTGCGGATGGAGATGGTCGCCTTCATCGTGTTCTCGTTGAAGGGGACGCCTTTTTCCCAGACCGGAACGTCGCCGGGAACCACCTCTTCAATCATCAGGGTGTCGGCGGTGGAAGCGTCAGTGGCGGGGGTTGTTTTCTCTTCCGCGGGTTTCTTTCCGCAGCCAGGGGTGAACAGCAAAAGGCCGGCGAGGGATAAAACGAGCAGGGTGCGTATCATGATGGTATCCGTTGGTCAGGCTTTCAGGTACGTGTAGGCGCTCATGGCGGCCAGCAGCGCGCTGGCGAGGATGCCGCCACCTATGAAGATGAGGATCGCGAAATAGAGTGTTTGATGCAGTTGCAGCAGGTCGGCCAGTCCCAGCAGCGAGAAGGCCACGATCAGGGTGATCATCTGCGTCATGGTCTTGGCCTTGGCCAGCATGGAGGTGCGAGGCGGTTTGCTTCTGGCGAACTTGATGGAACGCCAGGTGGTGATGACGACTTCGCGCAGGGCGATGATCAGGACGGCGACAATAATCACCCATTTCCAGCCGCCCCACCCCATATCGGGCCGGAGCAGCAGCGCGGTAAACCCGGCCAGCACTTGTACTTTATCCGCCAGTGGGTCCAGGAAAGCGCCGATTTTGGTGACGGAATTCATCCTGCGCGCCAGGATCCCGTCGAGCAGATCGGTCAACGCGCTGAGCATGAACGCCGCGATGCCGACCAGCCGCCATGTGATCTCGCCTTCCGGCTGCAGGAACCCATACAGAAACAGCCCGGTCAGGGGAAAGCGGAGAATGGTCAATATGTTGGGGAGTTGCCTCACGAGAGCCCTGTACGTATATAACGATCGCCCCGGAATATAATCAACCATTTCCCGGGGAAGAACCCCTTGGCCGGTTCCTCTTGCGCCCGTGCTCGGCTTCGGGGTACTTTCCGTTGGCGAGAGGATAAGGTAATGGCGAAAAAAAGCGCAAGTAAAACCAGCAAGAAGAAGCAGAAGGCGGCTCCGAAAAAGCGTCGCAGCAGCGCCCGGGACGTGATCGGGATCGCTCTGCTCGCATTTTCGGCGTTGTTGATTCTGGCGGTGCTTAGTTTTCATCCGGACGATCCCTTTCTGGGGATGGAGGATCCTCCTCAAAACCGGCTCGGCCTGGTCGGCGCGTATGTCGCCTGCGCGTTGATCCTGACCACATTTGGCCGCTACATCAGTTTGGCGCTCCCTTTGCTGTGCATCGTATTCGCCATCGAACTGATCCGTTCAAAAGGCTTTAAATGGACCTGGCGGATTGGCTTCCCTCTGATCTTCGCCGCGGTGCTGGCCGCCACCGTCTGGGGCGTGTTCGCAGTGACCAGCCCGGAGGACGTTGACCCGTATGTCCGAGCCGGATTCGTGGGAGCGGAGCTGGCCAAGCTGACCCTCACCGGGTTCGGCAAAACCGGCGCGATCCTGATCCTGTCCGCTATCGCGTTGATCTTCCTCACCGTATTCCTGGGCATCCGCTGGGCCAAGGTGATGGACCGGGGCGAAAAAGTAGGCGCGAAGGTTGGACGCGGCCTCGGCAAAGCCGGCCAAAAGCTCAAGCGTGAAAAGAAAGAAAAGAAGCCCAATAAGACGAACAATCCGGAAGACGACCCCGATGAAATCCCCATCGCCGACACGTATGACGACGATGAGGAAACCCATTCCGAGCCGCCGGAAGAATCCTTCGATCCGATCACACTGGCGGAGCCGGAAGATGACGATCCGCCGTCGGACGCGGAAATCGTGCTGGACCAGATAAAGGACCCGGAGCGGGATCATTCTAAAACTCCTGCCGCGTTGGCGGCTCAGCGCGACGAAGAAGCGAACGGCAAGAAAGAGAAACCCGAATATGCGCCCCCGCCGGTGACTCTGCTGGTAGAGCCGGACATCAACCCCGATGCGGCGGATGTGGACGAAGAGGCGCTCCGGAAACAGGCGACATTGCTCGAACAGACTCTCGAGCAGTTCGGGGTATCCGCGAAGGTGATCGCGATTCATCCCGGGCCGGTGATCACCCGGTATGACCTGAAGCCGGGGCCGGGTGTGAAGGTGGGGCGCATCGCCTCGCTCGACGACGACCTGGCGATGGCGCTGGCCTCGCCGGCGGTGCGTATCCAGGCCCCCATTCCCGGCGCGGGCGCGGTGGGCATTGAGGTTCCAAATCACCATACCCGCATGGTCTACCTGCGGGAAGTCGTGGACACGAAAACCTTCCGCAGCTCGGACAAACCGTTGCTGATGGCCCTCGGGCGAACCGCTCAGGGTGACATTTTCTGTATCGACCTGGCGAAAATGCCGCATATGCTGATCGCCGGCACCACCGGCTCGGGGAAATCGGTCTGCATCAACACCATCATCGCCAGCCTGCTGCTGCGCAACAAGCCGGAAGATGTATTGGTCGCCATGGTGGACCCGAAGAAGCTGGAGCTGTCCGCCTACGCCGAACTGCGCAAGCATCACCTGCTGTTCGTGGACGACGCCGACGAAGTCATCGCCACCGAGCCGAAAAACGCCGTCGCGTTGTTGCAGAGCATCGTCAGCGAAATGGAGCGGCGGTATACCTATCTCGCCGAGGTAGGCGTACGGAGCATCGGTGAGTTCAACGAGTTTGTTGAAAAGGGGAAGGTGAAGCCCGATGAGGACGGGAATGAAGCGGTAAAGATGCCGTACATCGTGCTCATCGTGGACGAACTCGCGGACCTGATGCTGACCGCGGCGAAGGAAGTGGAAGAGCCGATCGCGCGGCTGGCGCAGATGGCGCGTGCGGTGGGGATTCACCTGGTGGTCGCCACGCAGCGGCCCTCGGTGGACGTCATCACCGGCGTGATCAAGGCAAACTTCCCCGCACGATTGGCGTTCATGGTAGCGTCGAAGATTGACAGCCGGACCATCCTGGACCGTCCCGGCGCGGAGTCGCTGCTGGGCAAGGGCGACGCGTTGCTGATGACCAACGCCTCCCCGCAACCGGTACGGCTGCATGGGGCGTTTATTTCGACCGAAGAAGTGCACCGGCTGATCGCGCATGTGGCCAACCAGCCGGCCTTTGTGAAGACCTGCAAGTTGGAAGCGCCCGCCGATTCGGATGTGGCGGGCGATCCGGGCAATATTGACGACGGGGCGCGGGATGTGCTGTTCGAGGAGGCGGTCAAGCTGGTGGTGCGTCACCAGCAGGGGTCCGTCTCGCTGATCCAGCGCCGCCTCAAAGTGGGCTACAGCCGCGCGGGACGCATCCTGGACCAGCTCGAGCAGGCCGGGATTGTCGGCCCGTTTGAGGGCTCCAAGGCCCGGGAAGTGATGATTGGACCGGAAGATATCGAGGACTACGTGTGATACGAAACAGCCTGATCGTCAGTCTTTTGACCGGCATCCTTGCAATGACGCCGGCGTGGCAAACCGCATCGGCGGATCCGCCTTCCAGCGGCCGCCTGATCCGGTACATCCAGGACACCTATGAAGACCTCGACGCGTTTTCCTGTTCGTTCCGGAAAGAGTTCCAGTGGGCGCTCGCGGGGGAGGTGGAAACCACGGAAGGCACGATGGAGATCAAGGGGGACAAGAAGTTCCGCTTTGAGACTCCGGTGCAGATCATGGTGACCGACGGGGAGACCTTATGGCGGTACAGCATCGCCAGCCGGCAGGTAATCGTGGAGCCGCTGGAGGAGGCCCAGGGCGTACTCCCAAAAGCGTTTCTCTTTGAGTATCCGCGTCAATTCGACGCCGGCGACCCCATGGAGTCCGTGGTGGAAGACCGTCCGGCGTACATGATGAAGCTGACTCCGAAGCAGCCCGGTCTGGGAGTACGCGAGGTGAAAGTCTGGGTGGATGCGGAGGACTACATCACGCGCCGGATGGAATGGACCGATGATTCCGGCAACCGCACCACGTTCATCCTGACGGAGATCAACCGGGATCCGGCCCTGGATGACGGCCGCTTTACCTTAACCATACCGGAGGGCGTCCAGGTATTCGACCTGCGATAAGGCATCATGAACCGCAACCTGCTGCAACAGATCCTGGGCTTCGGCATCAGCATTGTGCTGATCTATGTCGTCTTTTTCGACCCTCAACCGGTACGATGGTATCAGGGCCGTTCCGCGGCCACTTTTCCTGTTCTGATTGAGGAAGTGCGCGACCCGGTTTCCCTGGCGACGACGATCAAGTCGGGGGAACGTCCCGGCGACCTGTTGATCGTTTCGCGTCTCAGCCCCGCCGGGCAGGACTGGCTCCAGCAATACACGCTGCACAATCATCCCGGCGATTCGCTTGTCGCCCATCTGGTCGCGGCGATCAATCGGTCCATGGAAGTCGAGACGCTGCCCTCGCAGTTTGGCGCCGGGGTTCTCGCGGCGGCGAGCGATCTGCCGGAAAATCCAGATCGACGGGCGATTCAGAAGCGGAACCGGATCGCTATCGAAACCGCCTTTCCACGTATCATCAAAGCCTTTCCCTTTACCGCCGCTGAGGGCTGGTTCAAGCTTCGGTTCAATGTGAAGGATCTGAAGGAAGTCTTCCGTATCTTACGCTACGGCCCGGCGTTCATGGCGTTCTTCACCCTGATTATCTCGTTATGGGTGCGGGCCTGGCGCTGGAAAGTGCTGGTGGAGCCCATCGGAAAAACCTCGATGATGCTGACCTTCCACACCACCAATATCGGCTACCTGATGAACAACGTGCTCCCCTTCCGGATCGGCGAAGTCCTGAGGGGGATTTTGCTTGCGCGGAAAGCTGGATTGCCCATCCCTGCGGTGCTCACTACCTGCGCCCTGGATCGGCTGTTTGACCTTCTGGGACTGGGCATGATTTTCGGCATCTCGCTGTTGGCCTATGATTTTCCGGAATGGTTGCGGGTTGGCGGGCTGATCATCGTCGCCGGCGTGCTGGGATCCTTGCTGATCGGGTACGTTCTGTCCCGTACGCCGGAGCGTGTTGAAGCCTGGGTAGGACGGCGCGTTTATGGGCGACGCCCTCTCTTGCAGAAAGTCGCCGCCATGTTTGTCAGCCTGTTGAACGGGCTCGGTGTTCTGAAGAACTGGCGGATGATGGCGCAGGTGCTCGTATCCACCTTTATCCTGTGGTTCATGTATGCCCTGGCGATGAAGTTCGTGCTGGACGCCTTCTCGCTCACCAATTCCGACGCTTACCCGGAATTGAAAGGGTTGGCCATTATCCAGAGTATGGCGATCACGGTGGTCTCGGCGCTGGGCATGAGCATCCCCTCGGCCCCCGGCGCAGTGGGCACGTATCACAAATCGGTGATGATCGGGCTCGATTTCTTCGGCGTGCCCGGTTCCATCAGCGCGATCTTCGCCACGGCCATGCACGCTTTGAACTACGTCACGCTCACGATCATGGGGCTGATCAGCCTGTGGAGCCTGAAGCTCAGCATCAGCGAACTGAAACGCCTGTATGAACGCCATGCCGACGTCGCGGAAATACCTGCTCCCCCGCTGGATGCGCCGCCGGAAGAGGCGGATGAGACGAAACAATAGAGTCTTGCTCCCGCTCCCCGTGGCGCGTAGCTTGCACCCATGGCAGACGAAACCACATTGGACACCGCGACACTGGTCGCCTTGACCGAGTACCTCAGCGGCTTCATCACCGAGAACAAGGGGCAACGGTTTGACGAGGTGCTCGCCCAACGCACCCGGCATATCGTCGTGGCGCTGGAAGATATCTACCAGCCGCACAACGCCAGCGCGACAGTCCGCTCCTGCGACTGTTTCGGCATCCAGGAGCTGCATGTCATCGAGAACCGGAACCGGTATACCATCAACCCATCCATCACACTGGGCTCGTCGAAATGGGTCGAATTGCACCGGTGGAACACACCGGAACATGACAACACCACCTCCTGCCTCTCCGGCCTGAAGCAGCGCGGCTATCGCCTGGTCGCCACCACGCCGCATACCGACAACCTGTTGCCGGACCTGGACATCCAGGAACCGGTCGCCCTGCTGTTCGGCACGGAGGAGACCGGTCTGACCGACACGGCGCTGGAGCTTGCGGACGAGCGGGTGCGGATTCCCATGTACGGCTTCACGGAGAGCTTTAACATTTCTGTCAGCGTCGCCTTAACCCTGCACGATGTCATCACCCGGATGCACCGCAGTGAACTCGATTGGGGGTTGTCGGAGCGCGACAGGCAGGAGATCCGGTATCGCTGGGTGAAAAAAGTGTTGAAGAAGAAAAAGAGTGAATTGCTGGAACGAACGTTCTTTACCAAGCGTACTGACAGCGGTTCGACGACGTAACCAGGAGAACGCATGTTGCTGCCGGTGTTGGCGGTGTTGGCCGGTTTCGCCCTCTTGATAGTGGGCGGTGAAGGAACCGTACGCGGTGCGGCGTCGGTGGCGGCGCGGCTGCGGATTGCACCCTTTGTCATCGGCGCAACGGTAGTGGCGTTCTCGACCTCCGTACCCGAACTGGTGGTCACCGTCACCGCCGGTTTGAAGGGCCAGCCCAGCCTGGCGCTGAGCAACGTGGTCGGCAGCAATATCGCCAACCTGGCGTTGATCCTCGGCGTTGCGGCGCTGGTTGGAGCCCTGACTCTTCCCAGACTGACCCTGAAGTTTGAGGCCCCCATGGCGCTGGTGGTGATGATCCTGATGATCGGCGTGGGCTGGGACCGTAGCGTCGGCCGCTTCGAGGGTATCCTGCTGCTGGTCTTCACCGTGATCATGGTGCTGCGCGTCCTCCAGGGCTTGCGCGGGCCAAGCCGGACGCTGGTGGAAACGGAGATTCCCGAGCTGCCGCTTCTTCCGTCGCTGTTACTACTTACGGGCGGGTTGGGCGCGATGATCGGCGGCGGGCAGCTCCTGGTCAACGGCGCCATTCAGATCGCCACTCTCCTGGGCGTGAGCAGTTGGGTAATCGGAATCGCCATCGTCTCCGTGGGCACCAGCCTGCCGGAGATCGCCGCCTCGGGCATGGCCGCCTACCGGGGCCGCGGCGATCTGGCCATCGGCAACGTCTTGGGCAGCAACGCGTTCAACACCCTGTTCGTCCTGGGAACCGGCGCGACTCTCGCCCCCATCAAAATCGAAGAGCAAATCCATCTGGATCTCGTTTTCTATGGCTTTCTGACTCTGTTTCCCCTCGCCCTGTTGGCGATCTGGTCAAAAATCGGCCGGCCGGCGGGTTTGCTGCTGCTGATTGCCTATATTGGATACATAGCTGTCAAGTTCGGCCTGCTCGGCCTGTTTTGAACCCGGAGTTCCCATGCTGACCCTGCGCTCACCCCGCCCCCTGTTGGTGTTGCTGCTCGCCCTGTTGCTTCCCCTGTCCTCCTTCTGGCTGGTAGGCTGTGACGACAGCGACGATGATGACGATGACGCCTTGCCGTCTGAACGCGGCCGGGCCGTGCGCGACCTCGCCTACGGGTATCGGCAGCAGGTCGACACCATGCTGAATATGCTTCGGTTGCGGCTGATGGAGGGGCAGCGTGACCTGGAATCGGTGGAGCTCGCCTCCAATGCGGCCTACGATTCCCTGCTGCAACTGCACGGCACCGTGCAGGACTTCATCACCTTCGCCGCGGCGGTGGACCTGAACGGGACCATCCAGCGCGCCGCACCCCTGCTGTATGACACGACGTTGACCGCCACAGATGTCAGCTCCTCGGACGCCTTCATCATCGCCCTCGAAACCGCCGAGCCGGCGGTGGGCGACGTGTGGGAAACCACGCAGGGCGCTCACCTGTACTACCACGCCCGCAGTGTGCAGCCCTTCGGCGAACCGACAGAGGGTGTCTTGTTGGCGCAAGTCGAACTGGACACGCTCACGCGCCGCACCATGGCCTACCACTCCATCGATTCCCACCCCGATGAAGGGGTGTTTTTCCTCGATGCGAATGGGCGCGTGATTTTCGACGAAGCGGATGAGTTCTACGGCAGCTACTTCAACGACGGGGGGCTTTACGAGCCGGCGCATGTGGAGCTGGCGGAACAGATGCTGGCGGAAGAGGACGGCTGGGGGGAATACACCAGCACCGGCGCGCCCGGAGCGGGGGAAACCGGCGGGCAACGCGTGATCGGATGGGTGCGGGTGACGGTGGACAATACGTTCTGGGTAATCGCCGTCGCGGAACCGTTGTAGGACGAGTGATGCGAGAGTCAATCAGCTTGTGAGCACGCTGAAGCGAGAGAGAATAGTATGGCTCACCCAACTCCCCGCCGAAGCCGGGGGCTAAGAGAAGCCTGCCGAACAGGCTGTATCACAACAGGAACGACTCGCATTCCAGCCGGCCAGACTGTATCACAATTGAAACTGCTCTCATTCCAGCGAAGGCTGGAATCCAGACAAGGTGCAAGAAAACATAATGTTAGCAATTCAGCACCAGAGTAGCATTCATCTTTCGATTTTCATAGTTAACATATTGTAGTATATAAACATGACTGGATTCACGGCTGTCCTAAACTACAGGACACCGCAAGCTTCACTTCGTTCCGGTTCCAGCCTTCGCTGGAATGAGATTCCTCTCGCATTCTGCGACAGTCTGTGAAGCAGGCTAATAACGTCCGATCTAACTAGAGTGGTTCTTGCAAAGAATCGAACATGCTAAGATTCTTAAGTACTTGTTTGTTCTGGATTCCTGCTTTCGCAGGAATGACATCA
>CAZYOC010000099.1:0-14717 GCA_964648415.1 uncultured bacterium | reverse complement strand
AAAGATGCGCCTTGTCCTGAGGCAAATGACGCAGCTCAGAAAGCATCATAGCTGGTGCAACGGAGCACTAGCCCCCCAACCGTTCCATGACCAGCCGCTTGACTTCGTTGCCATCTGCACGTCCGGTCAGCTGCTTCATCAACGGTCCCATCACCATGCCCATCTGCTTGGGTGTGACCGCGCCGGAGTGTTTGATCGCTTCATCCACTTTCTGCTGGAGTTCTTCGGTGGTCAACGGTTTAGGCAGCAGGTCGTCGCAAACAGCGATTTCCACCGCCGCCTGCTCGGCCATCTCATCCCGGCCGGCTTCGACATACTGCTCCCGCGCCCCCTGCATCGTTTTGCGATGCGACGCCACCACTTTAAGCGCGTCGTCCTCGCTGAGGGGACCACCGTGGCGAGTGCGTTCGTTGGTCAACGCCGACTTCACCGCTCTGAGCGCCATAAGACGAGGCTTATCACCCGCCTTCATCGCCTGCTTGATGGCTTCGGTCAGTTGTTCTTCCATGTGACGCCTCTTCTCCCGGGACAGGCCCGGCGAACTAGTGCGCCATTGCACCAGGTATGACTGTTTCTGCTTGTTTCTTGATGAGTCAAGTTCAAGGCGATTTCGCGCCGGCATAGTGGTTCTACGTTAAGCGAAATCAACGTAGAAATTGACCATCAGAAAGCACTATAGCTGGCGCAATGAAGCACTATACCCGCCCCTTACGGTCCAATGCGGCCTGCAACTTACGCATCTTCCGGCGGGCGATGTTCGACTTGCGCTTACGGGCTTCCGAGGGTTTCTCGTAACGCTGATGCTTACGGACTTCCGCCATCAGACCGGCCTTTTCACACGCCTTGGTGAACCGGCGAAACGCTTTGTCAAACGGTTCGTTTTCACGTACTTTGATGTACGGCACTCGCACTCACCTCCTTCGCGTGCCTGTAATATGGACGAAAAAAACGGAATCACAGAATATATACACCGGATTCCGCCGTCCGCAAATGGTCTACGCCGCCGTCTCCGCCTCTCACCCCGGAGGCCACTTCATCCGGCGTCCGCCCAGCAGGTGCAGGTGGACATGGTAGATCTCCTGGCCGCCATCGTCATAGGTGTTGAACACCAGCCGGTAGCCTTTCTGATCGATGCCAAGCTCCCTGGCCACCGCTTTCGCGGCCAGCACCATCTCGCCGATGATTTGCTTGTGCTCCTCCTCGAACTCATTGACCGAGGGGATTTCGACCTTGGGGATGATCAGGTAATGATGGGGCGCCTGGGGCTTGACATCCTCAAACGCCATCACGTGATCGTTCTCGAACACGATGTTGGCCGGCATCTCACGGTGGAGAATCTTGGCGAAAATGTTATCTTTATCGTATTGCATGTACGCCCCCTTGGTTTGGTATTGCAAAAATAGAGGAGCGGAAGCCGCTATGCAAGGTCCGTCCGAAGCGGTTTCAAGAAATCGGGCGACCGCGAGCCGCTGGGGGAGAAAAAAAACGCGACCCCGGAAGGTCGCGCAAAACCTGCAAGCGAAAACGTATGTCAGGCCACTTCGTCCTTGAAGCCCTTGCCCGGGGAGAAAGCCGGATACTTCTTCGCCGGAATCTTGATCGTTTCGCCGGTACGGGGGTTGCGGCCCTTCCGGGCTTCCCGCTTTTTACGTTCGAAGTTCCCGAAGCCAACCACGCTGACCTTGTCGCCCTTCGCGACCGCTCCCATCACGGTGTCGACAAAGGCGTTGAGGAACTTCTCCGCACTGCGCTTGGTTTCGCCGGTCTCTTTGGCGATGGCGTCTACCAATTCAGCCTTGTTCATCCCGTCCTCCTTGGTTAAACGGAATCAATATCCTTGGGCAAGCTGCTTTCGTTGTCTTTCTGACATTCTGTCTCGACTCTGCGAAAGGGCGCTTCGATACCGTGCCGAGCTGAGGCCCCTCCCGAAAGCCGCACTTGCGTCCGTCTGTACTAGCGGAAATATAGCGTATTCTCCTTGCGAATCAAGGTCTCAAACGAAAATCGCACATTTCTTTGCGAGGGATGAGAACCCCGAGAGACCTGTTCGAATACAGTTTTTTCCGTAGTATCACGGTTCGCAAACAAGAACTGGTTTTGCTAAGATGTTGTTAAGAAAGTGTTTAGCGGGGCGGTGGAATGGTCAGACAAGAAGGAGAGCTCGCCAAGCCAGTCTCGGAGCCGCTCTCAGCCCGTTCTGTCTCCTCGAGGGGAGTATTACTGGCTTTCGACTGATTCAGTGCGCTACATGGTCAAAGTTAAACCCCGCGGCTGCACATTTCTGGCGGTTCTACACCGATTCGACAAACGCTTGCTTGCGTTCCCGTTCTTCCATGGCCGCCACCTGTAAAACTGCGGAAGCGGCGCGTTCAGCCGCGCGCCCGTCGATCGGCCCCACCAGTTTCGGTCCATAGTGTTTCCGGCGTTCTTCCCTGTCATGCGGATTCTGAAGGCAGTGCTGCACCGCATCCATGATTTCACCCCGCGTTTCAACTTCCACGCCCACATCACGCCAGGCGTACTCGATGTCGCTGGGATCGTAGGCAGGGAATTTTTCACGCAACGGGTTGTTCACCAGCACCACGGGTCGGTTCAGAGCCATCGCTTCCATGTAAGCGGAGGAGACGTCGGAAATGACCACATCCGCCGCCACCAGCGAGGGGGTCAGGTCCATCGCTTCAACATAATGAATGTTCACCTCCAGCAGCGCCAGCAGACGGTACATCTGTTTCCAGGATTCCGGCGACATGCCGTGCAGCTTGACCACCACATGCAGTCCTTGTTGCGCCAGTGTGCGGAGGCCGTCGGTGAGGACCGGCACCGCGCTCAGCTCGACATTGTACGTCGGCGCGAAGGTCACAACCCGCGCATCCGCCGGCACACCCAGACGCTGCCTGGCGCTGGTTCGGGTCAGTTCCCTGCGTCCCACCGGATCGAACTTGACAAAGCCGGTCGCCAGCACGGTGGTAGTCAACACCTGCTGCAACACTTCTGCGTGATACGATCCCGGAACCAGGATCAGGTCCGCTCCATTCTCACGTTGGACCGTAGAGCGGTGTGTATAGAACGTCCCCTTGGAGATGAGGCCGTGGTTGACGTTGACAATACGGCCGGGCCAGTCGATGCCGCCGAAGTCGGCGTCCGCCATCACGGTCACTTCCGGCTTCAGATCACGCAGGTGTGAAGGACCGACACATTCATACCCCACCTGTTGAAGCTCATCCCGCTGGTCGTCGGTAATCCCGATCCCCGGCATGTTCTCCACCGAGGGCACGTAGGGCGGCGAAGCGTAGAATTGCATACTATCCGGGCGGTTGTCCCGGATCCAGTTGCTGATCGGCAACAGGTGCGGAATATGGAGGTTCCGTTTCGCGTAGTAGACGATTCTCATGACTGTTCCTCCTGTACTTCCTTGATGCCGAGCTCGCGGGCGAGCCGTAGCAGCTCCTCATGATCCGGAGTCGTTTGCAGACCGCGCCGGACATGCCGTATCGCCGCTTCCGGTTTGCCGCGATGCAGGTAGTGTTTTGCCAACCGAAGCGGAGCGTTCTCCGCAGCGGTATCGCCAGCCGAGCCGCCGCCGTTGCCCGCAGCAGTTTTCGGCCGGTTCTCAATGGTGTCGACATTTATGCCCAACGGTAACTGGATCCAGGTTTTCAACTCCTGCACACGTTGGAGGGCGAGTTCCTGCTGAACGGGAGCGAGAGGCGCTGACCAATGCCGCTCGTCAATGCGGTTCTCGACCGGGAGCTGCATGATCACATCCATCGCAACCAGGCCGTCCGGCGTGAAGAAGTTCGGATCGGCTCCCTCAAGCTGCGTCAAAATCGTGCTGCGATTCCCGGTACGGTTGTTCAACAGGATACAGGTTTTTCCTGCCGGTGCATTCAATGAAATCACTTCGCCCGGGATTCGCAGCTTCACCTGTTGGTCCAGTTCTTCGTAACTGCCGTCTTCACCGGCGCCGGCTCCCAACCTGAGCTCGGGGTCCTGCACCGGCGCGCCATATCCCATTTGCGGCACGACAGCGAATTTGTCCGTCTGGCGCAGAAGGTGCGCCTGGAGCCGTTTCAGCCACTTCCGCCAGCCGCTGACCCCGGGCTGCAACCAGACCAGGTGTTCGGCCTGCTGGATGTAGCGGTGCGATTCCAGCTCGCCCGGAGCTGAGGCCTCCGGTTTCCATTCCGCCAGCGCTTCAAACCAGGCCGAATCCTGGGGGGACGCCCCGAGCAGCAGCACCTGGCAGGACAGACCGGCCTGCTCCAGCGTGGAACGAGTGGCTTCAACAAGAGAAGCGTCCCCGGCGTGGAGGGGCAGCAGGACAGTCGTCGTCGCCAGCGAGCCGCTGTCCCTGGCGGCAACCGAAACAACCGGTTGCTGCAGCAGGCGTTTAATCGTGTTCGCCACACGCAGCGCCGCTTTGCCGTCTTGCCGGCGGTCCAGCTTGCGTCCCACGTCCGCCCGCTCTGCCTGCAACCGCCCGGGTTGGGTCAAGGAGTCGTCAATTGCTTCATGCAGTTCTTTTATCGAGCGGACGACCGTGGTCGCCGAGCGGCAGATGTATTCTATGTCTTCGGCGTGATAGAAGGGATACTGCTGGTAATTCGGGTTACGGTAGAGGACGACCGGTTTGTCGAGCAGGACGGCTTCCAGATAGGCCGAGGACAGGTCGGAGATGATCAAATCGGCCGCGCCCAGGTAAGGGGTGATGTCCGGTTCAAGGATATTGGTGATGTGCGGATGATCCTTCGCCAATTCACGAAAGGCGATCCGCCACTCGAAGGGAGAACGGTTGTGGAGCTTGATCAGCAGGTGTCTCTCTTCACTGGCGAGATGCCGTATGCGGGTCCAGAGGATGGGAACCGCGGAGCGTGGAGTCTCATGGGTGGGAGCGAACAGCAGCACTTTTTTTTCCGGGTCGATCCCGGCGTGCATTTTCAGCTCTCCGGGACGTTGCGCAGCGGGGGAAAACAGCGGATCTAGCTTTGGAAACCCGGTTTCCACGGCTTCCGCAAGGGCATTTCCCGAAGCACTGAGCGCATCCATATGCAGCGGTCCGGGCGCGCAGATCAGGTCCAGCAGGTTGTCCCGTTTGCTTGTGTCGCGTTGTGTGAACAGATAGCCCTTGCTGGAGAGCCGTTCCGGAACCAGGATGAGCTTTCCGCAGCCTTCAAACCGGGGCGCGTAATTCTCCGCCATGACCGTCGCGTCGGGCCGCCAAGCGTGAGCATCGTCGATAATCGGCAGGTTCAGTTTGTCCACGAGGCTGCGTTCCGGATTGGTGAAACCGTCCAGGTGGACCATGTTCAGCGGTTGGATGGACGCTCCGAGCTCGAAATCACCCAGGCTCCGGAGCTGGGCGATCACCGGGCTCAAGGCGGCGATCTGTACGGGACGCTGAAAGTGAAACAAAATGCGGGGCATGGTGTCTGCCTTCCTCTGTTCAAAACGGTAGAGAGTTCTCCCCTGCAATGGGTGAAGCATATCGTGTGCCGGAATGGGTTACGCTGAAAGTGGGAGAGGCGCTCCAGGTTTCCTTGAGGCGCGAGTTGATTCATTCTGGCGGGAATGATCCGTGATTGGAGGAGTAAGTGATTGAAATAACTTAAAATATGTTCGGGAACTCCCGGCTGGTTGACACGTACAACCATGGAGTTGATCCAGGTATGGCGCTGGTGTAGTTTGACCATACCGGTGGCGCGCGACGCTAACCGGACGGCGACACGGTAGTTTTTGCCCTTGGCCGTGGCATTTGCCGGAGGGCGGGCGAGAGGCTCCGGGGTGGGGCGACGCTTGCACCGGCAACCGGGGGCCGTTACCTTACATGGCTTTGGTAAACCAGCAGTTGAGAGGATAGAGTACGATGAAAGCAAGCATCCATCCCGCATACCATTACGTGGACGTTGAGTGCGCGTGCGGCGCCACCTGGCAGACACGCAGCACGCAGAAAGATACCATCAAGGTTGAAATCTGTTCGAGTTGTCATCCGTTCTTCACCGGCAAGCAGAAGTTGGTCGACACCGCCGGTCGTGTAGACAAGTTCTACAAGAAGTACGGCATGAAGCCGAAGTCCTGATCCTGTGGCGGAAGGCAAAAAAAGCAGGAAACCGTTGACCGTGGGCGGTCAGGCGGTTCTTGAAGGTGTGATGATGCGCAGTCCCTGGCGGGTCGCGACAGCTGTACGCGATCCGGAAGGGATAGTACGCGTGAAAGCCTATCCCTTCGTTTCTCTGACCCGGCGTAACAAGCTCGCCGGGTTGCCTGTCTTACGGGGCGCGCTCGGGCTGTTTGAAGCGCTCAAACTGGGCATCGATTCGCTGGGCTGGTCCGGTGAGATCGCCGCGGAAGAGGATGACAAACCGCTGACCGTCTGGGACCGCATCCTGGAAGGGCTGATGTTTGTGGTCGCCTTTGCGCTGGGGATCGGGCTGTTCATGGCTACGCCGTACCTGGTCGCTCAGCTCATCGAGAAGAACGACAACCAGATAGTCTTCCACCTGATTGCCGGCGGCTTGAGGATCCTGTTGCTATTGGGCTACATGGCCGCCATTACGCTGATTCCCGACATCAAGCGCGTTTTCCAGTATCACGGCGCGGAGCACAAGAGTATCTTCACCTTCGAGAAGAAGCTCGAGTTGAGCACCGCCAACGCCTGTTCCCAGAGCCGGTTGCATCCCCGTTGCGGCACCAGTTTTCTGATCCTGGCGGCCGTACTGACCATGCTGGGCTTCATGGCTTTGGACAGCGCAGTGTATGCGCTCGGGTACTCCTTCGGCGAGGGGAGTGTGTCCGCCTTGTGGCGCGTTCTGTTCCACCTGCCGTTCATTCCCTTGGTCGCCGGGCTCTCGTATGAAGTGCTGCGCCTGGCGGAAAAGCACGCCGAGGAGCCGCTCTGGCAGCCCGCCGTGAAGCCGGGCTTCTGGTTGCAGCACATCACCACTCGTGAACCCGACGAGGAGATGGTGGAGGTGGCGCTGGCGGCGTTGAAGGAGTCGCTCCTGAAAAAGGAGGCGGAATTTGAGGGCGTAAATCGTGTTAACGGAGCGCTTTCGGAGGAGATGCTTCGAGCGTTACATGAAGGTGATGAGAGTGTGCTCGAACGCATCCTCGACGCCGAAGAAGCCGCAGTTGCGAAAGCGCAAGACGACGCGACCGTGGTATGAAGTCCCGCCAGCCGCAGAACCGTCCCGACCCCATACCTGATCCCGATCATGCCCTCGCTGCAGAAGCGGTCTATCGTCTCCAGGGCTACTACCTCCCGTGGATTGAGGAGGCGCTGGAAGCGTTTGATACGGAAACCCTGTGGAAACGCCCGAACGACGCCGGCAACAGTGTGGGCAACCTGTTGCTGCACTTGAATGGCAACGTGCGGCAGTGGATACAGCATGGATTCCGTGGCGACGAGGACAACCGCGACCGAAATGCGGAGTTCGCCGCCTCCGAAGGAGCCACACCGGCGGAGCTGTTTGCGGCGCTCAAAGAGACGGTTGACGAAGCTTGCGAGATTCTCCTGCAACAGCATGACCTTGCGCGCCTGCTGGAGCCGCGTACCATCCAGGGGCTGGACACCACCGGCTTCTCCGCGATTGTTCACGTCGTGGAACATTTCTCCTGCCACACCGGCCAGATTGTCTGGATTTCCAAAGCCTTAAGCGGTAAGGATCTTCGTTTTTACGACCTCTGATTTTTTTGTGATGTGCGGCACATCCCTTGTTATTCCCTTCACGATGTCAGAATTTGCAAGTCTACAAGACACAGCTCGGTTTGAGCTGAAGGGGAGGAGGAGCAAGCATGGAAGCATTGCTGCTGGCGCGCATCCAGTTCGCCGTGACGATTGGTTTCCATTTTCTGTTTCCACCGATCACCATCGGGCTGGCCTGGCTGCTGGTTGTCTTTGAGTGGATCGGGTGGCGGAAGAACGACGAACAGTATGCTCGCCTGGGTAAATTCTTCGGCGAGCTGTTTGCCATCACCTTTGCGGTGGGAGTCGCCACGGGCATCGTGATGGAATTCCAGTTCGGCACCAACTGGGCGGAGTATTCCAAGTACGTGGGCGACATTTTCGGCGCGCCGCTGGCCGCGGAGGGAGTGTTCGCTTTCTTCCTGGAATCGTTCTTTGTGGGTGTGTACCTGTTCGCCCGTGGGCGGATTTCCAAGGGCGCGCACTGGTTCAGCGCGTTGATGGTGGCGGTGGGAGCCACGTTGTCGGCCTTCTGGATCATCGTGGCCAACTCCTGGCAGCAGACCCCCGCCGGGTACGTCATCAACGAGACCCTGGGTCGCGCCGAACTGACTGATTTCTGGGCCGCGGTGTTCAACCCCTCGACCATGATCCGGTATCTGCACACGGTCAACGCCTCCATCATCACCGGCGCGTTCTTTGTCGTGGCGGCCTCGGCGTACATGATCCTGAAGGGACGTGACACCGAGCTGATGAAGAAGGCCATGCGCATCAGCCTGCTGGTGGCGTTCATCGCCAGTATCCTGCAGGCGGAGCCGCTGGGCAGCCGTCACGCCACCCAGGTCGCGCACACTCAGCCGGAAAAGCTGGCCGTGCTGGAGGGGGTGTACAAGACTCAGACTAACGCCACTTTCCTGATCTTCGGCTACCCGGTCAGCGACCCCGAACCAAGGATCGTCGCGCCCATCGGGATTCCCGGCCTGCTCAGCATTCTCGTGGGCGGCTCACCGGACACCGAGGTGAAAGGCATCAATGAGTTCCCGAAAGAGAACCTGGCGCCCCTCTGGCTGCCGTTTGTCTCCTACCACAACATGGTGGAGCTGGGGCTGTTCTTCATCCTGTATGCAGGTGCGGGTCTGATTCTGCTCTGGCGAAAGAAATTGTATGAATGGAAGTGGTTCCTGCGGATCGGGGTGCTGACACTGCCGTTGGCGCTGGCGGCCAGCCAGTTCGGCTGGATCGCCGCTGAGGTGGGACGCCAGCCCTGGGTGGTCTGGAAAATCCTTCGCACCGAACATGCGCATTCCACCAACGTTTCCGCAGGTGAAATCATGATCTCGCTGGTTGTGCTCAGCCTGATCTACACCCTGCTGGGAGCCGTTTGGATCTTCCTGTTGAAGAAGAAAGTGGATCATGGCGTACCCGAACTGAAGGGCGGGAAGGAGGTGACGGCCTAATGGATCTTAACACGACATGGTTCATGCTGATTGGTGTGCTCATCATTGGCTATGCGATCCTCGACGGGTTCGACCTGGGCGTTGGCGTGCTGCACCTGTTCGCTGCGAAGACCGATGAAGAGAAACGGATTCACCTCAACGCCATCGGGCCGGTGTGGGACGGCAACCAGGTCTGGCTGCTGACCGGCGGCGGGGCGCTGTTCGCCGCGTTTCCCGTGGTCTACGCCACCGTGTTCAGCGGCTTCTACCTCGCGCTGATGCTGGTGCTGCTGGGGTTGATCCTGCGCGCGGTGTCCATGAAGTTTCGCGGCGGGATGGAAGACGAAGGCTGGAAGAAGGTCTGGGATCTGGGCTTCGGCGTGGGCAGCCTGATCGCGCTGCTGATCTTCGGGGTTGCGGTCGGCAACATTTTGAAAGGCATCCCGATCGAGGTCGACGGCCACTACGCCGGCCAGTTTTTCGGTCTGCTCAATCCGCCGTCGCTGTTGGTGGGAGTCCTGAGCGTGGTGCTGTTCACCATGCACGGCGCACTGTACATGACGCTCAAGACCGACGGAGACCTGCGTGACCGTATGCACATGATTGCGACGCGTCTCTATGGAGCCTCGTTGATTCTTTACCTGCTGGCGACAGTATACTATGCGTTCATCGCGCCATACCTGTTCCGCCAGGTAGCCAGTTTCAACCTGCTGGTGATCCTGCTGATGATCGTTTTCCTGGTGTCGTTCATCCTGATCCCGGTGCTGCTGGGAGCCAGGAAGTACTTCCAGGCGTTCCTCAGTTCGTGTGTGTTTATCGCGGCTCTGATCGGCGTGGTGGCGATCAACCTGTACCCGATGCTGGTCCCCTCGAGCCTGGACCTGGCGTACAGCCTGACGATTTACAACTCCAGCTCGACACCGCGCACCCTGCTGGTGATGCTGATCATCGCCCTGATCGGGATGCCGCTGGTGATCGGCTATTCCGTGTACATCTACCGTGTGTTCAAGGGCAAGGTGGTGATCGACTCGAGCAGCTATTGAGCGCGAAAAACCATAATAAACCCAACCGAACTCGCGAGATGCCTTGCGAATATGGAAATAGTTGAATTGCGCAATCTCTGATGTTTGCATTTCGAGAAAACGTGGACGTATCTTTCGCGCGGCGTGGGGAACCATGCCGCGCGATTTTGCATACAACGGTTGGAAAATCCATTACAGGAGATGTGGACCATGAGGAAGATTGTATTGCTGGGGCTGGCAGGGATGGTGCTGCTGGCGTTCGGGTGCCAGAAGGCCGAGAAGGCCGGTGAGATGGAAACTGCGGCCGACGCCATGTTTGCTATCGGGGAGCCGATCAGCATCGCGGAAGTGACCGACTACAAGACGTTGTTGATGGAGCCGACAAACTATGTCGATTCCACGGTGGTTGTTGAGGGTGAAATCTCCGCCCTGTGCAAAGGTTCCGGCTGCTGGATCTCGTTCGCTTGCGAGGATCCGGAACAGAAGTTTTACGTGAAGAGCCCGGACCATTCCTTCGCGTTCCCGCTGAATTCGGACGGCAAGAAGGTGAAGGTGGAAGGCGTGTGGACCATGCACCAGCATGAGCCGAAGGAAGAGGGCGACGTCTGCCCGGAGCCGACCTACTTCCTGACCCCGCAGAAGGCGGTGGTGTACGGGATGACGGCGGAAACGGTCAAGATGGTCGGTACGCCTGAAGAAGCGCCGATGGAGAAAGAGGAAGAAGCGCACTCCTGATCCACCCATCACGGCGCAGCTATGTCAGATCTCCTCTACGTTCACGATCTGACATGACACTGTGGGTTGTGTCAGGTCGTCTGCGTTGTTTGCGGAGACCTGATCCTGCCCGGCGACGAGTTCAAAACCCCGATTCCGTTTTGGAACCGGGGTTTTTTAAGCCCGGTGCTGACAAATGGAGCGAGAATGCCGGCGTTTTTACTCCGCCGCGGTGCGTTGCATGTACCAGTACATCGTCTTCGTCGAAGTGACGCCGAAAATGCCCAGCCCGCCCTCCACATTGGATTCGGGGCGTTGGCTGGTGGTGGGCGGTCCCATGGGCATGGAGGTAAAGGAGTAGCGGTACAGTTCTTCCGACGCGGCGATCAGCTCGATCCGGTACGCACCCACCCATTCAAAGAAGATCCAGAACAGGTCCAACCCCTGCTGATACTCGGGGATAATGCCGACACCGGAACGCCCCTTGTCTTCCGGCTCCGGTTCTTCATCCCACTTGTCCGGGTCGAGGAACCGCAGATGTGACGTGTCGGTGAGTGCGACCACACTGATCAAGCGGCCGCCTGCATACGCCGATTCACTCCAGTGGAACCGCAGAATGGGATCGTTCCGGTTAAAGCGGGGCAGGATCTCCCAGGCGTGACGCGCCGGTACGCTTTTACCCTCATGAACAAAGAAGGGATTCAACGGGTCGCTGTGGTTGAACGACAGAGTAGTGTCATCAATGGTCACCGCCGGGTTGCTGATATTCAGCGAGAAGGTGTCCGGCGCGGTGGTTTCCGCTGTAAGATGGACATCCTCCAACGTCTGGTCGACTTCCATACGGTAGCGTACCCCGGCTTCGATCACGTAGGCCGTATCCACCGGCAGATAACGTCCGGCGAGATCATGCTCGAACCAGAGCGTATCCCAGCGAGTGGACGTGCCGGAGACGGGGAAAAGGGTCATGGTTGCGTCTTTAATGCCCGCCTCATTCACATCGTAGTAGGATTCGATGTATTTCCAGACCCATTCGAGGTAGACCTCGCCCACCGGCTGGCCGGTTTCCATGTAAGCGGTCAGCACCGGCTCCGGGTCGTACTGCGCCACCTCGGTCGGCGTGGAATCGCAGCCAATTGTGGCGATGAATAGTAGCAGCAGAAGTGGTATCAGTGTTTTCATATCACCACCTCACCTCGTAACCCAGCAGCGGCAGGATCGGCAGCAGCTTGATGTCCCGGATTTCAACCGGATTCTTGTCCGTATCATAGAACCGCGCCCAGTGGGAACGGCGTGAGTACACGTTGTAGAGTGACAGCACTGCTTTCGCGTCGAGGCCGAACAGCGTGTGATCGTAGGTCACATTGATGTCCAGCCGGTGGTCGGCGGGGAGGCGGTAGTTGTTCTCGAGGCCTTTGTGAATCCAACGGCTGCCGCGTGCGGAGTACTCCGGGTCGATGTGCGGCCAGCGTTTGGTGTACAGGCCCAGCGCACGGGTGTAGCCCTGCCCGGTGTGGTACCGGAATTGCGAGGACACGTGCCAGTGCTGGCTGAGCTTGTAATTGAAGATCGCCACCATGTCATGCCGGCGGTCCCATTTCGGGTGGAACCAGTCGCCTTCGTTGAAGGGCTGATCCGGGAACCGGTACTTCACCCACGACAGCGAGTAGCCCAGCCAGCCGGTCCAGCGGCCGAACTTGCGTTGCAGCATCCACTCGAACCCATAAGCGTAGCCGATGCCCTGCAGATACGCATCCGCGTTGCTTTGTCCCTGATCGACCGTATTGTTGAAGGTGACAATGTTGTGCATGTCGTTGTAGTAGGTCTCAAACGTGAACTCATAGGCTTCGCCGGGGTCGTATTCGAACCCGAGCACGTAATGGTAGAGATAGGTTGGGTCCAGGCTACCGTCGTTGGGAGTCCAGATGTCGAGAAAGCTGACGCCCTCGCCGAAAGTGATCACGTTGATCCACTGGGTGTACCGGCCGGTGGCGAATTTGATGCGCGTGCGCTCGTCGTGGTGATAGGTCAGGGCGAAACGTGGATCGACCCGTACGTACTCCCCCGCATCGTGGTAGTAGAGCCGGAAACCGGGCAGGGTCTCGAAGTTGGGATGAAAGCGCCAGGCGTCCTGCACGTACCAGGAGGCGTTCCAGGTGGTGGAGTCCACCTTGATGAAGTCGACCTCGTCGTTGCTTTGTTCAAAGGCGGTGCGGTAGTGATTTGCCTTCAACCCTGTCTTGATGTGATGGCCTTTGCCGGGGTTGCATTCCAGATCGCTGCGGACACTGAATTCTTGAAAACTGTTGAGGAACTCGCCCAGTGATGCGCCCTCGTTGGTGACGCCGTTGCCGCTCTTGTACAGGCTGTAGGTTGCGCCCACGGTCAGGAACATGGAGCCGCTGAGCACATGACGCAGCCGCGAGGACAGAGTCCGGTTGCCCCAGTATGTGTCAACGATGAGCTTGCTGTCGGCCGGGCCGAAGTTGGCGTTGAGCTCGTCGAAGCCGGTGTAGCCGCCCACGGTCAGCGTGGTGGTGGGCGAGAAGTCCCAGTTGATCTTGCCGTTGGCGTCATAAAAGAAGTAGTCCGGCAGATCGGCGAAGTCCGGACTCTGCTTGAGGATGCTGATGATGGGCTCGAGGTAGGTGCGGCGTCCGGAAACCGCGTAGCTGCCCTTGTCGTTGGGCAACGGTCCCTCGATGGCGAGTCGTGCGGAGATGACCGACGCCGAGGCCAGCCCTTCGCATTTCTTCCGGTTCCCCTCCTTGGTGACCACATCGAGCACGCTTCCCGCTCGTCCGCCGTAAGCCGCCGGGAATCCGCCCTTGATCAGCTCCAGGTGCTTGACCGCGTCGGCGTTGAATGTGCTGAACAGGCCGAACAGGTGCGAGGGGTTGTAGACGGTACTCTGGTCCATCTGGATGAGCGTCATGTCGCTGCTGCCGCCGCGGACATACAGGGCGCTGGACAGTTCCGAGGAGGCTTTCACACCGGGGATGGCCTGCAACGCCCGCATCAGGTCCATCTCCGCGCCCAGCGAGGGAAGCATGCGGACCGTGGAGCCGTCGACCGGGATCGTGGAGACCCGTGTGCTCTCACGTGTGTCCTTGCGTTGATCGGCGACGACGACCACTTCCTCCAGTTTAATCGAAGCGGGAAGCAACTGGATTCGTAACGGGTCCATCAGTTCGTCGGTTACACGGACATCCACTTCCGCGGAATGATACCCCAGGTGACTGACAAGCAGGGTGTATCGTCCCGGACGGAAGCCGGGGATGGAGAAGTAACCGTCGAGGTTGGTGGCGTCGCCGCGGTTGCTGTTTTTGATGACCACGGATGTGGCGGGAAGAGGTTCGCCGGAGGTGGAGTCGAGGACAAATCCGCGGATGGGGCCGGCGGCGGAGGCGGTCAGACTCCCCCATAGAACGATCAGGCATCCGAGTAAAATCCGGATGCCCATGCGCCGGGAGTGTTCTGTGGCTTGATATGTGTGCATCGCCTCCTCCGTCAGATTCCCAAGGTAGCAGCGTCAGGGGCGCGGGGCAATTGCGAAGCGCGCAGAAGAGGGGGCGCAGGTAAATACTGGACGGTAGCTTTGTAGCACGGGCGTCTCGCCCGTGATTCGACCAGGGCGCCTGGTCCGATACCCTCCTCGCGATGTCTTACACCTCAACCGAAAACCGGGCCATGCCGCCTGTTCACACAATATCCAGGCTAGTGGTCCATTGCGCCAGGTATGAACGTTTCTGCTTGTTTCTTGATGAGTCAAGTTCAAGGCGATTTCGCGCCGGCATAGTGGTTCTACGTTCAGCGAAATCAACGTAGAAATTGCCCATCAGAAACAAGCCCTTCGGGAGCGCGTCA
>CAZYOC010000098.1:0-14852 GCA_964648415.1 uncultured bacterium | reverse complement strand
TCAAGATTCGGACGTGGCAAATCGGGCCATGCCGGCTTAAGAATACAGAGATGCATAGATTTTGCCGGCGTCATCCATAGCTGGCGGTCGTCAGTGATTCAAGATTCGGACGTGGCAAATCGGGCCATGCCCCCATCGCAAGACACAACCAGTGTCATTACCGAGTGTCATTCCTGCGAAAGCAGGAATCCAGAATAAACAAGTCCTTAAGAATCTTAGTATGTTCGATTCTTTGCAAGAACCACTCTATAAGTATTCGCTTTTCACCTTTTTCACTTTGAGTTACTTTTTTCACTCCTATTTCAAAAGAACAACCTTCTGTATCCTTGTGTGATGCTCTGTCTGCACCTTCACGAAATAAACCCCTCCCGCGAGGCCGGGCTGCGCGCCGAAACGGAAGTTGTGTTGTCCCGCCCGCAAGGCGCCCTCGTGCAACGTCGCCACAGAGCGCCCCAGCACATCGAACACCTGCACTGCCACTTCGCCAGCCTGCGGCAGTGTCAGCGAGATCCGCGCCTCCGGGTTGGCCGGGTTGGGGTAGGCGGAGAGGACCGGCTCGCCGGGACGCGCCGGGGCGGGCGTATCATCCACGCCGGTGTCCTCCCACTCGAACACCCCGTAACCCAATCCCCAATTGGTCACAACGCGGCCATCACTCAGAAACCGTGCGCTCCGCCCGAACGCCAGGACGTCCTTTTCGTACCACGCCAGGAGCGGGGGAGTGGCGGAGTAGTTGCTGTAATCGAATACAGCGTAGCGAACATGTCCCGAGTCCCGGTTGTATAGAGTGGCCAGCAAGTAGCCGTTCCAGGAATCCAGGGAGCGGGTGTCAAAGTCGAGGTCAAGCGTCTGCATAAAGGCGGGATCTCGTGGGTTCAATACCCAATAGACCGTCACATCGTTGCCATAGCCGAAGATAAACAGCTGGTTCTCGAACAGCCGCATCCCGCTGAAAATGTCGTTCAATGGGATCTCGTTCACCTGTTCAGGCTGTTCGGGGTTGTCCAGGGAATAGACACGCAGGTTTGTCAGGTGGTTATCTGGATAGTCAACCAGCATGTACATGGTAGAGTCATAAACCTGCATTGCTCGGATATACACCGAATCCATGGGCTGTGAGGCGATCCCGTCCGGGTTATCCGGGTCGGTGGCGTCAATAACCTCAAGCGCGCTGCCGGTTCCAGATTTGTCAAAGAAGTACAGGTAATCGCTGAATCCGGAGGCGCAGTACCTTCCCTCAGTGATGAAGCCGTTGCTGATCCGTATGCCAAGCGGCTCCTCATCGTCCGGCAACACGAGAAACTGGGTATGGCTTGTTATCAGGAAATCCTGGTATTCCGGCGCTGAGATGACAGCACGATTGTCGCCTTGAGCGAGGATCTGACTGGCCGTGACCACGGGCGGGCTCAAACGACCACGCATGACGAACTCATCCGCGTCGTTCACACCGTACACCTTGACCGCTTCCGGATGATTTTCGAACAAGACGGCGTCGCCGACCTGGGTGATCCGGCTCCAGGTCTCCACGGGGTCAAAGCTGATGATATCTGCGAAACCATCGTTATCGTCGAACGTCCAGGTCAGCATCCCACGGTTCCAGGAGGCCCCGACCGTGGTGTTATCGAAGGAATGAACGGAAATGATGGTGTAGGTTGGATCCAGCACATCGGTTTGCCGCCACCCCTCAACGTCATCATGGGCAAACAGCCGGGTTTCTTCGAGGTCGGGTTCGACCGCATAGATATAGCCATCATGAATTCGGGGGCTTTGGTGGGATTCGTCCGGTTCATGAGGGAGGTATCCTTCCAGGAGGATGTTGTCCGGGTCGCTGACATCCATGACCGCCACTTCGCCATCCTCTGCCACGACCATGCGGTCCCCTTCCAGGCTGGCGTCATACCCGCTAAACGGGAAGTCCTCAGGTTGAGCAACCGCCTGTGGATTTTCCGGGTCGCTGATATCAAGCAGATAGTTGTAGTGTGTGTATTCATCGTTATCCCAGTCTTCAAGGGTGTATGCCAACTTTTCGCCGGAGACGGAGATGTCGCGGATTGATCCGGACATGAAGTCGATGAGCTCAGCTTCCCAAAGGAGTTGCGGATTCTGGAGGTCGGAGATATCGTAGATGAACAGGTAGCTCGAACCCGCCATATACAGAGTTGGCCCGCCTTCCCACTGGATGTAATAGGCGACGTCAACCCAGGGATCGTCCAGCCAGGTTGAAAGCGTTGCCAGATGTGACAGGGAAGCATCGTCCTCAATCTCAAAGAAATAGATACTGTCCAAACCCGCTGCCATCAACGTATCCCCATGCAGCTCCATGTTGCGGTAATAGCGCTCCGGCAGGTCCACCTGGTGCAACAACGCGAAAGCGTCGCCGTCCGGTTGGTAGACGAGGATGCCTGTCCGGCGCGCGGTTACGTAGATGTTGCCGCTGGAGTGTATTTTCGCGGAGTGAAAGCTTCCCACCGATTCTTCACCAAATTCCAGCTGCATGTTCAGGCTGTCCTGCGCGTGGGCAAAGGGGATGCCACCGAGCAGGACGATCAAACAGAGGACCAACAGCCGCTGCGTTGCGAGTGAACCGTTCATCTTAGCCTCCTTTATGTGAAACACTTTGGACCTGGACTAAAGCATGCTTAACAGGATGATTAGGATAACAAGGATTTTCTTGAATTAAAAATTAAAAATTAAAAATTGATACAAAACAGTTCCATTTCATATTCTTAACTTTCTTTAGTAATTCTCGAATGAAATGTTCCATGATGTCATTCCTGCGAAAGCAGGAATCCAGAATAAACAGGTACTTAAGAATCTTAGTGTGTTCGATTCTTTGCAAGAACCACTATTACATTTTTACTTTCTATCTTTAGAACTTTACAACTTTCATACTTACTTCAACAGCACAATCTTCCGTACAACCACATCACTCCCCCGCAACGCCCGAACAAAATACGTCCCTGACGCCAGATGAGACCCGTTGAACGTGAACGTGTGATGACCGGGCGGAAGTGCGCCGTGATGCAGCGTGGCGACCCGGCGGCCCAGGATGTCGATCACCTCGACCTGCACAACCCCGCGCCGGGGCAGGGCGATACGGATCTCGGTGGTCGGGTTAAACGGGTTCGGGAAGACGCCCTCAATGGCGAACTCGCCGGGAAGCGGATCGTCGTCAGCCTGTTCGCCTACCGGGAGCTGGTCGAAGTAGAAGGCGCCGATGTCGGACCGGGTGCCGTCGGGGTCATCGGGTATCGCCGAAGCCCCTGCATCAATCATCGGGCTGCTTTCCAAAAGCCGGTAGTCGAACGCCTGCGGATCCACAAACTGCGGGTCAACGTTTTCCAGTATACCCTCGCCCATTGTCACCAGCTCGCTGAAGGGCTCATCCCCGGTCGCCTGGTAAGCCGAATAGGAGACCGTGACCGGCGCATCGGCGCTGATCAACTGCTCGCCGCCAGTAATGCAGGTGTTGATGATCTCCACAGGGTTGTTCAGGGCGTTGTGGAGCGTGTGGGCGTTATCCAGCAAGATGGTGCAGTGGTCAATGGTGTCGAATCGGTTGGTGATAGCGCCGGTCAGTTCACTACGGCTCAACCGGCGGAAGTTGTCCGGGTTCTCCAGACTAACCGTAACGATTTGCGACGCCCGCAGCACCGAGGAATCCACATCGACCCACGCGCTGTCGTTTTCCATCACCGAGAACACCGGAAGCAGGGTCAGGCTGTCGGCTTCGACCTGCAGGTTGGAGACCGCAGGCGGCAGATCGAGCGCCAAGTCCACCGTGGGACCGTGGATCTGGAAGTGAGTCCAGACCGAATCCGTACCGAAATCGCTGAAGCCTCCGCCGAAGCGCCTTGCGCCGGTTCCTTCCAACTCCAGCACGACCGGGTTGTCCGGCGCGCCGTCCACATGGAACTCCGCGCCGAACATGGGAATGGGAGTATCAGCGGCGTCCGCATCCACTATCACCTCCGTGCCCGGTCCCCAGGTCAGCTCGCCGAACACCATCAGCGAGTCGTCCGGGCCGATGGTGACCGTGGTGTCCTGCCAGACTTCGTCCTGCACCAGGTTGTCTTGCGGAACCCAGTCGATTTCGGGGAAGTGGGGCGGGGCGGTTTCGCTGAAGCAGAAGTCGTACATGTAATCCTTCGCGTACCCTGTGCCACCGCAGTTGGAACGGTGGACATAGCCGCGACGGTAATTGCTCAGGGAGCCGAGCAAATAAATCGTCCCGCGCTCGTCCTGTTCTCCATGGTGTTCGCCCTCAGGGTCGCACCAGATGTAATCATCCCAGGTATCGTTGTGGTTCTGGAAGGTGAATTCGTCCCCCAACGCCAGCAGCGCCGCCATGATGATGACATGCGCGCCGTCGTGAGTACCGTCGTTGTTGTACCCGTTGCCGCGTCCGTTCGGGAAGGTATTGCCGACCAGGATGTCTCGTTCCGACGCCAACCCCAGCATGGGACTCAACGTATCCGGCAGTTCTTCCGGAAACAAATCGGTCGTGTATGGCGCATACAGCAGGTTGTCCATGATGATCACATCGCCGCTTGCGCCGATGGTCGTGCTACCCGCGATTTCCTCACCAAGGATTTGCAGCGGGCCATCGAAGAAAAGAACATTGTCCTCCCCGAACCATACGTCTCCAAAGCGTTCTACCTGGGCGCTGTCGAAGGGCTCATCTATCGACCAGGCCATCCATTCCCAACGGTCGCCGTCGGTGGTGCACCGGAACTGAAGAGTGCTGTCTTCACCGCTGAAGAACTGGCCCTGCGCGGCAGCCTCTTCCCGAAGCCCGTGCAGCGAATCGGGAAAGGCGATCTGCGGGAAGTTGAAGTAGGGATCGACATTGAACCAGCCGGGTTCAGGCGGTCCGATGAACTGCTCTTCACCTGTAAACACCGGGCCGTAAAAGTGCGGAGCGTACATGATCCCTATAAAGCCGTTGCTGTGGACAGCACCATACATTGTGTCCGGCGACCAAAACCAGATGATTTCATCGAAACGCGTTTCCTCGGTTTGCGAAACATACATGTACTGGCTGAAGTTATTGAACAGGCTGGCGTGGACGGAGGACGCCATCAGCAGCACCGTCAAAGTCAGCAGAGTAGAACGCTTCATGGTCTTTCCTTCTCTGGTTGGTCAAGCATGCTTAACAGGATGATAAGGATATTCAGGATAACAAGGATTTTCTTGAATTAAGAATTAAAAATTAAGAATTAAGAATTAAGAATTGATACAAAACAGTTCCATTTCATATTCTTAACTTTCTTACATTTTTACTTTCTAGCTTTAGAACTTTACAACTTTCAAACTCACTTCAACAGCACAATCTTTCGTACAACCACATCCCGCCCTTGAATCGCGCGCACAAAATACGTCCCCGATGCCAGACGTGCGCCGTTGAACGTAAACGTATGATGACCGGGCGGAAGTGCGCCGTGATGCAGCGTGGCGACCCGGCGGCCCAGGATGTCGATCACCTCGACCTGCACAACCCCGCGCCGGGGCAGGGCGATACGGATCTCGGTGGTCGGGTTAAACGGGTTCGGGAAGACGCCCTCAATGGCGAACTCGCCGGGAAGCGGATCGTCGTCAGCCTGTTCGCCTACCGGGAGCTGGTCGAAGTAGAAGGCGCCGATGTCGGACCGGGTGCCGTCGGGGTCATCGGGTATCGCCGAAGCCCCTGCATCAATCATCGGGCTGCCCGGCTGCAAGTGGTAGTTGCCAGAATCAGGATTCACGAACAGCGGATCCACTTCTTCAAGAATTCCTGTAAAGGTTTCAACCGGTTCCCAGAATGGATTCTCACCGTTGAAATTATGGTACGCCGTATAGCGCACACTCGCTTCCTGCCCCCGCACCAGCGCAGAATCATACCCGGAGAACAGCAGGTTCCGCAGATAACGAGTCTGGTTCGGTAGTTCATTGAGCAGGATCAAGGCAAAGCTGTTATCGCCCGGATCGATGAACGTGCAACGGTTCATTTCGCTGAATGCGCTGAACATAGTCCCAACCACTACGTTCTTTTCAAAGGTGTCGTACATGTGATAGGGTTCCGTACAGACAATCCGCTCCGCTTCCAGGTGCGACCGGCGAATGCTGCTCACATCTTCTTGCCGGAGGTAATCCGGGTGGAGCTCGATATAATCGGCGACGATTCGGGCGTCTTCCAAGTTGTAGGGGAGGTCAAACCGAAGACGCTCGGCGGTGATGTGCAAACCGGTCCAGGTATCATCCCAATACTGGCCGTAAAAGAGGGGGAATTCATGGATTTCGCCTTCATATTCAAACGAGTTATGATCAAACAACCGCGCCATATACCCCTCAGCGACATCCAGGTCAACCTGGATGGGGTTGTCGGCTTCGCCATCAACTATCAACCTGCCTTCACCTTCGAACAGCGGTGCTCGATGCAGGTCGGCCTCGATAATGGTTCCCGGTCCGAGGGTCAGTGTACCATCCACAAAGATCAGGATGGGATTGGTGATGGAAACCGTTGTGTCCTGCCAGGTCACTTCGTCACGGATCACAACTTGCTCGGGATTTGTACCGGGAAAACTGCCGGTTTGGAAATTCGGCCTGGCATCGTAATAAAAATCGAGGCCGTACCCGGTGCCATCGCAGAAATCTGTGTGCCACCGACCACGTTCCCGTTGAGCGATGGAGCCGCGCAGGTACACCGTCCCGCGTTCGTCGGTCTCGTCAGGATGCGGCCCATCGGGATCGCACCAGACGTAGGGATCGTCGGGGTGGTTGTAGTGCTCGAAGGTAACTTGTCCCTGTGTGCTCATCATCTGAGCGGTTATGATAATGTGGGCGCTGTCGTGGGAACCGTTGCCCTCGAAGAACCCGTTTCCACGGCCATTGCGGTCCGTGTCGGCGATGAGAATGTCCTGCTCCGCCAGCAGGGCGACACGGTTGCGGTTGCTTATCGGGATCTCATAGGGGACATTGTTCACGGTATACGGTTCAATCAGCACATTGTCCAGCAGTTTCATGGTTCCGCTGCACCCGATAGCGATCTGTCCGTTGATGCTTCCTGCACCGTTCTCAGGATAGCAACCGACCACCTCCAGGTCGCCTTCGACAAAGATGGATACGTTGACACCCATGCCAATGGCTTGCATGTTTTGAAGATTCGAAGAATCGAACGGTGCGCCGACCGCCCATTGTGCGAGATGGAAAGAGCCATATTCGGCTGTGATACGGCTCTGCCAATGTCCACCGTTGTTGTGAAATCGCCTTCCCGCGCCGGCCGCTTGCGATCGTAGCCGCAGCAGGGAGTCGGGGAAGGCGATGGAATCGGCGCCGAAAGTCAACCCGCCGGGGAACTGCCCGCCGACCTGGAACTCCGGTTGTGCGCAGGTGACCGGCCCGGTGAATACCGCCGCATTGGCGCGGAAGACGGAGTTGAAATGGAAAGGTCCGCTGAACGCGTCGCCCTCCCAGACCAATGTGTCGCCCGCCAACGTGATCTCCGAGTTGGAGATGTAGGCGTAGTCGGAAAACGACGGTAAGGGTTGGGCGTGGCTGGTGGACAGAGTCAGGCCGAGGCCTGTGATCAACAGAAAACCAACGAGAAGTGTGCGAATAGAGTTCCGGCCCATGCTCGCCCCCGTGTGCAGAGTACACCGTGCTTGTTGTGTGGATGCGCTTGGTTCTGAACGATGCTGCTAGCTCAGAACGTACCTGTCCTGACGAAACGCTCCACGGGGATGCGATAGACAGCTTCGTGCGGTGGCCTTGGTGGGTGAAACCTTAAGCAAGGTACTCATTCATTTCGGGGAGGGCAAGGGATGAGACGGTTTTTGTAAATTCGGTTGAACCGGATGGCTAGAAGCCTCCTGGCAATGGGAAACAGCTTGCCTTGAAATTCGCTGGATTCTTGATAGCATGACTGTCGAAGAATTGCAAACGATGTCCTTTCTGCTAAGCAAACTGTATCAGAATAACCAACGAGTGTCATTCCTGCGAAGTATGCTCTTTCAGAATGACCAACGAGTGTCATTCCTGCGAAGGCAGGAATCCAGGCATATCTATAAACTGCAAGATGTTAACTATGAAAACCATTAGCCGAATCCTATTCTGGTGCGGAATTGCTAACCTCTTATATTCTTGCACCTTGTCTGGATTCCAGCCTTCGCTGGAATGAGATTGGATTCTATTCTGCGACAGTCTTCTTCGCTGGAATGAGAGTGGATATTGTTCGGCTGTGTTGCCTCACTGTTATGCTCTTCCTCTAATAGTAGATTTCAGCAGGAATTTGATTTTATGATCTCTCTTTTGGGAATTCATGTATGAGAAATCCAAGTCGTCAAGACGATGCCAGGTTTTAATCCAGTTTCTTTTCATTAGAAAATCATCCTTACTATCCTTGATATCCTAATCATCCTGTGAATGCATTCTTGCGGTACGATTTCAGAATCAACTTCAGCGTTGTTTCGCGATCAATTCCCGTGCTGTGGCCTTCGCCGCGTCGGTCAGGGTATCGCCGCCCACCAGCCGGGCGATCTCCCGGACCTGCGCCTCCTCGCCGATCGCCACATCCCGAGCGGTCACCGTCGTCGAGGTCGCATCCTGCTGTTTCTCCACCACGATATGCCGGTCGGCCAGGCTGGCGATTTGAGGCAGATGAGTCACCAGCAGCACCTGGCGGTGGGTGGAGAGCTCCTTGAGCCGCAGGCCGACCTGCCGTGCAGTGCGGCCGGAAATACCAGTGTCGATCTCGTCAAACACCAGCGCCGGCGGCTGCTTCTCGGCGGGACTCAGGCTCTTCAGCAGCAGCATGATGCGCGACAGTTCGCCCCCGCTGGCCACATCCTGCACAGGCTTCAACGGCTGCCCCGGATTGAACGAGATATGGAACTCGACACGGTCCCAGCCCAGCGGCCCCACCTTACGCTCGCCGCTTTTGGGGAAACGCACCCGGTCGCCCTCCTCGTCGCGCCAGACCAGGGCGAACTCGGGCCGCTTCACGCCGACCGTCTTCAGGCCCTCGACCACGCGCTGGGTAATGCCCGCCGCCGCGTCATGGCGCTCCTTCGACACCTGCTCGAGCTGCGCTTCCCACTGGGCGACGTGGTCGGCGATCTCCCGGTCCAGCTTGCGCTTCTCACGCTCCAGCTCTTCGCCGCCCTGCCGGCGGCTCAGCAGGTCTTCCCAGGTTTGCAGCAACGCCGTCATCCCGCCGCCGTACTTGCGCATCAGGCGGGAGAGGTGGCCGCGACGATCCCGCAGCTCCTCCAGCCGCTCCGGGTCCAGCTCCACCTCGCAGCGCAGGCTCTCCAGGTCGCGCGAGGCTTCCTGCAGCAGCACCAGCGCCTGGTCCAGGCTCTCCAGGGTCGGCTCGACACGGTCGTCTATCCGCGCCAGCCGCCGCACCTCCTGCAACACCGCGGACAACCGCATGTTGACCGTATCCTCGCCCTGGTCGAGCCCCTCCACCGCCTGCTCCAGCCCCAGCAGCATGGTTTCCGCACCTTCCAGCCGGCGGATTTCTTTGTCCAGCTCCTCAGCCTCGCCGAGCTGCGGGTTGAAGGTCTCGATCTCGTCGAGCTGGAACTGCGCCAGCTCTTCCGTCTCACGCAGCCGCTGGATCTTCGCCTCGAGCAGCCGTCGCTTTTCGGACAGGGTCTGCCAGCGGGTGTAGGCGGTCTCGAGCCGGGCGGCGGCGGCGACCAGGCCGGCCAGGCGGTCGATGTGGTGCAGGTGGGTGTCCGGGTCGAGCAGGGTGGCGCCTTCACGCTGGGCGGTCAGGTCGACCCGGGTTTCCGCCTCCTCGCGCAGGGCGGTGATGGTGCAGGGGGAACCGTCGATCCAGGCCTTGCTGCGGCCGTCGGGACGGATCTCCCGCTTCAGCACGACCGGCTCGCTCCGGGCGGAGGTGAAGACGGCCTCGATGGCGGCGGCCTGGTCCTGCACAGTGTTCGGCTTGGCGCGCGCTCCGAGCGCCAGCGAGATCGCGCCGACCAGGATGGACTTGCCCGCGCCGGTCTCGCCGGTGATCACGTTCAAGCCCGGCCCGAAGCTCAGCTCCAGGTCTTCGATCAGGGCGAAACAATGGATGTGCAGGCGACTCAGCATGGCGCAGCTCGTGGTTGACTCGTGGGCGATGCTTATTCCGGACCGAATATACAAACGTCAACTCGCGCAGCCCAACGGAAAGCGGACGGTGCTCACAAAAAACCCTCATCCAAAAGGAGGAGGGTGGAAAACTCGAACAACGATAGACTCAGCCGCTGTATTCCTGGTAGTCGGCGATCATCTGCTCCATCTGCTTATGCGCCGCTTCGAGGTCGACGGAATAGATCCGGACATCGTGGTAGAGGCCGTAGCTGTCCTTGATATGATCCTTCAACGTGGCCGCGCGGGTGAAGCCCAGCTTTTTCGCCATGCGGATGGCGGCGGTCTGACTCGGGAGCAGGGACAAATACAGCTTCTCAATGCCGACTGAATTGGCGAACGGCAGAGATTCTTCCATGAGACGCGTCGCGATGCCGTAATTCCGGTAGTCCGGGTGGGTCACGGTGCGAAACTCGGCGGTATGCTGCAACCATTTGGCGCGATTGCGGATCATCACCATGGAGGAGACGATCTGCTCCTCATGCCATGCGACCAGGCGGTAGACATACTCGTCCTTGATCTGACGCTTGACCCGTTGCTCGTAATAGGGGTCGTCGAGGTCGTCCTGCAAGAGGGAGCGGTCGTTTTTGGGCAGGGCCTGATGCAGAATGATCAGATCGGGGATATCCTTGGGACGCAAGGGTTTAACAGTGATTTCGCAATCGTGTCGGCAGACGATCTTTCTCGGGAAACGACCCTTCTCAGCCAATGTACTCTCCTTTCGTAGGTAGCAAGTTCATGGTACGAACAAACTTCGCTTGGTGTCAAGCTGGAGCAGGCGAGAACTATATTTTCACGTAGTCGGGATGTGTATTTTCCCTCGTGGAGCCACAGGAGGACTGTTTCACTTTAAAACAGGTCTTCTTTGACAATGAGGGAAGATTCACAACTGTTTCAGTATTGAACGGTATTCTGTTTCAATATTTGCAACGCAAGGGGATGAGGAGACATGAAGAGGCGGAGAGAGCCGGGCGTGAGAAATATCCTTTGTGCTAAGTCGAATAATACCTAACTCCTGCATCGGCTATTGCCTCGGAGAGGCGATTTTCGGAACGACCTTTGCAATATTATGGCACAGGATCGGCAAAGTGATCCGATTTGATACACCCGTTACACGGTTGACACCTGACCAACATTGTATACAGAAGGGGGACAGGATGGCGAAAGAAATCGATCTCAGCATGGTGAAGATGCCCAGCATGACGGATATCGAAGACGACCTCAAGCGGTGGGAAGAACAGATTGCTTCATGGGCGAAGCGGATTCCCTGGGCGCAGCCGGAACAGCGTCGCGACGCCATGAGTACCGCGCGTTTCCTGCGCAAACTCGTAGCGGAAGCCTGGATTCACACCCTGGCCGCGCAGTCTCGCGGCGGAGATCCCATGGATAATTCGGCCTTCCGTGCGCGCCGGATCCACCGGCAACTGCACCAGTACGGACCTGTGCTGGCGGAACGCATGGAAAGCCGCCTCCCGCGGAGTGTGCCCGAGGTCGCTGCCTGAGATCAACAGCAGATTAGCAGATACCACGCTCTATCCCATATCCGGGGTAGAGCGTTTTTTAGTCTACGCCCTCGTCGGTCCTGCTTGCAGGTACGTGTGTCCGCAGGGAGAGAGAAACGACGGACAAGCCGCAGAACTTGTCCGTCGCAGGTGATGAATGCCAAACCGAGGCGGGGCTCAATGGGTACGCATTCCCGCGTCTCACGACTTATCGAGACGGTAAGACTTACGCACCTTTTTCGCCAAGAACCCGGCCTGAGGTTGACCGGGGTCTGGCAGCAAGGGTTTTACTCAGCCGCTAAAAGCGAGCAAGCAAGGTGTAAAGAGCTCCTCGGCAAGCCTCCATCTTACTTAAACCATGGGATACCACCCATGTGTCATCTGTTATATCGGCATCCCTCTGCGATGACTTAAGCTTTTTCTACAGAATCGTGAAAGGATTCTTGCATACCGGCTCTGATTCTAGATGCTTCCAACACCCCATACGCAAGAATAACAAGAGATTATATCGGTATCCGCTCTCGGAGATGTACAATAGAATTGTCAGTTGGAATCCTTCTCTTCCACGAAAAACTTCAAGTGACAAACCAGGCTTTCCTCGCAGACGGCTGTTGATAGCGACAATCCGGCGTCTGCCGCCTTCTCATGGAGTGCAAGCGCTGGCGAGCTCGCACACCATTTGCGATATTGCGACTCGGTAAGTCTCGCTGAAGCAGGCGATTCAACTCATAGAGGAGGACGAAGGCGATGGAGTATCGGATTGAAAAGGACACGATGGGCGAAATGAAGGTCCCGGCGGACCGGTATTGGGGCGCTCAGACCGCACGCAGCCTGCAAAACTTCAAAATCGGCGGCGAAACCATGCCGCGCGAGCTGATTCGTGCGCTGGGAATCCTGAAGAAAGCCGCCGCGTTGACCAACGCCGAACTGGGGACGCTGCCGCAGGAAAAGGCGGACCTGATCGTCAAAGCGGCCGATGAAGTAATCGAAGGCAAGCTCGACGACCATTTCCCGCTCGTGGTCTGGCAGACCGGGTCCGGCACTCAGACCAACATGAACACCAACGAGGTGATCGCCAACCGCGCTATCGAACTGGCCGGCGGTGAGATGGGCAGCAAGACACCGATCCATCCCAACGATGACGTCAACAAGGCGCAGTCCTCCAACGACACCTTCCCAACCGGGATGCACATCGCCGCGGCGGAACGCTTTGTCCATCAACTGATCCCGAGCGTCACCAAGCTGCGTGACGCCCTCGACGTCAAGAGCAAGGCGTTTGACGAGGTCATCAAGATCGGACGGACGCACCTGATGGACGCCGTCCCCCTGACCCTGGGCCAGGAGTTCAGCGGCTACACCCACCAGCTCACCAAGGCGCTGGAGCGTTTTGAAGCGGTCCTGGGCGACCTGTATGAACTGGCGCTGGGCGGAACGGCGGTGGGCACCGGGCTGAACACCCACCCCGATTTCGCCGTCAAATCCGCCGGCCATATCGCCGAAATCACCGGGCTGCCGTTTATCACCGCCCCGAACAAGTTCGAGGCGCTTGCCGCTCACGACGCTGTGGTGATGGCGTCCGGCGCGCTGAAAACCTGCGCGGCCAGCCTTATGAAGATCGCCAACGATATCCGGATGCTGGGCAGCGGCCCGCGGTGTGGCATCGGTGAATTGATCCTGCCCGCCAACGAGCCCGGCAGCTCCATCATGCCCGGCAAGGTCAACCCGACCCAGTCCGAAGCCATGACCATGGTCGCGGCGCAGGTGATGGGCAACGACGTGGCGGTCAACTTCGGCGGCGCAACCGGCCACTTCGAGCTGAATGTGTTCAAACCGGTGATGATTTTCAACCTGTTGCAGTCCATCCGCCTGATCGCCGATTCCTCGGTCAGCTTCACCGACAACTGCGTGGTGGGCATCGAACCGAACAGGGACCGGATCGAGGAGCTGATGCGCAACAGCCTGATGCTGGTGACGGCGCTGAATCCTCATATCGGCTATGACAACGCGGCCAAGGTGGCGAAGAAGGCGCATACGGAGAACACCACGCTGAAGGAGGCCGCAGTGGCGCTGGGTCTGCTGACCGCCGCCGAGTTCGACGACAAGGTCCGCCCGGAAAACATGGTGCGGCCGAAGTAAACTGCGTGAAATACAGCCATAACAACCAAAGGGCCGATCGGCCCGTTGGTTGTTATGGGAAGAATGGCGCGATTGTGGGGGAGGTGATACAGATACTGCTACCGTTAGATGTTTTGTCAATACTATTGACGAAGGTCGCCCCAAGGCATACTGTCAATAGTATTAACAAACGGCGAGGTGCGGCATGAAACGGATTCTGGTTGCCGGGGCCACGGGGTATTCTGGCGGGCACGTGGTCACCGAGTTGAAGCGGCGAGGGTATTGGGTTAGGGCGCTTGCACGGCCGGGCAGGTCAGTCGACGGCGCGGACGAGGTCTTGCACGCCCGGGCCACCGTGGCCGAAGAACTGAAGGGCGTCTGCGACGGGATCGACGGTGTCTTTTCCAGTCTGGGGATCACGAGACAGACGGACAAAGTCACTTACATGGACGTCGACTACGGCGCAAACAGCGTGGTCCTGGCGGAGGCGCAGGAAGCGGGGGTGAAGCGTTTCGTGTTCGTATCGGCGGCGCGGCCGGAGTTGTTTACGGGCAACGCCATCCTGGAAGCGCGGGAGAAGTTTGTAGGGGAATTGCAGGCCGCGCCGATCTCCGCATGTGTAGTACGCGGGACGGGTTTCTTCAACGACATGACCGAGTTTTTTAAAATGGCGCAGAAAGGACGGATGTATCTCTTCGGCAACGGCGAGAACAGGATGAATCCTATCCACGGCGCGGACCTGGCTGCGGTGTGCGTCGATCAGCTTGAAGGCGATACCACCGAAGTGGTGGTTGGCGGCCCCGATGTACTGACCTACAACCAGATCACGGAGCTGGCGTTTGCCATGCTGGAGAAGCCGCCCAGGATCATCCACTTTCCCGTGGGGCCGATGCGGGCCGTTCTGGCGGTGATCAAACCCTTCAACAAGCGGCTCCATACGATGCTGGAGTTTATGACCACGGCGAGCAGCAGCGAAATCATCGGCGAACAAGTGGGGACTCATCATCTGGAGGATCATTTCCGCAGTTTACTCCAGCAGGATCCGGGCGTACGGAGCTAGAAGCCCGGCCGGAAAGCCACTTTTGTCGGCACGTTCCGGCAAGACGGTTC
>CAZYOC010000097.1:0-15094 GCA_964648415.1 uncultured bacterium | reverse complement strand
TCGCGGGAATGAGAGTGGGTTTGATTCTGCGACAGTCTGCTTCGCTGGAATGAGAGACATCAGAATTCGTGCAACAGGCCCTGGAAGCCCGGCCGGGCAAGCCGTCGGGGTCACACGGCAGCAAGAGAACACTTCATAAGGCTCAAGCCTCACAGACTCCACGCCCCCCTCGCTTCAGCGTGCTTCTCTTTGCCAAGCATCAGCCGTTGCCGCGCGGCAAGTCCCACTCCCAGCAGGAAGAACAGCGTCAATGCGTCCTCCCCATCACTGAGGTAGCACTGAAACAGCGACGCTCCGACAAACGCCACCAGCGCCAGCATACCGCCGAAATAGACCGCCCGCGCCGTAGCGTCTTCCGCACCGATCATCTTCAATTCCCGCCAGCCGACCAGCAACAGCAGCAGCGCCGTGGAGAACACCGTCACCGTGCCCAACATCCCGGCCGTGGCCCACATCATCATCGGATCACTGTGGGCGTGCGCCTTGCTATACCACGGCTTATGCTCCTCTTCCCCGGTCTTGTGATTCATGCGCACAATCCAGTCTTCCGGATCTTTTTCAGGCAGGTAGTTGTCCACATAGCGCGACCACAAGCCCGGCCCGATTCCCAGCACCGGGTGATCGAGGCCCATGTCCCACGCCGCCCGCCAGAGGTGCAACCGGTCGCTCTCGCTGTCGGTGCGCAGTTGCACGGTATTCAGCACACGCGACCGAAAACCACCGCTGATACTGAACAATCCCACTCCCCCGAGCAGCGCCGCCAGCAACATAATCAGCGCCACCTTCCGCCCTCGAGTAAGGAAGAACACCGCCAGCCCGGCCATCCCCCCCAGCCAGGGGCTGCGTTTGCCCGCCAGCAGCAGCGACAGCGCCACGATCCCATACGCCACCCACAACCAGACCTTCCTTTTTCCGCGATACTTCAGCAACCAGGGCAGACAGAACACCACCGCCATCATCTGCACGCCCGCATAGGTCAGCGGCATGTTCAGCAGCCCGCGCGGGACATACAGGTCAATCCAGGTCACTGCGGGATCAGGGCCGGTGATGTGCTGGCCGTAGATGGGATCCACACCGGTGAAGATCTGGACGATGCCCACCAGTCCGCCGAAAGCCCCCCCGATCAGGAACCACAGTGCGGTGGTGTTGAGGGTTTTCCGTTCACGCAGCAGCACCAGCGCGGAGAACGCCCCGGCTACCGGCAGCATGTAGTACCGGCCCAGGGTGGTAAACGAATGCCCCGGATCAATGCTGAAGCCGGCGGACAGGAGCTGCGCCGCCACCGCCGCCGCGAACACCCACCAGACAGGATGATACCGGGGCGGTTCAGCTTTACGGGTGATCAGCAGCGTCGCCGCGCCGCCGACACCCACCACCGCGAGCACCTGCGGCAGGAAAATACCGGTATGCAAGGAGAACGCGTACGCCCCCGCCCAGATCAGGGCGAAAGTGCGTCCGGCTTGGGGTTGTGTTGGTTCGGTTGAGGTCATGGGGTTGTTTGAACTCTTCTTGTGTACTCGCCATCGCATCAACGCTGTAGACTGTAAAAAAAACGAATCTGCTCTCATTCCCGCGAAGCAAGCAGTATCAGAGTAGCCCCCGCTCTCATTCCAGCGAAGCAGACTGTATCACAATAAAAACCGCTCTCATCCCAGCGTAGGCTGGGATCCAGGCAAGGTGCAAGAAAATATAAGGTTAGTGCCACTTCAGATCAGGTTGACTCGTTTGTCTTGGACCCTGATATGTAACTGCCGGGCCAACCAACTGTGATTCAACACTCAAACTCGATCTGAATTGGCATTAGCAATTCAGCACCAGAGCAGCATTTATCGTTCGGTTTTCATAGCTAACATGTTGTAGTATATTAACATGACTGGATTCCCGCCTTCGCGGGAATGAGATCCATTGGACATTTTGATGCAGCCTTCGCAGGAATGAGATCCATTGGACATCTTGATGCAGCCTGGAAGCCTGGCTACCGAGTATACGCATCGAGCATCGCGCGTTGCCACCGGGGATACACCCCGCGCGCCTCGTATTCCCAATCCGACTGAGAATACACCCAGTACGGAACGACATCGTTGATCTCCCGCAGGAGCGTATCCAACGTCTCCCCGGCTTTCCCCCGCGCTTCCAGTCCCAGTTTGCAGGCCCAGACCACACGCAGCAGGTCGGGCGCGTCGGGGGTGACTTCGGTCATGAGTTCCGAAAGGCTCTCCGGCTCCGTCAGCAGCGCGCGAAACGCCAGCATCGCCTTCAGGTCCGGGTGGTCGGGACGCAGGTTCGCGGCTTCATCGAGCTGACGGTCCGCCGCTTCCACTTCCCCGTGCATCAGCAGGATGCGGGCGTACGCCAGCCGCAGATCCAGCCAGCCGGTGCGTGTCGCCAGCGCTTTCTCGAAATGAACCGTGGCGCTGTCCAGCAACCCCGACGGCGCCTTGTTGACCGCCGTCATGCTGCTGTCGCCCCACGCGGCGCCCAGCCCCCAGTGCGCCACCGGGTGATCGTTCTGCACCTCCAGCACGGCGTTGTACGAAGCAATGGCTTTCGTGTAGCGCCCCGCGAGCCAGTGGTAACGGCCTGCTTCGAGAAACAGCCGGTGCGGTTCATCGATGCCGGAGCGCACCATCCCCTCGCCCAGCAGCTCCAGCGCGGCCTGGGGATACCCGTTGGTGAAAAACACCGCCGAGGCCCACTGCTCGTACCCCTCTGACGTCTGCGGATACAGCTCCGTCGCAGTTTCCGCCACCGTCACCGCCTCCTCGTCACGGTTCAGCAGCGACAGCAGGTGGCTGGTCATCAGCAGCACATCGCGGTCGTCCTGGTCCTCCTCGGGAATGCCTCTCACCATGGCCAGCGCACTGTCCGCCAGGCCCTGCTCGATCAGCTCCCGGGCGGCGTTGAGGCGGCCCACGGTATAAAACGGCGTCATGTCCTCGACGGCGAGCATCCGTTCGACGAGCGTCTTCAGCGCCGGGTCGAGGTCGTACAGGCGCTCGCGGACGACCTCACGGGGATCGTTCTCGTTCCGCCGGGGTGAATGGTAGGCGTTGACGCCCTCCGCGAAGTATTCCCACTCGGTCAGGCCCTGGTAGCGGCTCATGAAGCGCTCCTTGCCGGCTTCCTCGTCGGCCTTGGCCTTACGATAGAGTTCCTCGATCTCCAGCTTCTCCGTTTCGGTCAGGATGCCGTGGACCTGGTGCGTAAGTTCGTGCAGCACCGTATTCGAGCCGCCGTAGATGGTGCGTTCCACGTCCTCGACTCCGGTCACGGTATGATGCCCGCCGCAGCCGCGCACATCGTCCCACAGCCGTGAGTCCAGGCCGATACGGGCATCCGCCAGGGACTGCATGTAAGGACACTCGGACAGCTTCATGTGCAGCGGCTTGATGTAGTGCGTCGCGCCGGTTTCGATCAACACCGGCAGAAAGCACCGCCAGGGATGCACCGCCAGCGCCACCACCTTCTGGTGGCGTTCGGTCAGGCTGTTCCAGTTGATGATGTATTCCTCGATGCGCGGCACATCGGGCATAGGTGTATTGGCGAATGCTTCCTCGTCCCGTTGCCGGTAGACCGACTGCTGCATGCGGCGCACTTCCTGAGCTCGCGCGAAGATGGCGTGAGCACGGCCATGTTCGGGAGTCATTTTCAGCACCGCGAAGCACAGCTCTTCCACTCGTTCCAGATCGCCACTCTCCCATGCCGGCGAAGCCAGGGTTATCGCCGGGGCCACCCATTCAGGATGATACTCCACCACCTGTTCCAGCTTATCGACCGCCTTGTCGCGCTGGCCCTCCTCCAGCCAGGCCTGCACTTTGATCATGGGATTGGGCTCATAGCCGATCTCGAAATGGTCCGGATAGCGCTCTTCCAGTTGAGTGTAGTTGTAGCGCGCGTAGCCGTTACCGAGGAAGTAATGCGCGCGTTCGTGGAACGGGTTCACGTCGAGGGCGAGCTCAAACAGGCGGGTCGCCTCTTTCACTCGTCCCAGCCGGACCAGGTTGTAGCCCATGAGAAACAGGGCGTCGTCACTGAAGCCGCCCATGCGTAGGGACCAGCGCAGCGTATCCAGCGCCTCCTGGTACTGGCCGTTCTTCTCGAGCGCACGGGCGATGACCAGCGTGGCGCGGGCGACGAAGAGCGGGTCACGCACCGTCCCCATGGAGGCCGACAGTTCGGGTGTGGCCTGCGTGAGCTCCCACTCGTTGAGCTTGAGTACGCGACGGTCCAGCAGCCGTTCGCAGATCGCCAGCGCACTGTCCGGCTGGTGTTGAATCCGCGCCTGTACGGCAGCGACCAGCATGCGATGGGGATAGTAGAGCGTATCCTCCAGCTGGGATGTGTAGTGCGCCGCGAGGGAATCGAGTTGCTCCCGGTCAATCGCACGGCGCAGATCGAGCAGCAGCCGGCTTGTGGGGTCGGGCGGAATCTTGTCCGGGCCGGCGTTGGAGCGTGGGGCCGGGAAGTCCTCCGGGGTGTCCAGGCCGATGTAGTTGGCCTGTTTGATCTGAGCGAGGGCGTAGAGGTTCTTGCTTCGCTGCGACCAGTACAACGGCCCCAGGAACGGCGACGGGTTCCAGCCGCCGAGTTGATACAACAGGTCGGCGCGCTCATCAACCAGATCGACCGATGTCTTCGACAGAGAATCCAGCCCTGTTTGCAGCGAGTCCCGCACCGAGTGCACCTCCCGGACCAGCGACGACTCCTCTTCTGCATGAAGCGACGAACCACAGAGGAAAACTCCGAAGGCGCCAAGCAACAACAAGACCTTACGCAGCATAGAAAACCCCTCTTCGCTGGACGTTCTCAGCGGAGGGGCGTAGAAGTGGATCAACTCACCAGATCCCGCTCCGCCGGATCAGATAAACTTACTGCCTTTTTGCCAGCCCAGCAACTGCAAGCGGTAGAAGGTGTTGGGGGCCAACGCGAAGAGGTATTTGAAGATCTTGAAGCTGAAGGGCTCGTCGTAGGTGCCCACCGGTTTGCCGCTCTCGATCCATTTCACGATCACCCGCGCCACGTGGTCGCCGTCGGGGGCGGAGTTGACCCGTTTCGCCCGGATCTTGTAGCCCTTCTCATTCAAACGGTTCACCGGCGCCCAGGCGAGCGGGCCTTTGATCGCGCCGGGACGGTACAGCCGCATCCGCACCCGGTCGTTGGCGTGGTAGACAATCGGGCCGACGCCGCTGATGAAATAATGCAGCGCGATCTTGCTGGCGTGGTAGACAGGGCCGAAACACGACGGGCTGCCGTCGGCGATGCTGCCGATGGCGATGATGTCCAGCGGGGTTTCGCGTTCCACCTGAGAAGCATGCAGACTGACCCACGACGGGAACAGGTAATTCACCCGGGTGATCGAGTTGAACTGGTCCATGAGCGGTACGCCGCCCTCCCCCACCTCGGTCTCGATCTGGCCGGCGTTGAGGATGATCAGGTCCGGGTTGAACTCCACCAGCTTTCTGGCGTCCTCCACCGTCTCCTGCGGGTTGGTGTGCAGCTCGGTGAAGGCATTGCCCTCCAGGTCGTCCCTGCGCGACACGCCGATCACCCGCCAGCCCTTGCGAATGTACTGCCGTCCCAACGCCGATCCCAGAATCCCCGATATGCCCGTGATGACTACGGTTTTCACAACGCCTCCCGGTTTACACCCGATTGCACACTGTCAGGCCTTTCAACTGGAAACCCGACAGCAAGCAGTCGGGCCAAACTGTCTGCTCAGACTGTCTCAGAGGCCCCACTCTCATTCCCGCGTAGCCCCGGCAGTACCCTTTCAGACTAATCAGCCCACTCTCATTCCCGCGTAGCAGACTGTCGCAGAATTAAACCCACTCTCATTCTGCGACAGTCTGTTCAGCGTGAATGACACCCGTGGTTGAGTCTACCGCAAGAAGAGCACGCGTTGATTCTGCGGCCCTCTGAGCGGTAACGTAACCACATTCTGTTAGCAGACGGTAAATGTGTCTGCCGGACCGAAATGGGGAGCACGCGGGACGTAAATTCCGTACATTGCCATCCACGACACCATCACAAGACGAACCGGGGGACCAGCATGTTCAGCAAGAGTTGGGGCTACGCGGTCCGGTCGCTGGTGCGGCTGGCGGAAATCCATGACGACCCGAAAGCGCGGCGACAGGTAACGGAACTGGCCAGGGAAGCGGGCATGCCGGCGTCGTTCCTGGGCAAGGTGATGCAGGAGCTGACCGGGGCGGGCCTGGTGAGCAGCATGCGAGGCCGTGGCGGAGGAGTCCGGCTGGCGAAAGCTCCGGGCGAGATCACCCTGCTGGACGTGGCCAGGGCGGTCGACGATTTCGACCCCTCACAGGTCAACCTGCCCGGCTTCGACGACGCCCCGGAAGACATCCTCGCCCGCGTCGGCAAGGTCTGGCGGCCCTACCAGCGGGGGATTGTGGAGTTTCTGGCGGAAGTGACGGTGGAGTCGCTGGTGAATGAATAGGTAAGAAGCTAATCCCAAGCGTCAGATTGATTCAGAGTTACTCTTTTTTGGTATATTTCCTCAACACAAGGAAACCACCTCCGCCCAGACCCGCAATCGCTCCAAGAGAATACTTCAATATAGTTTCAATCAAACTTGGGTTGTTATCCGTAAGAAACACTATAATGAAGACAGCAAATGCAAGTCCCGAGAAATAATAAATAAGCGAATAATTCCTATCGCTCTTGGCTTTGTCAATATTACGCTTTTTTATATCATGTGAGTTTTCATTTTCACTATTCCAGACCTCGATTAAGTTTGATATATGTTCCGATTTAATGTGTTTTGAAAGTGGATTACCTGCCCCCGATGCCATCATCATAACACTCTGGAAAATCTCACGTTGGATTCCTTTCACTTCTTTAGGAAGCCCGTCGCCGAGCATATCTGGCAATTCTTGACTTTCTGCAGAGGATTCTGAATCCTTTTGTTCATCAGCTTCAGAATCGGAAGACTCACTCTGCATTGGTAGTTCATCTTCGTCTATTTGTTTTTGCACATTTCTCTGTTCATTTGTACCATCTTCATTGTTCCTCTGCCTACCTTTGGAACCGCTCGAAAGCTTTTCAGGCATAGTTATCCTCCTCTCTTAAAACTTTGTAGATTCTATTTTCAATCTTCTCGAAAAACTTTCCTTGAAGCTGCTCCATCGCCTCATCAAGACTAATGATCACTTTAGCACCAAGGTAAATCGAAAGAAGTTGTGTCCAAGCATAAAGGTCTTCTTCGCCCTTTTGGCTATTTACGTCCTCTTGAATCTCGGCCAGCAACTGAACTGGAAACTCTGGACGAAGCATGTTCGCCACCTTTCCGTCAGAACTATGTTGAAAAAAACCCGAGTCTTGCATCTTAAGCCCTTTCAAATATGCAACGCTCATGCCGAAAGATAGTACTGCAACATGATGCAAAACAAGCATACCGAATAACAGACCAGACAAAACTTGCCGTAAGTAAAATTATTTACCTCTGATATTCCTACTGATTGTACGAACACATATGAGAGCTGTTCCCGCCTATCTCAACCTTGTTGGGACTCCTGGAGAAAACCACCTGAACCCAAAGCCCTTTACACCTAAGTCGTTGTATAAAAGCATATTACAACCTACCTTTTCGTCCTCTTCCCCTTATCCACATTGATAAAGATCCAGCCGGCCATCTTGCCGGGGTTGATCTCGCTGTCGGGGTCGAAGTAGTTCTCGTCGAAGTCGAAGCGGCTCGACGTGTCGGGCGCGCCGTCGGGGCCGGTGGTCATGCGGGCGTCCTTCTGCTCGATCAACTGCATGAACCACTCCTGCCAGACCTTCATGCTCTCGGGCCGCAGGTCCACCCAGCCCTTCTCGCACCACTCGTCCAGCTTAGCGCCGGTGACCTCGAACTCCTTCTTCACCGGGTGCGTCGGGATGAGCAGCTTCGGGCCGCGCAGGTAACGTTTCCCGTCGGGCAGCAGGATCGGCACGCCCACGCTCAGGATCGCGCTGCGCAGACGCGGGTTGTTCTCCAGCTCCAGCAGCAGCTCGTCGGCCATCTCTTCCGGCTTCAAAGCAACTGCCGCTCGCATGGTCTTCATTGTCCGGCGGATCAGGTTGGCCTCGTGGAGCAGCTTGGTCAGACGCGGCGGGCCAAGCAGCTCGAACGCCACCGACTCGTCCAGGTCCGGGTTCTCAGCCATCTTCTGGCGCAGCTTGTCCAGCGCCACCTGCCGCAGCACACCCGCACGGTAGGTCGGCTCCATCACCGCCCCGTCGAGAGCGCCGATCACATCATGGCCCGTGTTGCCGCCCTGGATCTCCCAGACCACGTATTGCGCGATCTCTTCGGGCGTCACGAACTCCATCTGCCCCACTTCGGTGATGGCGGTGAACTCGCCCTCGCTGAAGATGCCGTTCTCGCCGGTGTCGATGTACACCGACCGCAGCGTGTCGCCCTTCGCTTCCCATGCGCCGGACTCTTCGGCGACGTTGATCTTGCCGCCGACCTCCGCCGCCTTGTCCGACGGCATATCGTAGCGCGGGAAGGTCCGGCCGCGTTTCTTGATCTCGCCCGCGATCACGCCCTTCCAGGCGATGGCCGCCGCCGGCTTGACTTCCTTCACGAAGATGTCGCGAATGGAACCGTCATCGGCCTGCAACGGCGTCCGGCCCATCAGGAACATCATCAGGCTCTGTGCGCCGCCCATGGCGTTCTTCGTGAGCAGAACGCGGCTGGGACGGTCTTCCGAATGAGTATACGGGATGTTCAGGCCCATGCCGCCGGTGCCGGTGGTGCCGACCTTGAGGTAGCCACGGCAACCGCCGTCAATCAACGCCTGATGCAGGATCTGGATATGCCGGACCAACTGGGGGGCGGTCAGGCTGGCGATCAGGTCCTCCACGTTGCGCCGGACGCTATCCATATTGCCGCCGTCATCCATCGACGCCAGCACCTTTTCCGACTGCATGTAGACATCCTGGTAGGCGAGGCCGGTGGCGGTGTTGACACAGTCGATCACCACATGAGGCTTGTTGTCGACCACCTGGCGGTAAAGAGTCATGCGCCTGTAAACATCGGCCGTGAACGGGTCGAGAATGTCGCGAATGAACGCCCGGCGGTTGGCGGCGCCTTCGAGGAGTGTCCCGCGCGGGGTGTCCTTGAAATCTTCGCGCACAAACAGGTCGCCCCAAGCCGGGACGAAGCCCACATTGGGGTAGTCTTTTTCCAGCATGCTGATCGCCATGCGGGCCTCGTCTTCCTTCAACGAGGTCAGCACGATTTTCGCGGCTCCTGCTTCAGCGATTTTCCGGCAGACCGCCATGCCCACCAGGCCGAATCCGCCCAACACCAGCGCCGTCTTGCCCTGCAGATCCATCTCGCCCCCTGCTTCTCTATGTTGTTCGTTTTGTAAGCGTTGTGTTATAGCAGTCCGTCGACAGACCGCATGGTAGAAGTGTAGCAAGATACAACGTTTGCGCCGTTTTTTCAATCTCAAAGGCTGAGAGTATGTGCTGGATTTCACGCGGAAGACGGGCAAAGTGTAAAGGCCCCAGCTTCAGCAGGCAGGGGGCTGGCGTCTTGCATGGGTTCTCGCTTTCAGGAAGCTCGCTTTGGATAAACCCTGGCAGCGATTACACGCAATCGCATGAACACGCTTCGGTTTTCATCGCTGCTTACAACGCAAGATCTACACGTTCACGACAACCTGCACGGGACGAAAAGCGCTGCGCGAGATTACGACTCTTCATCCTGCCGGTAATCGACCTTACGCCGGGCAGAGGGCTCCAGGTGTTTCAGCAGCACGCCGATGCCCATGTACACCAGCCAACCCACAAAGACCAGCCGTCCGGTGGAAGCGTATTCAAAATCATACACCTTGACGCCGAACAGCCGGAGCACGCCCAGCACAACCAGCACGCCGCCCCCCGTCCAGGCGAAAAACGAGGGCACCTCCACCCACGTCCATTTGAACCAATACCCGACCGGCAAGCCGTAACTGACGATGACGTACACACCAAAAGCGATGACGATCAGCGCGCCGACCCATCCCTGTATAAATTCCGCCATTGTCGCCTCCTTATAGCGCCTACCCCTTCGATCGCCCGGGAAAGCGTTTCTTCGGCACGGGAGTCTGCATCCGCACCGCGCCACATTTCGGGCACACCCATTTGCGGCGTTTGTGGAACACCCGTTTCTCTTCCTTCATCTTCACCCGGCACTTCCGGCAATGCATACCGCTACTTTCCCTGTTTCAAGCGTTTCGTTTCAGCGGCCTTGCGTCGCACCTCCTCCAGCACCTCGCCGGTGTCATCGCCGGACGAGAAGAAGCCCTTCCACACGCGTTGCGGGAGCAGCATGAATACAGTGAACAGCAGACAGCCGGCCAGCAGCAGATCCACAAACAGCGACAGCCCATGAAACACAGCCAGCAGGACAAACACCGCCAGCGCTGGGCCGATCCAGCGCGGATTCAGTTTGTCCAGGGGGAAGTTCCTGCGCAGCAACTGGAGTTCCCAGAGGCCGTAGGTGAGGAATGCCCCGATCCCGATCAACAGGCCCGCGCCGCCCAGCACCCACTGCCAGGCGTCCACGTTGTTCTGCAGGAACGTTCCCAGGGATGGGTTATCCATCGCGATCCTCGCGTTCGGCCTTGTCGCGTTCGAAGTCCTCGATGATCTTGTCGGCGACCGCAGGGTCGTTGGAACGCTTCCCGAGCCGGAGCAGTTCGGCCCCAATTCCGATGACGACACACAACACGCTCACCCCGAACAGGCCCTGCGGCAGATTGATGGCGTCCGCGGGCCAGATCATACCCAGCACGGCGGCCACGATCAGCAGTACGCCTCCCACTCGCGCCCACGCAGGATGGACAATGAACCATTGCGTGTCCGACCAGAACCCGTAAGGCAGACGGCCCTGCAGGATCAGGAGAATCCCGAATAGGATGGCGGCGATGGCGGCGAACATGGACGGCTCCCGTTGATGGTCGATGTCAGATGCAGCTATTCATGACCACTGCAAATCTATGGCCAGACTATCACAGGTATAGTAGCGGAAATCTTCCGAAAACACAAACCCCCGTGACATGGCCCGGCAGATGAGTCGCCGGTCGCAAGAGCTCAACGGCGCTCCCGAATCTCATCCGTATCCCCACTTTCCCGTCTTCATGCAGTATCTTGCCCTCATGCAAACGCAAACCGCCCCCCAGCATCGGCCTACGGTCTTCATCAAGACGTATGGCTGCCAGATGAACCTCGCAGACAGCGAGCTGGTCGCCGCTCTGCTCGAAAAAGACGGTTTCACGCGGGTTGATCAGCCCGAAGACGCTTCGGTCATCCTGGTCAACACCTGTATCGTACGGGAGCATGCCCAGGAGAAGGCCATTACCAACATCAGCCGGTTCCAGAAGTACAAGGAGGCCGACCCGCGGGTGCGCATCGGCGTACTGGGGTGCATGGCCAGCCATACCGGCAGGATGGTGGCCGACCGGCTGCCGTTCCTCGACTGGGTGCTCGGACCGGACACCTACCGCAGCCTGCCGGAGCTGGTGAGAATATCGAAGGCGACCTCCGGACCGGTGCTGATCACCAACGGTCCCGACGATGAACTCTACGAAGCGCAGGCGGCTTCCCGACGGGAAGGCGTCAACGCCTGGGTCGTGATCACACGCGGCTGCAACAACTTCTGCACCTATTGCGTGGTGCCGTACGCGCGAGGTCGTGAACGCTACCGTAAGGCCGACGCCATCCTCGATGAGATCCGCGACACCGTCGATCAGGGCTACCCGCAGGTGACCCTGCTCGGCCAGAACGTCAACTCCTGGCGCGACCACGACGCCCGTTTCGCCGACCTGCTGGAACGAGCGGCGCAGGTCGAGGGCTTGAAGCGGCTGCGCTTTATCACGTCACACCCCAAGGACCTCTCCCCACGATTGCTGGACGTACTGGGCAGCGGCGGTCCGATCTGCCCCGAGCTGCACCTGCCGTTGCAGGCCGGCGGCGACCGGATCCTGAAACGCATGGGGCGCGGCTACACCAGCGGCCATTACCGTGGGCTGGTGGGCGAGGCGCGGAAGAAAATACCCGACCTGCTGCTGAGCACCGATATCATCGTGGGCTTCCCGGGCGAAACTGAAGAAGAGTACCAACAGACTCGCGACCTGGTGGAGCAGGTGGGGTATGACGATGCGTTCGTGTACCGGTATTCAGAACGTCCCGGCACGGCGGCGGCGAATCTGGAGGATGATGTGCCGGAGAAGGTGAAGATCGAACGGCTGACTGAGATCGGCGAGCTGGTGCGTGCAAGCGGGCGTAAACGGCGGGAAGCGTTGATCGGCCGAACGCTGGATGTGCTGGTGGAATCTCCGAGCACGAAGGATCCGGCGGAAGTGATGGGACGGACGGCGGCGGGGCATATCGTGGTCTTCCCCGGGCGGGCGGAGATTGGTGCTCTGACGCGGGTCAACATCCAGGAAGTGCGAGGGTTCACATTGCGGGGTGTCGCAATACAGGACTAACCCGGATATTTCGCGAAACAAGGGGCCTGGCCCGGTTTGCTGTGCGCTTACAGGCGGTCTGAAATCACAATCAGCGATGGATGATGCTGGATAGATCTGCAGGTAACTCATAAGAGCAAGCCGGGATAGACAAATTCTCGGAAGAAATGCCCTATGATGTCATCCCCAGCGCAACGATGTCATCTCCACGCGCAACCATGTCATCCCCGCGCTTTATGATGTCATCCCCGCGCAGGCGGGGATCTCCTCCGGTTCCACATTGAATGAGGCACTGTTTCCAAGCATCCGATAGACATTCCCGACACGTTCATCGCGGGATAGTCTGACAATCTCGTATCCGTGTGCATTGTGTCCAGCAGTTGACGTGAAAAGCATCGCGGAGGGCGTATCGGGCCATGCGTCCAAACTGTGCAAAAATCCTGGGTTTAACTTTGTGAAGAACTGTTGCTCGTGAAATACCCGGGCTATTTCCTTTTTTCCCTGGGTCTTTCGTCAAACAGAATCATCGGCGGCGCCGGAGGAGGAGGCAGCTCCGCACCGACGAAGAGGATGAAGGTCGCCTTGCACTTGCGGCAGTGGTAGGGATAGCCGTCGAAGAGCGGCAGGATGTACTTTTGCATAAATCCTTTCCGGTGGTCCCGGCGGATTTTTTTAGAACCACAGTGAACGCAATTGCGCTTGGATCGACTATATCTTTTCTTTGCCATCTTCCCGCCTCACATCACCTTAGCACTACGCATCAGGAAACTGTTTCGCCCAAAGCTGCTGGAAAACCTCCACAGAACGTTGATCGAACAGGCAGATGCGTACTTCCTTCAGTCCCGTATGATTGTCCCGGTTGAGAAAACCAGTGACGGTGGCCATAATAATATCAGCGGCGCGTTGCAACGGAAAGCCGAAGATGCCGGTGGAAATGGCCGGCATGCTGACCGACTTGAGAGAGTGCTCATCGGCGACTTCAAGTGCGGATTGAACGGCGGAACGCAGCTTGGCGTCTTCATCGCCTTCTCCCCATCGAGGCCCGACGGTATGAATGACATGGCTCGCGGGAAGCGAACCTCCGGTTGTGATGACAGCTTTGCCGACTTCTACAGGGGCCAGTCTGGCGGATTCACGCTGGATCCGGTCGCCGCCGGCCCGCACAATCGCGCCCGCCACACCTCCGCCATGCGTCAATTGCGAATTGGCGGCGTTGATGATGGCGTCGACCTTCTCAACCGTCAAATCGCCCTGAATCAAGGCGAGGCGACGTCCATCGCGGATTTCACCATGCCGTAGTGTACGATTCTGCATCCCTGCACCTCGGACAAGCGATTGAACCTGCTTAGTATACCGTGCCGTCTCGCCGCACCCGGCCGGCCGATTTCGTGTTCTTTGTCAGGTTGCGGCCAACAAAAAGGACAAAGTTCGTCTGGCAACTCCCACAATGGAAGGGGTAGCCCAGGAAAAAGGGATAAACATGGCGTTGCAGGAATCCCCTGCGTGGTTGCCGGCGAATCCGTTTCGATTTGCAATAGGGGCACTGCGGTTTGAATCTGCTGCTGAAGGTTCCGAACACTGCGCGCCTCCTGAACCAAATGTACACGATTTCCTTCCACCCTTGCGCCGATGCAGCTCACACTTTCTGAGCTTTGCTCGGCCCATAGGCCAGGTACAAGCCTTCTTCTATTGTTGGAATATGAGTATCCAGAATTTCTGTGGCCAGGCTGACGTTATAGGACGTGTCCCTGGGCATCATTCCCTCCGGATCGACCTTATCCTGCGACAGCTCGAGAATACCCGTTGTTTCACGTCCACAATGACGCAGCAGCAGATTGCCGAACTCCACGCGGTTCAACCTGCTGGCGCCGCCCAGATGCAGAGCGCCGGTAAAATCATGGTCAATCAGCTCAATCACCGCGCTGGTGGCGGTGACGCAGTCAATGAAGCTCCGGTACTGATCATGAAACAGCGTGATCGGTTCGCCCCGCTTTTCCTTTTTCAAAACCCATTCGCTGAAAGATGTACCGAGAAAAGCAGCCGGACCAAAGCTGTTGTTCATCCGGACAACGACGGAGTTTTCCACCAGGTTCAGCACCACACGCTCCGCCGCACGTTTCGTTTCCCCATACGTGTTCAAAGGCGCAGGCATGTCTAATTCACTGTACATCCCCTTTTTTCCGTCAAACACCTGGTCCGACGAGATAAACAGCATGCGGCAGTCCAGTTCACTTGCCAGCTTGGCCAGTTGACGGGTTGCTGCATGATTGATACGCCAGGCGAGCAGCGGTTCATGGTTGCACTGCTTCACTTTTGAAAGTGCGGCATAGTGGACGATGCACCGCGGATTCAGGCCTCGAATGACGTCCATGGTACTGTCATATTCGGTCAAATCAATCTGGCGCTGCCGGCCTGGATAGAAAGGGACGACTCCGGAGGAACCTGCCAGGCCAATCACGTCATCACGGACCGCCAGGCGTTGCCAGACATGGCCGCCTAAAAAACCGCTCACTCCCGTGATGACAATTGGACGCATGGGTATTCCTCTGTCAGCCGCCCCTCAATCCGCATGCCTGCGGCGCCTTGTGGTCCATTGCGCCAGCTATGAATCGTTCTGAGCTGCGCATTATCGTTCA
>CAZYOC010000096.1:0-15195 GCA_964648415.1 uncultured bacterium | reverse complement strand
CCGGCAGTCGTCAGTGATTCAAGATTCGGACGTGGCAAATCGGGCCATGCCGGCTCAAGAATACAGAGATGCACAGATGTTGCCGGCATCATACATAGCTGACAGTCGTCAGTGATTCAAGATTCAGACGTGGCAAATCGGGCCATGCCGGCCCGGCGGTCATCGCCGGGTTTGATGTTTTCACACTACGAAAACGAGGCGTTATCCTGAGGCCCCTATTTCATCAGGATCAGCCGTGTCGTTTCCTGGATCGGACCGGCCTCAAACGTCAGGAAGTACATGCCGCTGGCCAGGTTGCCGCCATCGAAGCGCAGCGTATGAAAGCCGGCCCGCATGGGTTGATCCGCCAGCATCGCCACCCTCTGCCCCAGCAGGTTGTATACCACTGCTTTGACGTGGGCGGTTTCCGGCAGGCCGAACCGTACGGTCGAGATCGGGTTGAAGGGGTTCGGGTACGCGCCGTCAAACAGATAGGCTGTCGGCAGCTCCGGTCCGCGCGCTTCATCCGACGCGTTCGGGTCGAACACGATCATGCTGACATCCACCCATTCCTGGTTCTCCGTGCAGGCGTTGTGGAAATAGTCCACCGCCACATGGAAGGTATCCTCCGGCAGACCGTATGAGTGGACCCGGATGTTGATCGTACCGGTTTCACCGGCCCCGATCGTGCCTTCCGGGTTGAGCACTTCCACCCAGTTGGCGTAGGTGTCGACTTCCCACAGCTTCACATCATGCTCTCCATCGACTTTCATGATGCTCATGAACTGCCATACCGACGGATCCCAGAGATAGGTCAAGTCGCCGCCCAGGACATTGCCGCCCACTTCCTGGAATGAATAGACGGGGCGGATCTGCCCGGTATGGGGATTCATCTTGATGAACTGGATGGTCTCACTGCCGCCTTCCTGGCAGACGAAGTAGATGTTGTAGCCCAGCTCATCTTCCGGGAACCAGCTGCCGCCACGGGGGTAAAAATTCTGGCCGAACTCGTAAACGATATCTGCGCTGTCTGCATGCACTGCTCGAATTTCCGTGCCGTAATCGCCCACGTAGAAGGTGTAGGTATTGGGATCGAGCACGACATACCGCGCCGGATTGGCGGGCACTTCCATCGTTTCCGCCACCGACCACTCGGTCCCGTCAAACTCCATCTGGTACAGCACCCCATTATCCACGCCGTACAGATACTCGCCGTCCCAGGCCATGCCGTAGATCCCCTGGCTGCTGCGATCTTCAGCGGAAATGGGTTGGTCAAAGGTCGCGACAAATTCGCCTTGGGCGCTGTACTGGTACAGTTTGTTGGGGCCGGCGACATCGTAGCTGTTCGCACCGCTGAGCCAGAAGTATTCGCCGTCGAACACGACACCATAATACCGTGACTCCTCGGGATCCAGATCGAACTGGAAGATCTCATCCCAGGCCTCATCGAGCTCGCCGTTGCCCGCGGTCGGGCCGCGGTCGCCCCGGTCACCTTTTTTGCCAAGCGCAATCGCTTCGTTGGGGAAGTGCAGGCTGGTGTTGTAATGCAGGGGACCGTTGCCGTCATTGGTCAGGTCAACCGTCAGCACGGCTTCGCTGTCTGGCGGGATTGTAGTGGTTAACTCCAGCTCAGACAGCTCGAACTCGGGATGGGTCATCGCCACATCCACTTGCGCCGAGCCGCCGTCCGCGATCTCAATCCCACTCACTTCGCCCGGGTTGTAGCAGTCCAGCTCTACGATGATGTCATAGGTTCCGACAAACATGCTGTCGATCTGGTAGCTGCCGTCTCCGTCGGTCACCGCACTGAACATCCAGTCGCTGGTGCGCACCACCGCTCCTTCCAACGGTTCATCGTTTTCCAGGTCCGTGATGGTCCCGCTCATGCTGCCGACAGGTACAGCGATGTTGGTGGTGAAGTAGATCGCGCGGCCGTTGGTGATGGTCGACGCCCCCGGGTAATACTCGTTCCAGTAGGCAAACAGCAAACCGTCGGTCTGGTCGCCATTCTCGATGCCGGTCGTCCAGTAGGGCACATCGAATCCCATGCCGCCGGACGAGTGATCACAGTCTCCGTATTGGAACATGAAGTCGTTGTCGCCAGTCGCGGTGGGATACATGTCGGTGTCGTAGAAGATGACCTCGAACGTGCTTTCGTACGATGGGTAATGGTGGCGCATCTTGTAGAATTCCACAATGAAGCGACCATTGTCTTCATCGTGGTAGTACAGGATCTCACAGTCGCCGTTGGTCCGCAGCTCGTCCCAGTACGGCGCCAGCATGTTCGAGGGGCCGTTGGGAGTCGGGATCATCCAGTTCCGGTTGGCGACAATGTCCTGCTGCTCTCCCATCGCCACCATCCCGTTGGAAAAGACCGAGAGGTGTGTGAACTCTTCCCCGTAGTAGGTAATCGGGAATCCCACGTCAGACAGGTCCAGTGCGAGGCCCATGTCATCATTCTCCGATGTATCGTCGATGTCCATCGCGGTACCGTCGAAGTCGTTGTTGTTCACATCCGGGTTGATCTCGATCCAGTCGTAATCCGGGGCGTACTCCGGATACCCGTTGTCCACGTTCTCGAATCCCATATAGCCGTAGCGATCCGGCCCCACCGGGTCGGTGGATTCGCGTTCGCCCAGGGAAACCGTGGTATACGCTGTGTCGGCATGGCCGCTTTCGGTTGTAATCACCAGCATGGCGGGAGCGCTGTAGCCACGGAAGGCGCCTTCCAACGCGAAGAGCTCGACAGAGGATGTGGTGGTTTCCTCCCCCACCTCCAACTCCGGTATGGTGCAGGAGTACTGTGTCGCCCTCAACCAGGGATCGCGGCTGATAAACATGGCTGTCGCAGCGTCGGCATTGATCCCGCCGAGGTTGGTCAGCGTGATCGTCGCGTTGCGGGTGTTTCCGGGATCCAGTTCGCCGGCCAGGTTGACCGTCGAGATGGCGTACTTGACCGACATCACCTCAAACTCGTAACCGTCGTCGATTGTCCCCGCATCGGTTTCAATAGTCAACTCGAGCGGAATCCTCCACCGATGCTGTGCTGCGGCGGCGATTTCCACGAGGATCATCCCCGCGCCCTGTTCGTTCTCGTTGGGGTCCAGGCCGGCGAGGGTGATATCACCGTAAACATCCACCACATAAGGATCGTCGGCGTAGCCGCTGATGGAGATCCCCGTGGTGGTGTCGTTGCCGTAGTTCTTCAGGGTCATTTGCAGCCCGATGGTCTCGCCGGCATCCGGAACACCATCGCCGTCGCCATACGTACCGCCGATCCCATTGTCAAGAATGGTTACCGTCTCATACCCTACAGAAGCGTTTGTATTGTTGCAGTTGACCGTCATCTGTGTCGGAGCGAAATGCTGCCTGGAGACGGTGAGCATGGCGCCGCCGGAATGAGTAACGTCTGGATAAAACGTGACTTGGCCGTTCGCATCGGTGTACTTGGATACCTGGACATGATCGCCCATGCTCTCCTTGTAGAACGTAACCCAGGCCTCGGCGATCGGTTCGCCGTCTTCCTCCACCGTCACCGTGTATTCATGCTGCCCCAGGGTAAAGACATCATCAGCCTCGACATCGAACTGGCGCGGAATGCCGGTCCAGATCTGAACGAGGGGATCGCCCATCAGGTTGTACCAGCGCAGGAAACGCTCCAGCTCGATATTGTCATGGCCGAAGTAGTTGACGTAGCCATTCACTTTCGCAGCCATCATCAGATCGCCGACGTACGGCCATACGACTTGCAGCATCGCCCAGCCGGAAGCGCCGTTCAGGCAGTTGTTGAAGTTGGGATGAGTGTTGTAGCTGGCCATGGAGATGCCTACCACTCCCCCACGGGGATTCGCCGTAGTACCGGCGAGCATGTAGGCCTCGTTCATCCCTGTATTGCCTGACCAGTCGCCGGTGCCACAAGTCACGTCCATCACAATTGGAGTCATGTCCGTGTTTTGCAGGCTACTGATCTGGCTGACATTCAGACCTGTACCGGAGTAGCCGCGAGCGGCATAGAGGCTGACACCGTTGTTGATCTGTTGAATAGCATAGTTGTTCCCACTACCCCAGTAAACGGTATCAACCTGGGTATAACCAAGATTCTCCAACAGCATGCGCCGGAAGTAGCGCAGCATAACCACCTTGCTGATGCCCTGGTAGTTGTCACTTCGGTTCAGCATGGCGCGGAGATACCAGTCGGTGTTGTCGAAGTCGATATCCCGTTCGTAGGTCACAACCTTGGCGGCGTAGGCCTGCGCCTGGTTGAAGTTCTGCACGGATATGCGGCCAATGCCGAGATCACCAAGCATATCGTTGCCGGCCAGGCAGCAATAATCGTGGTCTCCCGGTCCATTGACACCGGTTCCCGAAGCAGGCGGCACCGCGAATGACCCCTGATCATCTCCGATGACGACGATATAGTCCGGTTTCTCTGTCGCCGCCGCGTACCGTTCTTCCAGTTCTCCCTGAATCGCGGTGGGCGAGGAGAAATTGACATCGCTATCCGTGATATATTCGAATTTCCACCCGCGCTGCTGTTTCCACTCGAACCAGTCCGACAAGGCTGTGCGCAAGGCGTCATCATCGTGCATGACAACGAACACGTTGCCGCCGTAAAACTCGTAGTCGTCGAGCTCGCTGTCGTCCCAGTCCATCAGGATGCGGTACTTGTCGACGTAGTTCCGGCTGATGCTTGCAGGCCAGTGATCGATGGTGTTCCGGTCGTCGGTTCCCTCGAAGCGGATATCGACCTGGATGTTGCTGTAGACGCGGACCTCGTTGCGGGCGGTATTCACCTGCACGGGATAGGTTACCAGGTTGGCGACCCGGAAATCACGGAAAACGGCCGGCTCGCCGGCTTCCGCCAGTACGCCGGGATACCATTCATCTCGAATCTCGGAGGCCTGCGTATACCGGGGCTCCGTCTCATCCAGCTCGCCGGGCAGATAAGCCGCCAGATCGACATCGGTCAGCGTCTCGTATTCCGCGTCGATCACTTCGACCACGACTCCGCTTCGGGGTGGAATACGGAACAGTGATCCCGCCACGGGGACGAGCGGCATGCCCTGCTGCTGGTAGGATCCCCCCATTTCAAAGAGGGCGAGATCCAATTCGACTCCGGCTTCACTCTCAACCGTCATCCACTGGGGCTGGTTGACATCGAGGGTAAAACGAATCCCGTTGTCGGTGGCCTGCTTCTCGGCGACCTGCAACGGGAGGCTGTAATCTTCGGTAAATACTGTAGACTGTGATGCGGGCACAAGACCTGCCATGGCCAGCAGCACAACGACGACGGCACAAGTACGCATCCTCTTCTCCTCTGCTCAGTGCGGGCGTTTCTGTCAACACTTCAGGCCGTTTCTATAGACAACCGCAATCCTTCGGCTCCGTTGGCTGGATGGGTCAACAACAATCCTCACTTCACTTTTTCAATATAATATACCACAACCAGCAACACCTCTGCTCCTCGGTAGAAATTAAAATATTTTGTTGGTTTCTTAAAGTTGGGCGGGGAGATCACCGAGCATGGTAGCCCGGACCACGCCGGTCCGGGGGTGCATGGCCCGACAGTTTACTGTCGGGTCTCAGGAGACTGTCGGGTCGCAGGAGAAGGTGTTTGTCCCAATTCCCGACAGAGCTTACACCGGAGGAGATCCCCGCCCCCGACCACAGCATTCGAGGGCAGGCTCTGCGCGGGGATGACGAGTTATTGGGCGGGGGAATCAACGAGTGTCATTCCCGCGTAGGCGGGAATGAGAGTGGTTCCTATTCTGACACAGCCTGGCAGGCAGGAATCCAGACAAGTAAGACGAGTGTCATTCCTGCAATGGAGCCTGACCCAGAATAAGCAACGAGTGTCATTCCTGCGTAGGCAGGAATCCAGACATGTTTACATACGGCACTATGCTGACTATGGAAACCATACCTTGAACACTTTCTGATTTTGAATCGCTAACCTCTTACATTCTTGAACCTTGCCTGGATTCCAGCCTTCGCTGGAATGAGAGTGGGTTTGATTCTGCGACAGTCTGCTTCGCGGGAATGAGAGTGTTTCCTGTTCTGATACAGCCTGGCAGGCAGGAACCCAGACATGTACGACGAGTGTCATTCCTGCGAAGGAGCCTGAACCAGAATAAGCAACGAGTGTCATTCCTGCGAAGGCAGGAATCCAGACATGTTCGACGAGTGTCATTCCTGCGTAGGCAGGAATCCAGACATGTTTACATACGACACTATGCTGACTATGGAAACCATACCTTGAACACTTTCTGTTTCTGAATCGCTAACCTCTTACATTCTTGCACCTTGCCTGGATTCCAGCCTTCGCTGGAATGAGAGTGGGTTTGATTCTGCGACAGTCTGCTTCGCGGGAATGAGAGTGTTTCCTGTTCGGATACAGCCTTCGCGGGAATGAGAGCGTTTCCTGTTCGGATACAGCCTTCGCGGGAATGAGAGTGGTAGCTGGAAGGACAGTTGGGGAAAGGACGTTTCAGACTTGCACCGGCTGGATTCCTGCTTTCGCAGGAATGACATCATGGGACATTTCATTCGAATATTACTCTAGACTTGAAGGAATCAGCATGAAAAACCCCCATCGCGGACGATGGGGGGCAGTTAAAGCTGGACGTGATGTGCCAGTAGCTGCGGCAGCACAAAGACTGCCCGCTTCAGGTTCGACTTACTTCATCAGGATCAACCGGGTGGTCTCCTGCATGGGACCGGCCTGGAAGGTCAGGAAGTACATACCGCTGGCCAGGTCGCTCCCATCGAACCGCATCGTGTGGTAACCGGCCTGCATGGGCTGATCCATCAGTGTCGCCACCTTCTGGCCAAGCACGTTGAAGACCACCGCCTTCACATGGGCCGTTTCCGGAAGCCCGAAGCGTACCGACGCCATCGGGTTGAACGGGTTCGGGTACGCGCCTTCAAACACGTAGTCCGTGGGCAGCTCAGAGCCGGCCTGTTCATCTGAGGCGTTCTCTTCGAACACGACCATTTCCACATCGACCCATTCCTGGTTCTCCGTACAGGCGTTGTGGCTATATTCGACCGCCACGCGGAACGTGTCTTCCGGCAGACCGTAAGAATGCACACGAATGTCGATGGTGTTGGTCTCGCCCGCTTCAACGGTCCCGCTTGGGTTGAGGATCTGCACCCAGTTGGAATAGGTGTCGACCTCCCACAATCGCGCTGTATGACCGTCATCCGTTTTCACAATGCTCATGAACTGCCAGACGGACGGATCCCACAAGTAGGTCAGATCGCCGCCCTGTATCTGAGCACTTTCCACCTCCTGATAGGAATGCACGGGACGAGTGGCGCCGGTCGTCGGGTCCATCTTCAAGATCTCGATCATGTTACTGCCGCCGGCCTGGCAGATGAAGTAGATGTTGTATCCCAGCTCATCTTCCGGGAACCAGCCCGCGCCGCGCGGGTAGAACTCCTGGCCGAATTCGTAGACGACATCCTGGCTGTCGGCGTGAACGCCGCGAACAACGGTCCCATAGTCACCCACGTAGAAGATGTAGGTGTTGGGATCCAGCACCAGGTAGCGTGAGGGGTTCGCCGGAATGTCCATCGTTTCCACGACCGTCCATTCCGTCCCGTCAAACTCCATCTGGTACAGGACGCCATGGTCCCCACCGTACAGGTATTCACCGTCCCATACCATGCCGTAGAAGCCCTGGCTGCTGCGCTCGCCCGCCGGGACCGGCTGGTCGAAGACGTCGATGAATTCTCCCTGGTCGTTGTACTGGTACAGCTTGTTGGGACCGCTGACATCGTAGTTGTTCGAGCCGCTCAACCAGAAGTACTCGCCGTCGAACACAATCCCGTTGTACCGGTTCTCTGAAGGATCAAGTCCGAATTCGAAAAGGACGTCCCAGGGTTCATCCAGTTCGCCGTTGCCGGCGACCGGTCCGCGATTACCTTGCGCGCCCTTCTTGCCCAGCATCATGGCTTCGTTGGGGAAATGCAGATCGGCGTTGTAATGCAACGGCCCGTTGCCGTTGTTGACCAGATCGACCGTTAACACGGTTTCGCTGTCCGGCGCAAGGGTGGTGTTCAATTCGAGAGCCGACAGTTCAAATTCGGGATGCACCATCTGCACATCCACTTCCGCCGCGCCGCCTTCTTCGATCACCACGTCTGCCACAACCGCCTCGTTGTAGCACTCTTTGTCGACGACGAGGTCATATGTTCCGACGAATACGCTGTCGATTTCGTATGAACCGAACCCGTTGGTCACGGCGCTGAACATCCAATCGTTGGTCCGCACAACGGCGCCTTCAATCGGGCTGTCCGTTTCCGCATCGATTACCACGCCACTGATGCTGCCGACCGGCACGGCGATGTTGGTGGTGAAGTAGATCGCGCGGCCGTTGGTGATCTCCGAAGCGCCGGGCGCGTACTGGTTCCAGTAGGCGAACAGCAGGCCGTCCGTCTGGTCGCCGTTCTCGATGCCGGTGGTCCAATAAGGCACATCGTAGCCCATCCCGCCGGTGGAATGGTCGCACTCTCCGTACTGGAATACGAAATCGTTGTCGCCCGTGGCTGTGGGATACATGTCCGTGTCGTAGAAGATGACCTCGAACGTGCTTTCGTAGCTGGTATTGTGATGCCGCATCTTGTAGAACTCGAAGATCAGCCGGCCGTTGGGTTCATCGTAGTAGTACAGTATTTCACAATCACCGTTGGTCTGCAGTTCATCCCAGTACGGCGCGATCATGTAGGACGGTCCGCCGGGGCTGGGAATGGTCCAGTTCCGGTTGGCGGCAATGTCCCCCTGGATTCCCATGGCGAGAGTGCCGTTCGTGACCACCGAAATCTCTTCAAACTCTTCACCGTAATAGGTGATCGGGAAACCGATGTCGGTGAGATCCAGTGTGATACCGTCGTCGTCGTTTTCGCTGCCGTCGTAGATATTGATCTCGGTACCGTCAAAATCGTTGTTGTTGACATCCGGGTTGATCTCCACCCAGTCGTAGTCCGGAGCGTAATCCGGATAGCCGGTGTCCACGTTTTCAAAGGCCATGTAGCCGTAACGGTCGGGGCCGACCGGATCGGTCGCGGCGCGTTCGCCCAGTGTCACAGTTGTATAGGCTGTATCCACATGGCCGGAAGCTGTGGTGATGACCAGCATGGCCGACGCGCTGTAACCGGTGAACCCGCCTTCCAGGGCAAACAGTTCAACGCTCGAGGTATTGGTCTGATCGCCCACGTCCAGCGCCGGGATGGTGCAGGAGTACTGCGTGGCGCGCAGCCAGGGATCACGGCTGATGAACATGGCGGTCGCGGCGTCTGCATCAACCCCGCCGATGTTGGCGATGGTGACCGTGGCGTTGCGGGTGTCGCCCGGTTCCAGCATACCGGTTACGTTGACCGAAGCGATCACGTACTTCACCGAGGTGACATCAAACTCGTACGCATCATCGACTGTCCCGCCATCCGTTTCAATCGTCAGGTCAATGGGGATCAGCCAGTTGTGTTGAGCGGCGGGAGAAATCTCGACCAGCACCATGCCAGGACCTTGTACGGTTTCGTTCGGGTCCATGCTGCCCAACGTCACAGCGCCATACACATCCGTAACATACGGATCATCCGAAGAACCGGTGATCGAGATGTCTGTGGCGGTTTCGTCGCCGTAGTTCTTCAGCATCATCTGCAGACCGACCGTCTCGCCGGCTTCCGCGACGCCGTCACCATCGCCCACTGTCCCGCCGACACCGTTGTCAACGATAGTAATGCCCTGGTAGCCCACCGAGGCGTTGGTGGTGTTGCAACTTACCTGTACCTGGGTCGGTGCGAAGTTCTTTTTGGTCACCGTCACCATGGCGTTGCCGGTCCCGGTCACTTCCGGATAGAAAGTCACTTCGCCGTTGCTGTCGGTATAGCGCGAAATCTGGATATCGTCGCCGCCATTTTTCTTGTAGAACGTCACCCAGGCATCAGCCACCGGTTCGCCGTCCTCTTCAACGGTCACACTGTATTCGTGCTGCCCCAGTGTGTAGACCTGAGAGGCGTCAACATCAAACTGATGGGGAATATCCGTCCAGATGTAGACCAGCGGATCTCCCATCATATTGTACCACTGCAGGAAGCTGTTCATCCGGCTGTCGTTGTGTCCGTGGTAGTTGACCCACCCGTTCACCTTGCCGGCGAGGATCATGTCGCCGGTTGTCGGCCATTCCACTTGCAGCATGGACCAGCCCGACGCGCCGGTCAGACAGTTGTTCAAGTCAGGCCCTGTGCCGGAGGTGGCCATGCCAAAGGCGACAATACCTCCTGTGGGATTGTTGGTCGTGCCCGCCCGCATGTACGCCTCGCTGATGGCTGTCCCGCCGGACCAGTTGCCTGTGCCGCAAGTCACGTCAATCACCACCGGCGTCATGTGGTAATTGTCCAAACCACCGATCGTGCCGGTGTTAAGGCCGCTGTTGATGTAACCGCGAGCGCCGTAGAAACTGACCCCGTCGTTGATCCGCTGCACAGCGAAGCTGTTACCTCCGCCCCACATGACCGTGTCAATTTGAGTATACCCCAATTGAACCATACAATAACGATAGTAGCGCAGCATGATGACTTTGCTGATCCCGGCGTAACCATCGGAACGGTTCAGCATGCCGCGCAGGTACCAGTCGGTGTTGTCGAAGTCCACATCGAGTTCGTACGACAACACCTTGGCTGCGTAGGCCTGCGCCTGGGTGAAGCTTTGCACCGAGATTCGACCAATACCAATGTCCGCCAGGTTGTCGTCACCCACGATACAACTGTAGGGTTGATCACCGGCGCCGTAACCGCTGCCAGATCCGGGAGGAATCGAGAACGAGCCCTGGTCATCACCGATCAACACAATGTACTCGGGCTTTTCCACTGCCTCGGCGTACCGTTCTTCCAACTCATCGCCAATGGCGCTGGCAGTCCAGCTGATGTCCGAATCGGTGATATAGTCGAACTTCCAGCCCTTTTGCTCTTTGAACTCGAACCAGTCGCTCATTGCTGTGCGAAGCGCGTCATCGTCGCGCATCACAACCAGTACGTTGCCGGAATAGAATTCGTAATCGTCCAGCTCGGCATCGTCCCAATCGAGGAAGACGCGGTACTTGTCCACGTAATGCCGGCTGATGTGGGTCGGCCACTGCGCCAGCACGTTCCGGTTATCCACGCCCTCGAAACGGATCTGCACCTGGATATTGCTGTACACACGCACTTCGTTGCGCGCGGGATTGACCTGTACGGGGTAGGTCAGCAGGTTGGTGACACGGAAGTCGCGGAAGATCGCGGGCTCGCCGACAGAAGCCAGCTCGCCCGGGAACCACTCGTCGGCCTGACTGGAAACTTCGGCATAGCTAAACTCCGCCTCGTCGAGCTCACCCTGCACAAATGCGGCGTATTCCACATCCGTGTAGGTCTCGTACTCGGCGTTTACGACCTCCACAACCACGCCGCTGGTGGGTGGAATCCTGAACATGGACCCGGCGACCGGAACCATGGGCATCCCCTCCACATGATACGCGCCGCCCAGTTCAAGCGCCGCCAGCTCCAGCGGAACACCGGATTCACTGTCCACCGTCATCCAGATCGGTTCCTGGATGTCAAGCGATAACGTCATCCCGTTGTCCGTCACTTCACGTTCCGCCACTGTCAGCGGCAACATGGATTGTTCGGTCACAGGGTTGGACTGCGATGCCAACGCCAGGCTGACCATGGCCAGCATCACCATAACTACGGCACATCTGCGCATCTTCAATTCCTCCAAATCAATGCGGGCTTCACCTTCTTAAACGTCAGGCCATCTATAAACAACCGCCCTCCAAGGCGGGGTTCGTTCCTTCACCGCTTGCTAAACACCACTATACTTGCTGTTGCAGAATTCTGCAACAGCCTGTATATTCCTTTCGAGTGCCTGCACTTATTCTAAATGTAATACGGGGTTTCACCGAATGCCTCATAGATCGACAATACTGACTGAGTTTTCTTGAGATATTCAGCAGGAGAGATTCACGAAATATCCAAAACACGGAGGCTGCTTTACCGTGAGGAGCCGGGTTTCAAAATGATTCCTTCGTTATTCTTGCCGTTCATCTTGACCACGACCGGCTGCTCGAAACGCACACACCGGACAGGGCCTTCCTCGCACGCCGCTTGCTGTTGCTGCAACCATTTCCAGTCCAGCATGCCGTCACCCTTGCTCGGGTTGACCGTATAATACCCGATGCGGAAGGCGGCCAGGTTGTGGAAGAAGTGTGCGCCCTGCGAAGGGGTCACCTTCATGTCCTTGAATCCGGTCTCGATGATCACCTTCGCGCCGGAAATCTGGGACCAGTGCACCGGAATGCCCAGAAACGGATCGGACGAGCCCCATCGCCCCACTCCGATCAACAGGTACGGCCGGCCCTCATCGGTCAGTTTACGGTTGAAGTTGCCCACAATCCCCGCCACTCGCTGCGAATCGGTGCGGTCGTACTTCTCGCGATCCACGAAAAGGACGTCATGGATGGATTCAACCACCCCCATGCCCATCACCTTCGAACTCCGGCAGATCAAGTCTTCGTCCTCGGCAGAGAGATCGAGCTCCTCCATTTCATTGTGCAACACCATGGGCCGCATTTGCAGCAGGACGAATTCTTTGGGCTCGCCCTGCGGCCTGGACAGATTCACCGCAAATTCCAGCTCCACGGCGCGGCCCATGCCAGAGGATGTCAAATCGAGAAACGTCGTGAGAATGTCGGCCAGTGGGAATGTACCATATTTCAACACCGGCGCGAAGGTGACCAGGCGTGTGCCCCGACGCGACAAACCGTCATAGACCGCATTGTTATCCGGCGAATAGACCGATGCGAGACGGTGCAGGGTGTCGTCCTCTTCCGCCACATCCAGCCCGAATTTCACCGGACACAGGCGCGAGGCGTCCTCTTTTTTCTCGTCGTGCATCACCAGGGCGTAGAACTCGCGCTGGGTGTTGTCCAGAATATCATCCACGGTCCCGAACTGCACCATTTTCCTGGGATACTTCGGGCAGAAACGAACGACCTTCCCACCTTCCACCACCATGGCGCCCAGTCCCAGCGCCACCATCGCCACGCCGTCGCCGGATTTCATATCCCCCACAGGATAGAAATTATGGGATTTGGCCACGCCGGAAAAGTCCGGGTAGAAACGATCCCCGTGTTCCGCTCCCACCACCGTCTGGATGATCACCGCCATCTTCTCCTCTTCGAGACGATAGCCGGTGGCGCTGATATAGCGTTTCGACGTGCTCTTGTAAGTCGAACAGTAAATCCGCTTAATGGCCTCGATCAGCATTTCCAGCCGCTTGCTGCGGTCAGGATGATCGTTGGCCAGCATGAAGGTCTCGTAAACTCCGGCAAACGGCTGGTACTGCGAATCTTCCAGCAGGCTCGAGGAACGCACCGCCAGGGGCTGGTCCAACAGGTCGATCAGGCTCTCCAGGTCCGCAGCGAGCGAGTACGGCAGCCGGGCCTTCAGGAAGCGCTCCGTCAGCTCGTCGTCATCCTCGCAGGTCAGGGCGAATTCGCCCAGCTCATTCTCGTCCATGAACCGGTCGAAGATGTCGGTGCTGAGCACGACCGTCGGCGGCACGGAGATGGTGACATCGTCAAAACCGTCACGCAACCCGCTCACATCAATCAACCGATTGGCGAACGCCAACCCGCGCGCCTTCCCGCCCAGCGAGCCCTCGCCGATCACGGCGAATGTGCCGGTCGCTTCAAACGTGGTCGGATCGAAATCAGTGACCAACCCGCGACGCCGTTCCTGGCGGAACGCCCCCAGCGATTCGATCAGATCCTTGCGAAGCCCTTCCGGCGTATCGTAGTCCTCGACTTTACGCGGCTTGAGCCGCTGCGCCAGGTCAAACTCGGTACGCGCCTTGAGCCAGGTGGAGAAATGGTCCCGCTGGCCGTGGTAGACCAGGCTCTCCGCAGACACGGTCCGCAGCTTCTCCTGCAGGCTCCTCAGATCGGTCGCCCGGTCCAGGATCTTGCCGTTGACCTCCGTGCGGAACACGAAATCGCCGAAGCCAAAGTTGTCCAGCATAAACTCGCGCAGTTCTTTCAGCAGAGTGCGGGAGTTCTTCTTGAGAAAGCCGGCATTGACTTTCTTCGCCTGCGAAGCGTTGGAGGCATCGAAGGACTGCATCAGGATGGGCAGCTCTTTGCGGCGTTTATGTACGGCATTGGCGAAATCCACTCCCGCCCGGTCGCTTTTCACCCCCTCACGGCGGAACTCCACATCGGTCAGTACGCCCAGCATGTGCTCTTCATAGCGGGTGTAATAGTCCCAGGCCTGCTCATAATTGGTGGCGTGCAGAATCTTGGGACGGGCGCGCATCCGCAGCAACTTGTCCGGCAGATTAATGCCCTCACTGATCAGGCTCTGCGACTGCTTCATCAGCTCGGTGTAGATCGCCGGCAGGTAGGCAGAATAAAACTTGACGTTGTCCTCGACCAGCAGGATGGTCTGCACCCCCATCATATGCGTGTCGTGGTCAACATTCATCAGGTCTTCCACGAGCTTCACAATCGCCAGCAACACGGTGAAATCACCCTGCCAGAGGAAAATGTGGTCCAGCGCGGAGGTGTCATAACGGTCCATCAGTTCACTGACTTCCTGCTGGTCGTAAGCCAGCAAGACGATGGGCACCTTCCGGTTTTCCGCCTTCAGGGAACGGGCGAACTCCAGCCCGTGCATCTCGCCGATGTTCGACGTGGTGATTATAAGATTGTACCGAGGCCCGAAATGCACCGCCTCGAGGGCTTCGGCGCTGGTGGATACACGGGTCAGGTTCGGCGTGTGGTACAGGTTCAGATCGGTAAACTCGCCGATCATCATCACGTTGAGGTGACCGTCTTCCGACAGGATAAAGGAGTCGTACAGGCTGGAAACGAGAAGAATCTCATGGACACGATTCCTCATGAGATTCTGAAAGCCTCGAGTGGGACTGCCGATATCCGTGATATTCAGGTTGAGCGGTGCGTCCTTCCTGGGCATGGTCCCCTCGTTACGGGCCGGTTTCGACAATGCGGATCACAATCTTATAAGATCTGAAATGAGAAGGTGAATTGCAACGCTATCAGACCCGTATCGTCCGATCCCTCCTCGAGGAACAGCGGCCGGCTCGTTGCACCGGCAGTAAAGCCCTCCTGGATTCCTGCTTTCGCAGGAATGACATCATGGGACATTTCATTCGAGAATTAC
>CAZYOC010000095.1:0-15234 GCA_964648415.1 uncultured bacterium | reverse complement strand
GATGGGGAACTGGGCGTTGGCGATGGCGGAGTCGCACATGATGCGCCCCGCGCCATAGTCGTTGTCCTTGCCCGGATCGCCCAGATCCAGCGCGGAGTTTTGCAGGATGGAGTCAATGTGAACCGGCAGCAGCTCCCAGTTCTTGCTGAGCAGGAGCGCGCAGACACCGGCGATATGCGGCGTGGCCATGGAGGTGCCGCTCATGGTGGTATAGCCGCCATTGGAAGCCGTCGACAGCACATCCTCACCGGGAGCGGCGATATCGGGGCGGATCAGGCCGGGTTCGGCCCCGTTGTTCCATTCCCAGTCTTCGTACCCGTCCACATCTTCCCAGGTACTTGGGCCGCGGCTGGAGAAGCTGGCGTAGACATCCTGATCGGTTGTGGCTCCGACCGAGATCACGCCGCCGCGTTCGCCGATGCCGGTTTCATCGGGATTCTCCCAGGGCGACGGTACATTGCCCGGGGTGCGGCAAGAGTTGGGGACGGGCGTGGAGCGTTCGTTGCCCGCCGCCACGATGTTGGTGATCCCCGCCTCGATAAGGACTTCATAGGCTTCACGCCAGGCGGTTTTGTCCGGGTTCCAGTTTTCGATGTACCCCATGGACATGGAGGTGACATCGGCCTCATGTTCGAGGGCGAAATCCTGAGCGTCCCACACCGAAGCCTGGTCGGTCTGGCCGATGCCCATGGATACTTTCAGGGCCATCAGGGTGGCGTCGGGAGCGACACCGGTGGCGTATTGGCCCGTCCCATCACCGCAGATGCTCCCCGCGCAATGAGTCCCATGGCCGTAAGAATCCATCGGATCTGTGTCGTTATCACCGAAATCATAGCCATGGTTCGGGTAATCATCGCCCCCGTCCCACATATGGTCGGATAAGTCATCGTGGTTGTAATTCACACCGGAATCAATGATGGCGACCAGGACGCTATCGCCGGTAAAGCCCATGTCCCACACTTCCGGAGCATGGATCAGTTCGACAGACCAGACAACCTCGTCGAGTTCATCACCGCCGGCGTCCTCTTCCGGGATGGCGAAGAAGGCTTCGCGCGGCGGATCAGGGATGACGCGCTCCACATCATCCCGGGCGGCCAATTCCCGGATGACGTCTTCCGTAGCCAATACTGCCACTGCGTTGAGAATCTCCAGCGACCGATAGTTCTCCACCGGACCGGCTTCGAAATACTGGTCCACCATATGGAGAATGTCGGCCTGGCTCCGGCTGGCGAGCTGTTGCACCAAGTGGCCGACTACGCGTGTGCGCTCCTTTCGAGGCAACCCGCGCACCGCGTCCCGGTAGCCTTCCACATCCGGCCGCTGCTTCATGAACACAACCACGGGGAGAAATTCGCCTTCCTCCACGTCGGTCAGCATGCGCTCGGCTTCAACCGTGAGGTAGCCGGCGTGAACAGCTCCGGGTACGCCCAGAAGCAGCACGGCCACAGCCATTCCAAATACAATGCGTCCTGTCTTCATCATGATCTACTCCGGCTCGTATGAACTCCACTCGGGCATCTCCTCGGCACCCATCACTAACCTGAATAATATAGGGTAAGTACAGACCGGAATGCAGTTCATAAGAGACAATCATCGAATTCGGATGAACAACCGAGACCGGGACAGGCTCTCCTTTGCAGGTATTGGCTCACAGGCGGAAGAAGCAAGTGCTTGCAGCATCTGTGAGTGCAACCGTTTTTCATCAGTTCCTTGTACCCTGGCAAGGAGGTCTTCGAGTTCGAGCATTGCTTCTATCCTGCAAACCTCCTATGATAACCTGAGGGAAAGAGGCTTTTTCACAAGGAAACTGGATTTCGCATGAGAGTCATTGGACGTAAACCGGTTCTCGAATTGCTGCAATCGGACAAGCCTGTTCGGAAGGTGTTGATCGTCGCCAATGCAAAAGGGCGGATCATCGGCGACATCGTGCGTGAGGCCAAGGCGCGGAAGGTGCGGATCGACCGGATCGCGCCGGAGCAGACGGGCAAGCTGCTGGGCGGCGGCAACCACCAGGGCGTAGGGGCCGAGGTGTCACCGGTGGAGTTGCTGCCGTTGCAAGCTCTTGGCGGCCGGAAAGCGCCGATTGAATCCGGCATGGTGGTGGCGCTGGACGGCGTGACGGATCCGCATCACCTGGGCGCGATCGCCCGGAGCGGGCGCGGGGCGGGATGCGACGCGCTGATCCTGCCGGCGCGGCGGAGCGTGCAGGTCAACGACATCGCCATCAAGGCCTCCGCCGGCCTGCTCCTCCAATTGCCGGTGATCCAGACGGGCAACCTTTCGGACGCGCTGTTGCAGTTGAAGAAACAGGGCTGGTGGGTGGTCGGCGCGGCGGGCGAAAAGAGCGCCACGGTGTGGGAGTTCGAATGGCCGGAGAAGTGCGTCCTGGTCATGGGCAGCGAAGGAGAAGGCCTGTCCCAGCGCGTGAGGAAGACTTGTGACAGCTTCGTCGCCATCCCCCTGGAGAACAATGTGGAATCGTTGTCGGTTTCTGCGGCTGCTTCTGTGCTGTTGTTCGACTCGGCCCGGAAACGGGGGGAGCTGCTGGAGTGAGTATCAGATTTCCGGAAGATATCTGGAGCCATTTCGCGAATACTCCCGAGACACCCACCCCACGCGTAACAGAGTCTTTTTTTGCCTCCGTGAGCCTCATCACAGAAAAACTCGAAAATCGGTAAAAGTTTATGGGTATATGGAATACGCTATGCGGTTCGTAGCAGGTTATTGTATCTTATGCAGCCCGATTCTTCAGACTCGTTTCTGGCCGAGCTCGGGCAACAAGAGAAGAGCTGCATTCTTAAACTTTTGATAAAGCTGGTTTTAGCAAACACCATCAATCAGGAGCCTTACGACAAACAGGTAATCCCTCGGAGTAACAAAAAAAGAAACGATACCAGCCGGACGCTGCACGTCTACTGCTCGATTTCCTTCTGACGTCCGCGCGACACACGTGGTTTTTTCACAAACCAAGTCAGAGGAGTGGACGTATGCAGAAAGGTTCATGGGTTGTTGTTTCGCTTCTCTTGATCCTCTGTAGTAGTTCGCTGGCCAGCCTGCCGGGCTATGAGCATCTCTCCAAGGAGCAGATGTACTCGCAGGCCGAGGTACTGTACCAGCGCTACCAGGCGGGTGAAGAGTTGCAGTCGCATGAGATGGATTTGTTACATGCGACAGGGTTTGTTCCTGACAGCCGGGAAGACGGTCTGGACGAATTTACCGGGCCGGACGGTTTTGGCTACATGGCCTATAACCAGGACGAACCGGAAGGGTACGCCTTCGACTGGATCGACCTGGAAAACAACGGCGGTACCGAGATCACGGGGTATACGAATAGCGATGACGGTTATGCCGGGCCATTCGCTTTCCCCGACGGTTTCAGTTTTCCCTTCTACGCTGAAACCAAGACGGAGTTCTATCTCGGAACAAACGGTTCGATCTTCTTCAGCGAGGGGAGCGGTTCTCTCGGCCACACCTTCATCCCCAATGCGAGCGCCCCCAACGATTATATCCCCTTCTGGCAACGGGATATGCACATGGGGTACACCGGGGGCACCCGCACCAGTGACGCGTACTACGACGTCGTAACGGTTGACGGTGAAGACGCCATGGTCATCGAGGTGCTGCACATCTCGGAATACGGATCTAATGGTGCGGACAACCACAGTGTTGACGCCCAGATGATCTTCTTCGCCAACGGCGACATTGTGATCCAGTACCAGAGCGTCGGCTCGTCGATGAACGCCTATGTGACCATCGGGATCGAGAATTCCGACGGCTCCATGGGGACGCAATGGTACTACGACAACACGGGTGATCTGCCCGTATCGGGTGATGAGTACACGATTTTCTTCGATGCGCCCCAACCGGATGCGACGATCGACGGGTTTGTGTACGATTCCGACACTCAGGAAGGCATCGCCGACGCTACCGTCTGGTACGGAGGGTTCAGCGCGACCACCGGTCCCGACGGTTCCTACGAGTTTCCCTCAATGTATTCGGGCTCTTACGATGTCACGGTGATTGCAGAAGGCTACCACCCGTACCGCTCCGATGCGCAGGTGGATGTGGTCGACGGAGCGAACACGTTTGATTACAACCTGGACCCCTTCCCGCCTCTCACCTTCAGCGAGGATTTCGAGGCAGGTCCGGGCAACTGGCGCCTCGACGAGAACAACAGCACGACGTACGACTGGGAGTGGGGCGCCCCAACATCATACCTGTTCACGTCAACCCCTCATTCCGGGGAAAACGTCTGGGCCACCAATCTGGATGGCGGGTTCAGCTACCAGAACGACGCTTTCACCATGCTGACCGCGGATCGCCCCTATTGCGTGGATGATCCCGGCGCGGTGATGACCTTCTGGGCCTGGGATGATCACCGTAGTTCCTATAACGGCGGTTTCAATATCCAGGCGTCCACCGACGGCGAAATCTGGCAGACTCTTGATACAATTGACCCACCTTACAATGCAAACAATTTGTACACCAACTACGAAGATGTATGGGCGACGGACAATGGCCCCTGGCGTCAATACACGGTTGACTTGAGCGCGTATGACGGCCAGATGGTTCTCCTGCGGTTCCGTCACATTTACGACAACACGTATTATTACTACGCCCAGTACTGGTTCGGTACGGCGATTGATGACATTGATGTTTACGGCGCTGCCGAATACGGCTGGATCGAAGGAACCGTTACCAACCTCAACACCGGCGATCCGGTTCCGGAATTCACCGCCTCGCTGGTGTACAACAACGAAGTCGTCTGGACGGAAGATTTCACCAACGGCGCCTACATTTTTGACGACCTGCCGCCGTCCAGCTTCGCGGGAACCTACGGGCTCGTGTTCAACGGCCCGGGGTATGTGACCGATCAGACTGCGGACAACATCACGGTCAACGAGGGCGCGGGAACCACCCAGGACTTTGAACTGGAACCCAACCCGCCGGTCGACTTCGATCTGTTTGTCACCGACACCAACGACCCGGCCAACCCGATTGAAGGCGTGACCGTCTCTATTCCGTCGGTTGGCGAGTCTGCGACGACCGACGCCAACGGTATGGCCAGCTTCACCGGCGTCCCGGAATACACCTACGATTTCAGCTTCCAGCCTGTTAATGTCGCCGGCGTCACTCCATACTATCACGACATGGTGATCGAGGTGGAGGTGATCACCGGGATGGACGATCCCACAGTGGAGCTGGATGAAGTATTGCCGCCCAGCGACGTGGTGATGAACGCCAACTCGAACAACTTCGAGTTCTGGATCACCCCGCCCGACAACCACTTGCAGCCGATCTTCCTCCAGCAACGCATCGACATGCTGGAGAACACGGTCAGCCAGATGCAGCAGCAGGGCATCACAGGCCGGAAGCTGCAGGATCAGGTGGATGAACTGGAAAGATGGCGTCACGCCTACCGGAACCGGCTGGAGACCGGCGACGAAGAAGAACTGGATGAACTGGCAGACTTCCAGGGGTACTGGTACACGGTCGACGGCGAGATGATCCACGACCCGATCTGGCCGAGCGGTTTCGACACGGAAACCTACTTCCAGTACTGGAATGTGATGCAGGGGCGTGAATACACGTTCACATTCACCGCGGATTACGGTTACGGTGAAGACTTCCTGATCTTCACCGACCCGGGAGTCAGCGGCAGAGCCTATCCCGACGTCAACTACCAGTACAACGACGGGATTGATTTCGAGTGGATTGAGATCAACCCCAACGCGGACGCCCCGGATTACCAGGGTACACAGCTTACCAACTGGACCGGCGGTACCGACGATGGCCGGGAAGAGGTGTTGTTCAACACCTTCACCTTCAACTACTACGGTACCGACTACACCAACCTGTGGGTGAACACCAACGGCTGGGCGGCGTTCGGCGAAGACCCGAACACGAACAGCTACAGCAACACCGGTTTCCCGAACACCTTCATTCCAAACAACATCGTCGCCCCGTGGTGGGATGACCTGAACGCCATCTACGGCGACGGCATCTTCTACTACGAAGACGAAGCCAACGACCGCTTCATCCTGCAGTTCAGCCATGGCTCCTGGTCCAACACGTTCCATTACCAGGTGGTGTTGTACGGCGACGGCACGATTCATTACAACTATAACACCGCAGAGAGCGGGTGGAGTGGAACGCCCAATGTCGGCCTGGAAAACAGCGACGGAACCACTGGTGTTGAATACCCCTACTGGATGGTATATGACGGCCTGTCGATCGAATTCACGTACTCCGGCCCGGTCGGCGACTGGGGCGCGATTGACGGCTTCGTGTACAACAGTCAGACCATGGAGCCCATTTCCAGTGCGGATGTGATTGCTACAGACGCCGACGGCAACGAGTTTTCCGGTGTCTCGGATTATGATGGCCACTACACTATCCCCTGCGGACAGGCAGGCGGTCCCTACGAGCTGATCTTTACACACCCGCAATACGAAACCGGGGTGCTGACCAACCAGGACTTCACCCAGGGTGAAGAGCAGCTTGATGTCGCCGATACCTACCTGGATCCGCTCGGATCAATCGAGGGTACGGTGACCAATACGGCTTACGGCGAGCCGGTGCATGGCGCCACGGTTACCGTGGATGACGGCGCGCTTGACCAGGTCTGGGAAGTTACCACCGACGAGAACGGCTACTTCCTCTTCGACAAGCTGTTTGACCGAAACGGTTCCTTTGACCTGACCTTCGAGGCCAACGGCTACTACTCCGGCCAGACCTTCAACGCCACCTTTGGCCAGGACGAGTTCACCATCACCCGGGACAAGGAGCTGACGCCTTACGGCAGCCTGGAAGGGACCATCACCGATGAGAACGAGCAGCCGATTGCGGATGTGGTCGTTCTCGGCTGGGGCGATGATAACCCGGAAGAGCGCCGAACGACCCTGACGGATGAAAACGGCGAGTATGCCTTTACCCGGATGCTGCCGCGCACCGACACCTACAGCCTGCGTGTCATGGGCGACGGCTACGTGGCGCAGACGGCGGAAGAACTGGCGTTCGGGCCGACAGATTACACCATCACACAGGACTTCTCCCTGGTCGCCGTGGACAACACCACCGCCCCGGGGATCGGCGCTGTGGACGAAAAGCACGATACCGGTTTTGACATCACACTGCTTGAACCGGGCAACCACGGCTTGGTGGAGACCTACCAGTACGATACCGGCTTCATCAACAACTGGTGGAACATGGGCAACCCCGGCGATCAGGACATCTACGGTGTCTTTTATCAGCCGGACGAAGGTTACGTCCTCACCGCCGAACTGGCCTTCGACAACGACGCTGTCTTCGGCAACGCCCCGGACGGAACATACGACGATGTGGTCGTGATGCTCCTGGGCGATAACGACGGCGAACCGGATATCGACAATGTCCTCTGGACGTCCGACCCGGTCGGCAACAGCGCTGACGACATGTGGGTCGTGGTCGAGCCCGGCCTCCCGGTTCCGGAAGACGGCTTCTGGATCTGCTACTACGATGTCGGTCCCGGAACCAGCGCGCTGCTGTTTGACAACAACCAGAACTACTGGGATCAGAACGCGTACACGATGGACGGCGGTCAGAGCTGGCATTTCAACTGGGTCTGGGGTGGTGACCCCCTGATTCGCACCACAGTGTTCCACCCGGCGCTCGATCCCAGCCAGCAGCAGGTGCTGGGCAGCGGCCTGCTGGAGCACACCACGCCGCCGAAGCAGCCGGAAGTCACCCGGCATGGCGAACTGAACGGCGGAGAATCCTACTACGGCGTTCACGCCGGGTACAAGGTTCCCAACGCCCGCCTGCGGCCCGGCCTGCTCAACGACGTGTTGGTGGCTAACGGAGCGGCTGAACTGGACGAACTCGACGAGTTCCAGGGCTTTAACGTCTGGTATTCCACCGACGGCGCGGAATATACCCAATCCAACGCCGATCCGGTGACCGCCGACCCCTACTTCGTGGAAGTTGGCAGCGAGTTCGAAAACCAGGATGTGTGGTACTACGCGGAAGCGGTCAACGACGGTGTGTCGTCCAATGCCACATCCACCTACACAACCCAGTTCAGCATGGAGCCGGCGGCGCCCTCGGATGTGGTCGGGCAGTATGTCGATCCGGATGTCATCCTGACCTGGACCGATCCGACGACCAACTTCGACGGCAGCAACCTCACCGACCTGACCGAAATCAACGTGTACCGGAACGGTGCAGTGCTCGCCACGGTAGCCCCGGGCGTCGAAACCTATTCCGACCAGATCCCCGTAGACTTCGCCGGTGCGGCGATTTACTGGGTCACGGCGGTCGATGAAGCCGGCAACGAGTCCGAAACCCAGGCATTCTACAACGCCGGTGTTTTCGGAACGCCGGACTACGAACTTACCTTTGAGCCTGATACCTACGACATCTTCGCTGATCCGTATGGTCCCTGGAACCCGGATGTCTGGCAGAAAGCAGCACCGACCGCAGGGCCGCAGGCCGCTTACAACGGGCAGTTCTGCTGGTCGACCTATCCGGATGGTAATTACCAGAACAATAATTGGGAGATGGTGCTTTCCGAACCCATGGCTGTCCTCGGAACCAACGCCGTGTTCAATTACTGGCACTGGTACAACTACGAGGGTAATTGGGATGGCTACACGGTGATGGTGACCACAGACAACGGCAACACATGGGATGTGATCGAACCGGCGGAAACTTACTCCTATGGCAGCATCAATTCCTCCGGCTATCCCGCCTTCAGTGGATCCAACGGAACTTGGGAGCAGGTCAACTTCTCCCTCAGTGAATACTACACGGAAGACGAGTACACCTTTGTACAGATCGGCTTCCTTCATACTACTGATGGTTCAGTCAACAACTATTTCGGTGTGGCTTTCGACGACATGAACCTGTACGGCCTGGGTCCGGTCAGCGACTACGAGTTTGCTCCGTTGCCCTTCGACATGGCGACTCCTGACGATGGTGAAACGGTCTGGACCAACGGCCCCACGCTTGAGTGGGAACCCTCCGACGATTACAACCCGGCCGACATGGGCAACATCGTCTACAACCTGGAGTGGTCCTACAACAGCGACTTCTCCGGGTCAACGGTCGTTTCCGGCATCACCAGCAACTGGTACACGTTTGATCCCGACATCGAAGTGGAGAGCCAGCCGGGCAACGATCCCAGCGGTGATCCCGATGAAGGTGTCGGCATGTTGGAAGCCGGCAAAAACCGGACAGAAACCGCCCGGTCCGCATCGAGCTCCGGCGAACTGGATGATCTTGGAGAACTCGACGAACTGCTTACCGAGAACAGTTGGGTCTACTGGCGTGTGCAGGCGGAGGACACCGGCGGCTTAACCACCAACGCCAACGGGTACGACACCGGCATGAGCTTCTACGTCAACGCCGAGCTGGATCACTTCACCCCGGTGGAGCCCACCGACAACGTGTTCACGGTGCAGATCGACGCGGCCACCATCGACGCCATGCCGCTTGAAATCGGTGACGAAGTCGCCTTGTTCGACGGCTCGACCTGTGTCGGCGGAGCGTTCATCAAGAACAATCCGCCCTTCCCGGTCACCTTCGAGGCTTACGGTACCGATGGCGACGACATAGGCTACACCGAGGGCAACGACCTCTGGTTCAAGATCTATTCCGCGCAGTTCGACCAGACCTTCTGGGGCCTGGCTGGATTCATTGACGGCGACGAGACCTTTGTCACCGGCGGCGGAACCGAGGTGGTGCTGGTCGCCATGCGAAACGTCAACCAGTCCATCGACCTGGCGGCCAACTACTGGAACCTGGTCAGCTTCCCGGTTGACCCGGTGGACGGTTCCACCGACGCCATGTTCGGCGGCCTGACCAGCCTGCAGACAGTGATGCAGGGCAACGGCAATACCTACATTCCGGGCGTGATCGATGACATCGGCAACGTTTCCCACAGCAACGGCTACCGTGTCTTCTGCACGGAAGCGGAGCAGCTCGCCTACGCCGGCATGTCGCTGGACTATGATGGCGTAGAGTACGGCTTGACGCAGAGCCAGTGGAACTGGATGGGTTACCCGTTCGACTTCGCGCTGGATGTCACTGTCGGCTTGGCGGACATCGCCGAGAACCTGGAAATCGTGCGCGACGACCAGGGGGGCTTCTGGATTCCCGCATACAACATCAACACCATGGGCAACCTGGAGCCGGGCGAAGGGTATGAAGCCTGGACCGACGCGACCGTGTTCTTCGAATACGGCGGCGGCGGCCATTCCCAGATCCTGGCCAACCCGGAAGAAGTGTGGGTGGAGCGCCGGACGGCGGATGCGCCTGACGGCACCGGGTATCCCTGGACATTGCTGGTGGAGCTGGATCAGGACATCCTGGAAGCCGGAGCCAGCCAGATCGCGGTCTATGACGGCAACACGCTGGTTGGTAAGAGCTACGTCATGGAAGACAAACCGTTGTCGGTGGTGACCACCTGGCGCGGGTTCGACGAGCTGAACCTGTCCGGTTACACGCCCGGCCACCTGGTGAAGGTGGAAGTACTCGACGAGGGCGGCGCTCAGATTCGCACCCGCATGCTCAGCGAGTGGCTGCGTTTCGACGAGTCACCGTACGGCGCCTACAGCCTTGGATACAACCCGCTACCGAAGGAATTTGAACTGAGTGAGGGCTTCCCGAACCCGTTCAACCCGGCGGTGAAACTTAAGATCGCCCTGCCCAACGCGGGCAAGGTGGACCTGGCCGTGTTCAACATCCTTGGTCAGGAAGTCTATCGTTCCCTCCAGCATTACGAGGCCGGCTACCACTATCTGCACTTCGACGCGTCCCGCTCGGGCCGTGAACTGACCAGCGGGGTTTACTTCCTGCAGGTGCAGTATGAAGGCAAGGTCAATGTGCGCAAAGTCGTCCTGGTGAAATAACCCGGAGGGGAAGCCATGAACAAGGATGCAACACACGCAAACACACATCGAGGATACGACATGATGAAGAGAGTCAGTCTAGTCGCACTGCTCCTCATGGTGATGGTCCCGGTTGCCCTGGCTCAGGTCCACTTCACTCCAGTGGACCCCACCGGGATCTGGAGCACCATCATCATCGACGATGCGGTGTGGGACGAGGTCACCCTCGTAGAGGGTGACGAGATCGGCGTGTTCGACGGCGACCTGTGCGTGGGAGCCGTCGCCATCGAAGCCGGTCAAACCTGGCCCGTCAGCGTTAACGCCATCGGCGCAGATGACGCCAACGGGCTGCTCGGATACACCGACAACAACCCCATGACATTCCTGTTGTGGAAAGACGCCGACGAGCTGGAGCGGACCGCCATCGTCTCCTACGAGATGGGCAACGGCCGTTTCGGGTACGATCCCTACACCCACATCACCGAAGTGCTCGTCTCCACCACAGGAGTGGTGTTCGGCCTGCAACTGCCGGTACACAACGGTGTTGAGGAGCAGGAACTGGTCGAACTGATGTGGGATGAAGCCAGTCCGCTGGAACCGGCCACCTCGTTGACCTACGATGTCTACCTGGAAACCGGGGAGTTCGATTCGGCTGATGTAGCGGACGGCGTGGTCTCCCCCTGGCTGACCGGTCTGCCCCAGGACTGCACCCTGGTCAACTGGGATGGGACCGATGACACCGATTACTGGTGGACGGTGGTCGCTGAGGATAACTTCGGCAACCGCAGCCAGGCGTCGGAAATCCGCATGTTCGAGATCTATATCCCTGAGAACCCCGCCGGGTTCGACCTGCTCACCCCGGAACAGCCGGCCACCGTAGCCGACTACGACACCGTGCTGACTTGGGAAGCCTCCAGCGACCCCGACCCGGGCGATGAATTGTCCTACTGGGTCTGGTGGGCCACCAACGGCGCATTCACGCTGAACCTGGACTCGGCGGAAGTTACGGGAACCACAACCTACGAAATCCTGGACCTGTTGGACGACCAGACTTACCACTGGAAGGTCCGCGCCCAGGATACCAACACCGAAGGCACGTGGTCAAACCAGACCTGGCAGTTCGATGTCTACGTGATCGAGCCGCCGGATCCCTTCACCCTGATCAGCCCGTTGTCGGCCACCGACACCTGCTGGACAGGCGACACCACCCTGACCTGGAACGCCACCACCGAACCCGATCCCGACGATCAGGTCAACAGCTACATGGTCTGGTGGGCCACCAACGCGGTGTTCACCCAGAATCTGGACTCGACGGAAGTCACTGCCGGTACAACCCTGGACATGACCGATCTGCTCGACGACCATACGTACTACTGGAAGGTCCGGGCGACGGACGACAACACCAACGGGACCTGGTCCTCCAACAACGGCGCGTTCCACGTCTACATCCCGGAAGCGCCCAACGCGTTCTCCCTGTCAAGTCCGGATGACGGCGACACCACGTTCGTCGACTACCAGGCAGTGAGCTGGACGGCGTCGAGCGACAACGATCCCAACGGTTGGTTTGTCTACGAAGTGCAGTGGTCGACCACATCCGGCTTCACCTCGTTCGACAGCTACCAGACCAGCTCGACCTCGTACACCATCGAGGACCTGCCGGCGCTGTTCATGGGCGAACTGGATGAGCTGCCGCAGGACACCACCCTGTACTGGCGTGTCAAGGCGGTCGATCACCTGGGATTGACCACCTGGGCCACCCCGGAGGCCGGCCGGCAGTTCCGTGTCTACTTCATCGAGCCGCCGGCTGCGTTTGACCTGGTCGGCCCGTTGTCCGAAGGCGGCATGGACACCTGCTTCACCGGTGATACCACCCTGGTGTGGGACGCCACCACCGAACCCGACCCCGACGATCAGATCGAGGGCTACCGGGTCTGGTGGGCCACTGACGACGGCTACTCGGAAAACCTCGACTCTACCTTCGTCACCGATGGAACCGAGTACGACATGACCGACCTGCTCGACGACCACACCTACTACTGGAAGGTGCGGGCGGTCGATAACAACACCGACGGTACCTGGTCCAACCAGGAAGGCATGTTCCACGTCTACATCCCCGAAGCGCCCAACGACTTCGAGCTGCTGTCGCCGGTTGATGGCGATACCACCTTCGGCGGCGATCAAACGGTCACCTGGTCGGCAACCACCGATCCGGACCCCAACAACGCCTTCACCTTCGAGCTGCAGTGGTCCACGGCGAGTGATTTCACGGACTACATCAGCTACGAGACCACCGATACGACGTACCTGATCGAGGACATCGAAGAGGTGCTGCTGAATGGTGAGCTGGACGAGTTGCCGCAGGACACCACCATCTACTGGCGGGTCAAAGCGACCGACACCTACGACCTGACCACCTGGGCCACCCCCGAGGCGGGCTGGGAGTTCCGGGTCTACTTCGTCGATCCGCCCGAACCCTTCAGCCTGGTCGCACCGGAAGACGGCGTCACCTGCTGGACCGGCGACACCACCCTGGTGTGGCATACCGCCGAGGAAATCGACCCGGACGACGAAGTGCATTCCTACATGGTGTACTACGCCACCGACGTCAACTTCGGGCAGAATCTGGAGACGGTGATTGTGGAAGCGCCGGACACCACGCTGGACATCAGCGACCTGTACGATGACCGGACCTACTACTGGAAGGTCCGCGCACGGGACAACAATACCAACGGTACGTACTCCACTGAGGTGTTCACCTTTGACACCTACATCCCGGAATCGCCCGACAGCTTCGCCCTGACCGCTCCGGCCAACGAAGCTCATGTCACCACCGGCGACTCCATCCGGCTGCATTGGGAAGTGGCGGAAGACCCCGACCCCGACCCGGACGAGGTCTTCTACGAGGTCGAGTGGTCCCTGGATCCGGACTTCCCGGAAGAGGATACCTGGAGCTGGGTCACGCAGGCCAACTCCTACCGGATTAACGGTCTGAGGCCGGACTTCGATGATGAAACCGTTTACTGGCGCGTCCACTGCTGGGACCAGTTCGGGTTTGAACTCTGGTCCGATGCGGGAGAAGACGGCTGGTCTTTCACCGTCCACGTCGCTCAGAACCCCGAACCCTTCAGCCTGACCACCCCGGCCGACAGCGCGGTGCTCGACGAACAGCCGTACACCTTCGAGTGGGAAGAGGCGGTCGAGCATGACTTCGGCGATTCCGTGATCTATCACGTGTACATCGCCGGCGATTCGAGCTTTACCGATCCCATGGAGTTCGTCACCGAGGAAACCGAGGTAGACATCGACACGCTGGACGACGACAGCCGGTACTGGTGGAACGTCCATGCGATGGACACCAATACGGGCGGCGTGTGGTCCAACGAGACCTTCACCTTCTTCACCGACTTCCCGGATCCGCCCAGCCCCTTCACGCTGCTGACACCGGGTGACGGCGACACGCTCACCCTGGAAGCGGCCGACACGGTCTTCTTCTCCTGGGAAGAGTCCATGGATCCCGATCCGGAAGAATTCGTGCATTACCTTGGCGAGCTGACGGTATCCGGTGACGACCACAACGGCAACCCGGTTGAGTTCTCGGTAACCGTGGACAGCCTGCTGGAAAACTCGCTCTACTTTGCGTTCAACGACACCGCGGAACAGCACTTCTGGTGGTTCGACTACATCCAGTGCGACTGGAGCATCTACGCGATTTCGAGCGGCGACACGGTGATGTGCGATTCGGCCTTCGTGTTCTACGTGGAGCCGCAGACGCTGGCCGACGAGAACCCGTTCTCCGGACTGCCGACCGAGTACTCCATCGCGGCGATCTACCCCAACCCGTTCAACCCGACCACGACCATCATGGTGGGGCTGCCCGAAGCGGCCGATCTGAAGGTGGCGGTGTACAACGTGCTGGGACGCCAGGTGCAAACACTCGCCAACGGCGCCTTCCAGGCGGGATACCAGCAGTTCGTGTTCGACGCGAAGAACCTGTCGAGCGGACTGTACTTCGTCCGGGCCGTTTCGCCGGGCAAGATGAACCAGCTCCGGAAGGTCATGCTGGTGAGGTAAGTCCCACACTCTTCCCGCTTTGACCAACGGGAAGCATGATTGAAGCATCCAGCGCCCTGCACAGTACGTGCAGGGCGCTTTGTTGAGTTCCGCCGGTATCCCTCTGACAGTGAAGATCCCCCGACCGGGCATCCCGCCTGCTGTTTCGGCTGTGTTACCCCAACTTTCGCACTTGCCGACGTAAGTGGTTGATAAACAAGGGCAGAATCGTCGCAGGCACAACGATCTTGAATGCAGGTTTAGAGTGGTTCTTGCAAAGAATCGAACATACTAAGATTCTTAAGTACTTGTTTAT
>CAZYOC010000094.1:0-15537 GCA_964648415.1 uncultured bacterium | reverse complement strand
CCAGTCATGTTTATATACTACAATATGTTAACTATGAAAACACCCTGTTAAACACCATTTCGGTTCAGAATTGCTAACATCTTGTATTCTTGCACCTTGTCTGGATTCCAGCCTTCGCTGGAATGAGATCGGTTCCTATTGTGCAACAGCCTGTATAAACACAGCACGAGCGCCCCGTGTGTGCATAAGGACGGGACGCTCGCACTATGCTATGAAACAGAGAAAGGTCTGCTCTGTCTATTTCAGTAATACTACCCGCTGCATCGCCTTGTGGCCGGCGCTGGTGGTCAGGGTGATGAAATACGGTCCCGACGGCATCGCTTCGGCCCGCCAGGTGAAGCTGTGCGAACCGGCTTGCAGGGTTCCAAAGGCCTGTTCATGGACCAGCCGCCCCAGCAGGTCGTGCACGGTAATTGTGATACCCGCGGCTTCCGGCAGGCTGTAGCCGATCTGCACCGACGGGTTGAACGGGTTGGGCCAGGCAGAGTCAATCTGGAAACGTTGTGGCGAATCGGCGCCGGTTTCTTCAACCAGACCGTTCGTTACATCATAAGTGAACGTGGTCAGGTAGTCCCGGTCGGCGACGATCATTTCGCCGTCGACCACCGCCGCTGCGTAAGCGTAGTCACGCACCTCCGCATGACCGGCGGGGCGCAACTCGTTCGGATCGGACACGTCAATGGCCTGTACTCCGGCCGGTCCGGCTGCGACGAACAGCAGGTTATCCATCCGCGACATCTTCTCGGGAATACCCATCCCGCTGATGAGGAGCGTATCGAGCATGACCGGTTCGAGGGGATTGTTCATATCGGCGGACAGGAGCGCCCAGCCATCTTCATTGGGGCGGTCCTCCGCAAGCATCAGGGTGGATCCGATGACATCAAAATCGGAGAAATACCCGTACGTGGACTGGATGCTCTGGATTTCAAAGGGGTAGTAGGATTCTTCGATGTCCCAGATCTGGAGTTCGCCCGCGCCACGGTTGCCGTCGGAAAGTGTCATGTAGAGAAGGCCGTGGAATTGCTGCATCACGCCCGGGATGTTGTCCAGCACCTCGTCGGTCGCCTGGGTGACGGTATCGGGATCGACCATGTCGAGCACCATCAAGTGGGCATCCGACGTACCGTAGTAGGAGAAAAAGCTGTAGAAGGCCATGCAGCGGCCGCCGTCAAGCGGAGAAACGGTTTCCTGCACAGGAAATTCCGGGTCGCTATACTCGATCGTACGCAACCCGTTCGCGCCCTCGTTTAGAATCCACAGCAGGCTGTCAGTGCGAAATTGCATGTCAGCCAGGTCGGGAATGGACTGGAAGCTGACGTCGACAACAGCGTCGATTTCTTCTACGTCAAACAATCGCAGACCGGCAGTCTTGTCCAGGATGAATGCCAGATCCTCGTCACGGAGAATATCCACCGCCTCACCGGTGGGACGGCTGCGAGCGAATCCAGATGGGCGGCCGGGGTTGGCGACATAAACATTGTAGAACCCATCGTATTCATCGGCCATGAAGACATAGGGATGCTGGACATCAAGACAGACAGCGTCAGCGGAACTGGGTGGATCGAATACGGAGGCCTGGTTGATTTCATCGGGGTCGGTGGCGTTGATCACTCTCAGCCCGCCGTAGCCCGCCGCAACATACCCGTAGCCATTGAAAAAGGCGATATCTGCAATCTCGCTGGTGTTGTTCAGCGCGATCTGGTCCGCCATGGTCGGCGCATCGGCGTTGGTGTAGCTGAAGGTCGCCAGGCGGTTGTCGAAGCCGATCATCACGGTGTTGGCGTCCATGGCGACCGCGCCCATATTGTCCCCACTGGCGAAGGGGATGGTTCCCGTGCCCAGCAGAGTCGGCGCGGCCGGGTCGCTGATGTTCAGCGTGGACAGCTTCATGGAAGAGGTGCTCTCATGCAAGACCGCCGCAACGTCTCCGTGCGTTGACACAGCGTACACCGGGTGATCCTCCGGCAGCACATCCCAGGTGGCTACCAGCGCGGCGTTTTCCGGATCGGACACATCCACCACCGTCACGCCGGTGTCCGGTTCTGCGATATAGAGGTAATCCCCGGCAAGGTGCATGTCCACACCGGCTGTGACCTCTTCAAACAGCGCTGTTTGTGTCAGCGTTTCGCCGTCGAATTCAAAGGTGTATAAACCGTTGCCCTCGACCAGTGCGAACAGGAGGGCCTCGCCTTCCTGTGTCGCCCGCGCTTCCACCTCGACCCAGGCGTCGTCCCGGGCTTCGAAATCGAACTCGGCCAGGTACGGCGGTTTCCAGGTGTCATAGAGCAGCACCATCAGGCCGGGATTGTCACAGGCAAGAAAGATGTACCCGTCCACGTCTTCATAGTCCACCAGCGCGACATCATACGCCCCGGTCCAGTGGAGGCGGTAGGTATCGGTCTCCGTGAACACCAGGCTGTCCTGGGCGAAAACGGGGATGGCGAAGAAAAGGGCGAGAAGAACAAAACACACATTGCGCAAGAACATCACAGCCTCCCGTGCATGGATGGAGGGAATGGGATCGACAAATGAACCAAGCTTCAAAGTACGCCATTACCGGGCATTATGCCAGAGGTGGCGAGCTGGTAAGGATTTAACTACACGGCATGTCAGACAACCATATCCAGTTCTTCACGTGTCACCAGGTTTCGACGCAGCAGCTCTTCCAGCAGGATTTGTGTCATGTCGCTTTGAAACGCGAATTCGTAGCGGATATCCAACACATAGGCTTTTAATCGGACCTTCAACATGCTGCGGCCCTGGTGAATCTCGTTTTTCATCACCACGGCGATGGGTTTGTTCAGGTGGGTGTAGCGGGAGATGAGCGCGGTACGTCTGGCGAGCGTCCGGATCTGGGCAATATCAATGCTGGCCGGGAGGTAGAATTCCGCCGCCACCTGGCAGTTGGCCTCGCCGGAGTTGCTGTTCGACACCGCCTGGTTGGCCACCTCTCCATTGGGGATGGACACCAGCGAATCGTCGGGCGTGACAATGCGGACCGTGCGCAACCCGATATGCACCACCTCGCCGTAATGATCGCCCACCTGGATCTTGTCGCCTACCTGGAACGGCCGGTCGAACAGGATCATGATACCGCCGAAGATGTTCTTCAGGATGTCCTGAGCGGCGAACCCGATGGCGATGCCTGCGGAGGCGGTGAACGCGATCAGCGTCTGCATGGGCGGTGCGAACACCCGGGCGATGATGAACAGCAGGATCCCGGTCCACCCGAAAATACGGATTACCGGCGCCAGGGCCTTGATGGTCAGGCGCGCCCGGGGACGCCGTTCCGCGACGGCCTCCAAAACCCGTGTCACCCAGCGGATCAGCAGGTAACCGATGATGAGTACGATCACGGCCCAGAAGATCTTGGCGGCCGAAACCGACCAGGAAACGTCGGGTTGGGCCTGTTCCAGGGATTTCAGCACCGGCGTCTTCGATCCCTTGGGCGCTTTTTCCGCCGCCTTGTCGCCTGTCAAGCCCAATGGCAGCTTACTGGTGTCGGTTGTTGCGACGGCACTATCGCTCTTGATCGCTTCGCCGACAGCTTTCTCTGAGGAGGCTTTCTTCTTCGGCTGTGCAACCGTTTCCACGTCGTCGATCTGAGTGGGATCGTCCTGGGCAAACAATGCCACGCCAGGCAGCAAGACCGGGATCAAGCAGGCGACAACGGCTATGTAGATAAGACGCTTCATGGTCAACTCAACAGGTTGTTTGCTTTGAGTTCACGGGTGGCCAGGCGGTACAGGAAGGGATGTATGCGGAACCCGGCCCCGTCCACAACAAGAATGCCCCGTCCGGTGAGACGGGACAGGATCACCCGGCTCTGGGCGGTGTTTTGCCGGAATACCCGGGCGTGTTGTTCCTCATCCAGCGCGCCGTGTTGAATTAATGCGGACAGGGTGAACAACTCATCCGCATCCATGCCCGCCAGGAAGGTCTCGTCCAGTGAAAGCCGCGCGATGTGCAGCACACCCTCATCATCCACCGTGATCGAGCGCAGGTAAAACAGCATGGCCGCCGCAATGTTGCCGGTGGATAGATCGTGCAAACGGTCGAAAAAGGCTGCCTGAATCGCTTGCTGCCGTTCCTCGTCGGTACGCAAGCGACGGAATTTTCGAGATTTCTTCAGCGACTCGGGGGCTTCATAGATGGAGCGAAACCCGCTGGCCTGGTGACGTTTCCGGATCAGCTCACGCAGCTCTTCCTCTGTCAGACACCCCAGCTCGACTGTACGCTGGACAAATTTCGAGATGGTCATCGCCTTGTCCAGGTACGACCAGCCGTAGAGATTACAGGTCAGGATCCACAGTACGGTTTCACCGGTACGGCTGACCAGCAGCATGAAGCGCTCCAGCAGATCGAACCCGTTGATGGTGCGCAGGTAGAGATGATGCAGGTTCTCGACGATGCAGACGGTTCGCGGCCGATCCTTCTCCAGCAGGGCCTCTTCGATATCGTCAAGCTGTTTCGCTTTCTTCGGCAGCTTGAACGTTTCACGCAGCAAACCGGCAAGTTCCGCTTCATCCAAGGAGTGACGGGGAAGCTGCACCTCCACGTAGGGTTGTTTCGCCAGGATGCTGCGCTGTGCAATGAAGAGCAGCGAAGTACGGCCGCTGCCCAACTCGCCCACCAGGGCGGTGGAGGCGAGGTGCCCGTCACGCCAGAGCGCGGTCTGTTCGCTCAGCGCGCCCAGCTCTCGCTCTCGCCCGGTGAAAAAGCGCTCGTCGGCGAGGGGAGTGATACGGAAAAGTTGCCGGTAGACGAAGGGCAGTGTGTTGATGGCTCTGTCGGTTTCACGGAGAAAGGCGGACAGGCGAGTGCCGGCTTCCCGTGAAACCTGGGTCAGCCCGGTCAGCTCCTTCAAACCCCAGTAGCGCCGCCGCAACCAGCCCAGCAGCCGCGGGGCGCCGGTAACACTCCACTTTACCCCGGCGATGATCCTGTGCGCTGATTGCCGCCGCAGCTCCCGCATCCGTTCTTTCGCCACGCTGGCGGCGTAACGCAGGCGCAGCTCCAGGATTTCCTCGCTGGCGGAGAGGCTCTCGAGCTGGGTTTCGAACCGAGTGGCGGCGTCCTGCAATTCACTGCGGCAATCCCCGGCCAGACTGTCCAGGCTGGAGCGAATGTCCTCGAGCCGTGCGAGCAGACGGTCGTAGCCCGCCCGGATCACACGGGATGCTTCACGCTGCGTCTCTTCGTCCGCCTCCGGCCGGTCTTCCTCCTCGAGCGCTGCTCCGGTCAACGCGCTGGCGCTGAGGGATTCGCCGGAAAGCAGATCCAGGCCCGCGGTCACGTTGACTTCCAGCAAATGGTCCAGGTCGGAAATGTTTTGCAGAATGCCGCCCTGTCGGTTACGCAGGGTTTCCGACACGGTCGCCAGACGACGGCTGAGCGGATTGTAAAACTCGCGACGGATGATTTCACGCAGCTCGACTTCTTCCATTTCACCGCGAACACTCTTCGCGTCTTCCTTCTCTGCGAAGATGACCTGTTTGGCCGGCAGCTTGTCGATCAGCGCGCCAAGGTCTGTGGCGAAGGTAGAAGGCAGCGTGTCAATTTCGGCGTGGACCAACGCCTGGGTCAGATCCGGCATGTGTTTACGACGAATGTCCAGAGTCAGCAAACGTGTGGCTGTGCCGATGGCCTGCTTGTCCAGCGGCTTGTTCGAGTCTTCATCAAAGCCCAGGCCTGCCGCCACTTTGCCGGTTTTCGCCTGGAGCAGATCCAGCTTGGGCAACACGTCCTGTTCGAGAGCCTGGGTCAGGATACGCAGGTGGCGCTGCACATCCAGCATGGCGCCCAATTCGAGCTGCACCAGTTCAAGGTCTTTCTTCCATTCCTTTCGGCGGCCCTGCAGGGTGCGTTCATGCTGCAACGCCCGGCTGTTCCATTTCTGGCGCACCTTGTCCAGCTCACGGGCGCGGGAGGCGTCGTTCCACCGGTACGCGGGCAACATGCGGGTATTCGTATACGGCCACCAGGTGCGGACGTCCTCGACGATGGCGTCCAATTGGGCGGCAAAACGGTCGCTTTGCACAGTCAGAAGTTGATTCCATTCCTCCTGGATGCGGTCGAGCAACGCCTGAAACGCCTCTATGGCTTCCAGCAACGGCGTGCCGGGGTTCACGCTGTCGCTCTCATCCACGAGCCTCAGGCCCTGCTTCAATTCGATGGAAGCGTCACGTAAAAGCTCGACGTGCTCCGCAGCTTTCTCAAGCAGGTTCACCCGTGTTTCCCCGCGTAAGGCAGCGACCCGGGCTTCAGTGGTTGCGATCAGGCAGCCACGGAGGGGAATGTCGCGGATGAAGGGTTTATCCTTCTTGCGCAGGGCGAACACAACTCCGCGAACCGATTTCCAGGAAGCGGTCCAGGCCGTCCGGGGAGCGTTCTCACGCCACTCATCGGGCTCGAACTGTACGGGGACGAATTCCGGTAAGTCCTCGAGGGTGGTCTGTAATCCGTCCAGCCAGGGCTGGTAGAGGAGATCGTCTTTTGACGTCGGAAGCAGCACCGTGTCACAGTAGGGGAGGAGGGTGTCGCCGAAAGCCCGGAGCCAGCCACGCAGCCGAACCGGCTCCAGCTCGGACGCGTCCCGTGTCTGCAGGCGGGCATGGAGTCCCTTGAGCAACTGGCGTAAGCCTCTGAGGTCGCCGGCCAGCTTCTCCCGCCAGACAGCGAGCAAGTCATCGTGCAACGTCGTCGCGGTTTCGCTCAGTTGCGCGATGGCGTCCCGGATCCGGGCCCGCGCCTCATCCGCGTGAATGGTGTCTTGCGACTCCTGTTGCTCTGCCTTTGGCGCAGGTTTATCCACTCCTCCCCCTGTCATCCCCAATTCCATGAAATATAGCCTTTTCTATGCCGGAATTCGAGAATGAAAAGCGTCTCCAGTCACAAAGAAATGCCCGCGACAGTGAACAAAGTCCCCGACTCATGGATTACATTAGGGCGGATTGTCAGGGCATTTTACAACCTTTGGGGAGGTTATTGTATGGATTGGAGAAGCATTCCTGTTGACAAGGCGGATGACTATCTGAAGAGCATCGCGCCAAATCTGTTGATCATTTTGCTGATTGTTTTGGGATCATGGATTACCTGGTGGGCTCTTCGCGCCGCCACTCGTCGCATTACCTTGCAGATCACTAAGCGCCACGGCGATAAGGGCGCGGCGCAACGGGTGGAGACGGTTTCCGGTGTACTCAACAACATGATCAGCATTGGAGTTGGGGTTCTGGCCATCACCCTGGTGCTGGGCGAGATTGGCGTCAACCTCGGACCGCTGGTCGCCGCCGCCGGGATCGCCGGCGTGGCCATCGGCTTCGGCGCACAATCGGTCGTGAAGGACGCGCTCAACGGGTTCTTCTTCCTGCTTGAGGGCCAGGTTCGCGTCGGTGATGTGGTCGACGCCGGCGGAAAGATCGGCCTGGTGGAGAACATTACCATGCGTGTGCTGGTGCTGAGGGACTTCGGCGGTGTGGTGCATGTCATCCCACACGGTGAAATCACCACGGTCTCAAACATGACCAAGACCTTCTCCATGGCGCTGATCGAGATCGGCGTGGCGTACCGTGAGGACCACGAGGACGTCATGCGCATCATGCGGGAAGAGGCCGACGCCCTCTGCGAAGACCCGGAATGGGGGCCGAAGATCATCGACGAGCCGGAGGTATTCGGGATCGACGCGTTCGGCGACTCCGCGCTGGTGTTCAAGACCCGGCTGAAGACGGAACCGCTGGCGCAGTGGAACGTCGCCCGCGCCTACCGTCGCCGGATCAAGACTCGCTTCGACCGTGAAAACATCGAGATCCCCTTCCCGCACCAGACGCTCTACTTCGGCGAGGACAAGGAAGGAAACGCCCCGCCGATGGTGGTCAAGATGGACAAGGGCGAGGAGATGGCGGAAAGCGCTTAGGTTGAAGATGGACGTGGAACCGATGCCTGACTTGCATCGTGTAATAGAAGTAGCTTATTGGACCGCAATGCTAAGAGTTGTGAAAAATGGAGCAAACGTATTGCGTATCGAAAAATTGCAAGCGTATTTTCCATAACGAAAGGAGGAAAGTATGAGTACATCACTACGGCGTGAGCTTCAATACTATATCGCTCATCAAGAAGAATTGGTTGCAAAGTACAACGGCCAGTTTATTGTTCTGAAGGGTGAGGCGGTAGAAGGTGTTTTCGATTCAGAATTGGAAGCGTTGCGTTATGCACGAAAACATCACCAGCCTGGAAGTTACATGATACAGTTGGTGAAACCTGGCAAGGATAGCTACACACAGACATTTCACACAAGGGTAAGTTTTACCTCATAGCCATCTCATATTTTGCGGAGAGGATAATGAATTTACCACATCAGTTTAAAGGATTTACTGAGCGTTACCCAAACCCAGTACGTGAGATCATTACTGACGCATGGTTGTCCCCAGCATCACTATCCGAATCCCCCGAGGATTCGGATTTTTCGTTTCAGAAAGTACGGGCGATCTGGGATACTGGTGCAACCAGTACCGTTATCACACCTTCTCTGTTTGAACAGCTTGGTCTAAATGAAGAAGGACGTGAACAGGTTCACACAGCTGGCGGTACGAAAGATGCTATTGTTTGCTACGTTGCTGTCGCCTTGCCAAACAATCTTGTATTTCCATTACTTAGAGCGACAGTTTGTGATGAGATGGCTGGTGAGGGACAGATGTTGATAGGCATGGATATTATTGGATACGGCGACTTTTCGTTTACGTTTGGACGTATGCATCCAGTTCTATGCTATATGACCCCATCAAATCTCCATATTGATTTTGGCCGCACACCCATGGTTTATGGGGATATCGCTTCAGTAGAAAGTGTTCCTCAGGTTGGTAGAAACGACCCCTGTCCTTGCAATAGTGGATTCAAATTCAAGCAGTGTCACGGTTTTTTAGTAAGACCGAATCGACCAATAACTAGCGTCTAGCTTTACGATTGATGGCCTTGGTGTCTTCTCTTTTCTATGTTACTACTTCAGCTCTCGCCTACTCACTGAACTCGAACTCAAAGCTCCCATCCTCCGCCACACTCAGCTCCACTGCGCCGGGCATGTCGCCGGTGGTCATGTGGGTCAGGATCTGCTGCGACAGTTGCGGCAGCACGTTACCGTTGAGGATGTACTCGATGTTGCGTGCGCCGGTCTCCACCTCGGTGCAGCGCGCCGCGATAGCGTCGATCACCTCGTCCGAGTAAGTCAGCGTCATCTTGTTGTTTTCCTGCAACGTCCGCACGACCTTCTTCATCTTCAGCTCGACGATCAGCTTCATCGCATCCTTGTCGAGGTTGAAGTAAGGGATGACCGTCATTCGCGCCAGCAAGGCGGGCTTGAAGTGCTTGGACAGCATGGGGCGGATTGCGGAAGTAACCGTGTCAACGTCCGGCTTCTCGTCATCGTCCGATGTCATCTCCGAGATCACATCACTGGCAAGGTTGCTGGTCAGGATCATGATGGTGTTCTTGAAGTTGATCTCCTTGCCCTCGCCGTCGGTCAGCATGCCCTTGTCGAATACCTGGTAGAACAGGTTCATCACGTCAATGTGAGCTTTCTCCGCTTCGTCGAGGAGCACCACGCTGTACGGTTTCTGGCGCACGGCCTCGCTGAGCATGCCGCCCTCGCCGTAGCCCACGTAGCCCGGAGGCGATCCGATCAGGCGGCTGACGGTGTGGCTCTCCTGGAACTCGCTCATGTTGATGGTGACACTGTTCTTCTCGCTGCCGAACAGCAGGTCCGCCAGCGCCAGCCCGGTTTCGGTCTTGCCGACGCCCGACGGCCCTACCAGAAGGAACACGCCAATCGGCTGGTCCGGGTTCTTGATGCCGGCCTTGGCGGACTTGATCACCTCGGCCATGGCGGCCAGCGCGGGGTTCTGCCCCTTGACCCGTTCCTGCAAGCGGTCGGCCAGGTTGACCACCGTCGCCGCTTCGTCACGCTTGACCTTGCCCATGGGGATGCCGGTCCAGTCGGCGACCACCTTGCCGACCACGTCCGGCGTGACCTCGATCTGGATCATGGCGTCCTCGCCCTGGATCTCCGCCAGCTCCTTGTCGGCGTCCTCGAGATCCTTGAATAACTCCTCGAGAGACTTTTCCGGCGCGGTATCGTCGGCTTTGGCTTCGGTGGTCTCGGCGGCCGGCTCGTCTTTGGCCTCCTCGACCTCGCCATCATCTGTCGACTCCTTTGCTGCCAGCGCCAGCTTGTTCTTCTCATGGATCTGCTCGCGCAGCTTCACCACCTTCCAGGCCGCTTCTTTTTCTTTCTGCCAGCGTTCCCGGATGACGGCGGCCTCCTCGTTCAGCTTCTCGATCTGGTCGAGGATGCCCTGGTACTTTTCGTCGTCAATGGCCTGGCCGTTGGTCTTGTCACGATCCAGCGCGTCTTTTTCGCGTTCCAGCGCCTGCACTTTATGTTCCTTGTCCTCGAGCTCGGCGGGCTTGGTGGCGAGGTTCAGCTTCACCCGTGCGCAGGCGGTGTCCAGCAGGTCGATGGCCTTGTCCGGCAGGAAACGGCCGGTGATGTACCGGTCGGCGTACTCGGCGGCCACCTCGATGGCGTCGTCCCGCACGATGATGTTGTGCGCTTTCTCGTAGCTGGCCTTGATGCCGCGCAGGATCAGGATGGAATCGTCCACGCTCGGCTCGGCGAGCTTGACCAGTTGGAAACGGCGTTCCAGGGCCGGGTCCTTCTCGAAGTATTTCTTGTACTCTTTCCAGGTGGTGGCGGCGATTGTTCGGAGCTCGCCTCGCGCCAGCGCCGGCTTAAGCAGGTTGGCGGCGTCGCTTGTGCCTGCTGAGCCGCCCGCGCCGATCAACGTGTGGGCTTCGTCGATGAACAGGATGATCGGGGTTTCCGACTCCTTGATCTCGTTGATCACACCCTTCAGCCGGTTCTCGAACTCGCCTTTCATGCCCGCACCGGCCTCCAGCAGGCCCATGTCCAGTCCCAGCAGGCGGACGTTTTTCAGGAAGTCCGGCACCTCGCCCTGCACGATCTCCAGCGCCAGGCCCTCGACCACGGCGGATTTGCCCACGCCCGGCTCGCCCACGCAGATCGGGTTGTTCTTCCTCCGGCGCGCCAGGATGTCCAGGATCTGCCGGATCTCCTTGTCGCGGCCGAAGATGGGGTCAATGCCGCCGTCGCGCGCCTTCTGCGTAAAATCGGAGCAGAAGCGGTCGATGAAGCCGCCGGCCGCGCCTGCTTTTCCCTCGCCTTTGCCGCCGCCGACCGCACCGGAGATGTCCGCCTTCTTGACCATCGTTTTGTTCTCATTGGAATTCTTGATCATGGTCGAGAAGGTGTTGATCAGTGTCTCCCGGTTGATCTTCTTGACCATCTTCAGGTAGTCCGCGCTGGAGCCGTAATATGTGGGTCGCGCGAGGTAGGCCAGCAGGATCGCGCCGGACCGGATCCTGGTGTCGCCCAGGTCGATGGAGGATACCATCCAGGCGTCCTGGAACAGTTCGAGCAGCATGGGGGAGAAGGTCGGCTTGCCGGAATTGCCGCTGCGGTTGCCGTCAAGATCGGCCTCCAGCTCACGTTGCAGGCGGCCGGTGTCGATCTCGAAATGCTGGAAGATCTGCGGCAGGTCGGAGTGCAGGTCTTCGGTCAGCTTCAGCAGTATGTGCTCCACCGTGATCTCGTAGTGAGTACGGGAGACACACAGCCCGGCGGCGTTCTCCAGGGCGTTGGTGCAATACGGGTTCAGGTGAAGCAGCAATTCACGGGTGTTTACGGTGATCATCCTGTGTCCTCACAGTTTGTATGGTTTTCTGTTTTTTCGACCGGTGGAAAGTGCAATTTGCCCCGGGCAGTGACCAGAACGTATTCTAAGAAAAGAGGCGATTCGTTCATTGCAGCATGTATGTAGTTCCCGATAATCTCACATCAAGCTGCCCGGGGCATATTCCATCCGATCGGTCAGTTCATCCTAATTCGGCTTCAAGGTCACTTCGGTCACCTCCGGGTCCTCGCCGAAGGAGAACAGCCAGGTATCCCAGCCCAGCTGCGACCAGTCGGCTTTGCCCAGGCGCGCCGGCATCACTAACTGAGAATCCACCCTGATGGCGACATCCCAGTCCAACGGCTGATCCAGGTAGAAATTGATCAACTGCTTCATCTTCGCGAATTTCGTACGGTCCGGCAGGAAACGGTGGAACGGTCCGGGATCCAGCGGCCCCAGGCGGACCCGGAACTTGCCGTTGCGGTCCGATACTTCGCTGCCGAGGTATGCGTTCTCGCCCAGGGTACAGCCGCTCACGCCCACGTAACACCGTTGGTCCACAGGGATTTGCGCCATCCGGGCAATGCACTGCTCGATCTCGAAGCTGGGCTCGTCGAGGTTGTCCGCCAGCAGCGCGCGCAGCCCTTCCGCGGAACGGGTGGACTGTGTGGTCAAGCCAATGTACCGCAGCAGGCCGAAGGAATCGTCCACCTTGGATCGAAAGCTTTGATCGCCGAGCCCCAGCAGGCAATGCAGCTTCTCGATCAGGGACGGGTCCACCTCTTCATCCACGTTGAACAGCAGCCGGTGCTTGCTCCAGCTCCGGTAGAACAGCGGATACAGTGAGGCGTTGACGATGTCGATGAAATCACGTGCGACCGATTCACCGTCGGACTGTTCGGTGAGAAGATCCTCGGTATAGAATGTCGGCAACGGGGAGGAGGAGCCGTATAGCCCGAGGAAGGTGACCGTCAGCAGGAATCGTTCATCGTTGAACGGGTCGGCTTCGACGGCCTTGATGTCCTCACGCGGATAGCCCAGTGTCAGGTCTGGCCGGACACGCATGAATTGATACAACTGGTTTCGCGACAGATGTTTGCCGGAGGCTCGCCGCAAGAGGAGACGGAGCAGACGGACTCCCTGGATAAAGGTATGCTTCGAGCCTTTTCCCAGCAGCCGTCGGCTCAGCTCAGTAGTTTGTCGCCCAGTCGCGCCGGCCATGTATAGCGGTCTCCCGATACGGTTTCCAACAGTTCAAACACCACGAATGAGTTCATGTTGCTGTACGTCCCCAGGAACAGGTCAATCACCGAAGTGAACAGGTAGAGGTCGCCGATGTTGGCGAAATTATCCAGACTGGCGGTCATCTCGACCTTGCGGCCCCGCAGGATGGCGCCATGCAGCATCCGGTCCACAGGCGTCACCCGGATGCTCCGGATGCCCTCGATGCGTTTCTGATTGGCGGCGATGCGTGTCCGGTCGCGGCCCTCCGGGTAGGTATACAAGCTGAGCAGCGCCTTCATGTTCTCCACGTCTGCCAGCTCCAGGAAGTTCAACGACAAATGCGACAGGAAACGCCACAACGTTTGCTCGCCCAGAGGAGGATGAATCGCCGAAGTCGGCGTCATCACATTGTTCGGCGACACCAGTTCCGACAGGTCAGCCGTCTGCCGGCTGATGTCGCCCTGGCGCAGACGTTCCGGCAGGCTGCCGTTGGTGCAGGTCAACGTCAACGTCAGCGTCTGGTCCACCGGAGTTTCCAGGTCGTCGGCATAGGAAAGGGTCAGGAAGGTCTCCGGCAGATCGTCAATGGGCGACCGTCGTCGCACCAGGCTGTAGGCGGACTGCTTGCCCTTCTCACGTGAGAAGCCTTCCAGCGGGACATAATCATGGCGTTTCACACTGCCCGCTTCGTAGCCGACCACCTTCTCAACGCTGTAGACCTGGAAATGGTCGCGTCCGGTTTGCGAAGGCCGGATTTGCAGCATCTCACGGCGATGGTCCAGGGTGATCGGGTCGGACTCGTACTTGAACAGGTTGACCACCGGGGTGGCGAAGAAAAAGAACTGACGTGTGCTGATGCGCGGCAACGAGAACCTGTGCTGCGCCAACTCGAAGATGATCTCGAATTCGCTGCCCTCGCCCCGGTCGGTCCACTCCTCGAAACCGGTCAGGTCATAGAAGAGATATTTTTCGGGAAACACGAAATATTCCTGTAACAGACGAAAACCGCCGAAGGTCTGCGTGGGGAAAGGCAGCAGGCTGTTCGCCAGATCGAACCCCGCGTAACGCAGTTTTGAGGGATGCAGGGAAACTTCGCGGCCGTCATCGTCTTTCGTCTTCAGCACGATCCGCTTCAAATACTTGCGCAGCAGGAAGAAGAGCTGCGCGCCCTGGCTGAAGTCTTCGCCGGCGTAGAAACGGAGCGCGTTCGGTTCCCACTGGCTCAGGCTTGGGCCGGTGAGCCGGCATTCCAGATGGATCCGGCTGCCATGCACCGCCAGGTCCTCCGACCAGGCGTTCTTCAATTTAAGCGGATGTACTTCCGTGTCGAAACAGGTGCGAAACGGGCACACGTCATCGTTGACCGGTTTCGAGTTGATGGATGTTCCCGCCGGGACGGTGATGGTCTCCATCATGTTCGGCTTCGGGTCGAGCACCACCAGCGACAGGCAGGGGATAGGGCGAAGGTACTGTGGGAAGATGACGTCCATGAGGCCGTGGACGATCTCCGGAAACTCGTCGTCCAGCTTCTCCTGAATGAGGCCGTTGAGAAACGCCACGCCTTCCAGCAGCCGCTCCACATCCGGGTCGGTGGAGGACTCGCTGAGCATCGGCGCGATGGCGGGATGGACCTTGGAGAACTCATGCCCCAGGTCCCGCAGGTTGGCCAACTGTTCCAGGTAGAATTTTTTGGACACTCACTCCTCCGCTTGGACTCTCAAGCATCTTTAACAGGATGAATAGGATGTTTAAGATATTAAGGATAACAGATTAAATTAGGAATTGGAAATCAGGAGTTAGAAGTTGCACTATAGTTGTTTTCACTAATTCTTTTTTCACTTTTTTCACTTTCTTTACTTTTTTCACTACTCACTATTGATGTTGATTTTTCCATCACTCCGGAATACCGTATTGAAGATCACCGGGATCTTATCTTCACCAATCATGAATGCTTCCAGTTTGAAACGGATGGAGAAGACATCGCTGTTGTCCTGGTCAATGATGATTTTGACATCCTGGAGGCGCTTCTCATACTTGTTGATGGTGCGTTTGATGCTGCGCTCCATCTCGTCGACCGCATCGGCGTAGTTGTCGCCGGCCATGGCGGTAAAGTCGGGAATCCCGTAGTCATCCGCAATCTCCACGCTGCCCTGGCGAGTGTTCAGCAGGCGGCGGAGGTGGCTGATGATGGAACGCACCTCGAGCTGAGTATCCCGTCGGCTCCGCAGGTCCGGGTTATGCGCCAGGTGATGGATTCGCTCCAACAGTCGTTCTTCGGGCACCGCTCCTCCACGTGTTCTCAAGAATCCGTAACAGGATGATTAGGATGGTCAGGATATCAAGGATGAACTCTTCTGTAATTAAGAATTAAGAATTAAGAATTAAGAATTAATAAAACATGCAAACATTTTTGACGAGATTATCAGGTTAGGCCATATTGCATTCTCCAGTATTTCGATTTTCTGGATTCCTGCTTTCGCAGGAATGACATCAGGGGACATTTCTTTCGAGAATTGCTATACGGACTGTTGCACAATAGGAACCGATCTCATTCCAGCGAAGGCTGGAATCC
>CAZYOC010000093.1:0-15586 GCA_964648415.1 uncultured bacterium | reverse complement strand
GAAAACCGCACCAGAATACAGATCTAACCACCTACCGGAATATTTTCCTTATTTCGACCACATTACCTTCCATTCCAGCGGTTCGAGACCCTCGCTACAGGGGGAAGGACGGTAAGCGACAGAATAACAAACGGGACTGCGATGTCCCGTGGAATGGTGCCGGGGGAGGGACTCGAACCCTCACGAGGGGTGAACCTCGGCGGATTTTGAGTCCGCTGCGTCTGCCAATTCCGCCACCCCGGCGTGTGCACTGCGCTCATACGTGAACGTCCAATATAGGAGATTGAGTCCACGCGGCTCAAGCGTCGGCTCTCCGGCTCCGAGCCCTGCGGAAAAGGAGCTGACCCACCCCCCTTTCATCGGTTAAACAGGCAGCAGCGGCGCTGAACTCGCGCTATGCAACTGCACTTGTCCCCGCAGGGCAAACCGGCGGGAGCACCTACCAGACGGCGAGAGCTCATACAAACCGTCGGGCTACAAAGCCGTTGAATGGTATGACACCCCATGAGGCTGAGCCACTATTCTCTCGAAAACCGTTGCAGCGCCTTGTAAAACGCCACATTGAACTCCGCGCCGGTGATGCCGGTGTGTGCGAGCGGATCGCGGGTTTCATCTTCGATCCCCAGCCGGGCGTTGAGCTCCGAGCCGCCCAGGCCACGCAGGCCCGTCTGCCACGCCATTGAGGGCAGATCCAGCACGAAATAATGGTACAGGTCACGCCAGGACCGGCCTGTATCACGGAACAGGTGATCCAGGAACGCGGTATCGAACTGGCAATTATACGCGACCAGCAGCACCAACCGGTCATCGAGGCCGTGGGTGCGGTGAAACTCGTAAAGGCGGTCCACCAGCTCGGTTTTGGTCAGGGCGCCGAGAGTGTCCCAGCGTTCGACACTGTAGCCGTTGACCGCCGTCGCTCCGGGGGAAAGACGCTCCGGATGCTCTGGATGAACACGATGAAACAACCGCCCCAACTTGTTGCCGTGCCGGTCGGTCAGAATCAGCCCCAGGTCGATCATCTCGTGGTGGCCGGGCAGCAGGCCGGTGGTTTCGACGTCCACAAACGCCAGCAGCGTATCACCCGGCATCGTGGGTGGTTGCGCCGAGGTTGTCAGCGGCGGCAGCAGAAACACGGCCAGGGCCGCGAGAAACACGTTTTTTGCGGAAAAAGGCATCGATGGCTCCGGGTTTGGACGCTACACGCGGTATTCAGAAATTGCCCGCTAAGACTTTTACAGCGCAGTCTTAATCATAGCTTCCCAGTACGTCATCCCCAGCGCAGACGGGATCTTCTCCATTTCCGGCTCTCCGGCTCTAATGAACTGCAACTCATAATGCCCCACAAGCATCGTTTGGCGTGAATATACGATGTTAAATCCTGACCAGCGAGGCCGCCGGTCTTACCGCGTGGGGGACAGTGCTGCATGAGGGGCGGCCTGTTTCGATACCGCCGCTGGATTAACCTGTTGTTGTTGTGTATTTTGCACCTGACCGACAGGAGGGACTGATGACAAGCTACAGTAAAAACCGCCTGTTCTGGGTGACGTTGTACGCCGCCTGCATGGGGTGGTTCGAAGCGACGCTGGTGATCTACCTGCGGCTGCATTTCTACCCGGAAGGGTTCGCATTCCCCATTAAAACGATCCCGGGCGACATTCTCTGGATCGAGCAGATTCGTGAGGCCTGCACTATCGTGATGCTGGTGGCGGTGGGCTACCTGGCGGGGCGGAATGGTCTGGAACGGTTCGGCTACCTGATGCTGGCGTTTGGTGTCTGGGATATCGTGTACTATGTCGGCCTCTTCGCCGGTGAAGGATGGCCCACCACTTTGCTGGAGTGGGATCTGCTGTTTCTGTTGCCGGTCCCCTGGATCGGACCGGTGCTTGCGCCGGTGCTTGTGAGCCTGTCGCTGATCACGGCTTGTGTACTGATCGTCTTGCAGGAGGACCGTGGCCGTCCCCTCCGCCCCCGTGCGCTGTTCTGGGCAGGCGAGATCCTCTGCGGGCTGATCATCATCCTCAGCTTCATCCTTGATTACCCTGAAGCGATGAGCCTCGGCGCACCCGACCGCTTCCGCTGGGAGATCTTCCTGCTCGGCTGGCTGCCGGGCCTGGCGCTGCTCTTTTGGACCTGGAGAAAAACGGATGGGAAAACTGCTTAACCCGGATATTTCACGAAGCTGGTATATAACCTGATAGGCTGTGGTGTATCCTTTTGTGTTGTAATGGATTAAACGAGCATTTCTACCGTATCCCAATTCGACGAAACATACATATATGCGCGGGGATGACAGCACGGGACTTTTCTTTCGAGCCTTAGTATATATACTCGGTTTTGCTGTTTTTCTCATATAGCCATTCCCATTATTAATCCGTCATACGCTCAGAAGCAATTTGTTCCATCCTGCTGGGGTGAAAATACTTTGACTCAGTCTCCCCACAGGGACTACACCGACACTCTAGACCGCTGCCTCTCTGCCAAGGAAGATGACGGATTTGATTCGAGAATGACTATAGATCGAAGAAACGTATCTTGCTATAAGATAACAATATAGGTTAAATGTCAATTAAAATTTGGCATTTTTGGGGATACGCATGCGATTAAAGAAGTTATTTGTTGGTGTAAATATGGAAAACACTATTAGTATTTTCATAAGTTGTTGGTAATGCAAAACTATTGCAGTTGAGAAAAACAGCAAAACCGAGTGTAAAGCATTTACAACGAAACTGGGGAGGTTGTTATGGGTAAGTCTTTCTTCTCCGCGATTTTCCATCGTGATCACCATCGTTGTGTCTACTGCGGGCGCGATTTACTTTCCGATTACGAAACATTCGCTCTAGCAACTGAGGACCATTTGTTGCCAAAGAAGCATGGCGGAGCGGATGATGACTCTAATCGTGTAATCGCATGTAGTTTGTGTAATAGTCTCAAGGGTTGGTACGTTCCAGAAGGCGGCAAAGATCTGTATGACAGCAAGATCGAAGAGTATATCAGGAAAGTGAGAGAGCATATCGCTGAACAGCGTGAAAAGAGGCGGATAGACTACTTGTCGTGGTTGTTTAACGTCGACTACTATAAAAAACTGGGGAAGTCCACCGATATGGAGAATGAGCAAGATTAACCGCCGGTTAGAGATTGGACCCTCCTCCCGCCGGAAACATCTCGCCCCCCTCGCTCGTTTGACATGAGCCGAAAGTTGCGTATCTTAAGCGCGAACTACTGATCATTTTTTCAGCCTTTGCACGAGACCGCAAGCTCATGTCACCCAACGAACCCGACCAGATCCGAATCCAGGGAGCGCGCGAGCACAACCTGAAGGACATCACTGTCATCCTGCCCCGCAATCGCCTCTGCGTGGTCACCGGCCTGTCGGGCAGCGGCAAGTCCTCGCTGGCGTTTGACACCCTCTACGCCGAGGGCCAGCGCCGGTATGTCGAATCGCTCTCCGCCTACGCCCGGCAGTTCCTCGGCCTGATGGAAAAGCCCGATGTGGACTTCATCGAGGGCCTCTCCCCCGCCATCTCCATCGAGCAGAAGGCCACACAACGCAACCCGCGATCCACGGTCGCCACGGTCACCGAGATCTACGACTACCTGCGGCTGCTGTTCGCACGCATCGGCGTGGTGCATTGCCCGAGCTGCGGGAAACGGATCACCCGGCAGACGGTGCAGCAGATCGTTGACGCCGTGCTGGAACTGCCCGACGCGACCAAGCTGCAAGTGCTGGCCCCGGTGGTGCGGCAACGCAAGGGCGAGTACCGCAAGCTGTTCAAGGATATTGAGCGCGACGGGTTCGTACGGGTGCGGGTCAACGGCGACATTATCGGCGTCACCGACGCACCGAAACTGGACAAACAGAAGAAGCACGATATCGACATCGTGGTGGACCGGCTGGTGATCAAGGAGGGGATTCGCGGCCGGCTGACCGACAGCATCGAGACCGCCCTGGCCCACGCCGATGGGCTGGTCACTATTCTGACCGCCGATGGGGATGAAACGCTTTACAGCGAGCACTTCGCCTGCCACGACTGCGGGATCTCGCTGGAAGAACCGGCCCCGCGCAACTTCTCGTTCAACAGCCCGTTTGGCGCGTGTCCGACCTGCGACGGCCTCGGGTTCCGGCTGGAAATCGATCCCCGGCGCATCGTGCCCGACGAGAAAAAATCCATCAAGAACGGCGCCATCGAGACCTTCAACTCCGCGCGTGAAGGCTGGTACATGCGCATGCTGGAGCAGGTGGCGAAACACTACGGCTTCAAGCTGACCGCGCCCTGGCACAAACTGACGGAAGAACAGAAAAACGTCGCCCTCATGGGCGCGAAAGAAAAAATCCATTTCGTGTTCGAGCGCGACGACGAGAAGTACAAGGGCGTATGGGACCACTGGGCCAAGTGGGAAGGGATCATCCCCAACCTGCAGCGGCGCTATCGTCAGACCAACTCCCAGGGCATTCGGGAGTGGATCGAGGGCTTCATGGGCAAGGTGCCCTGCACGACCTGCAACGGCCAGCGGTTGCGTCCCGAATCCCTCGCTGTGCGTGTCCACGACAAAAACATCGCCGAGGTGAGTTCGCTGGCCATCGGTGCGGCGATCGACTACTTCGAGTACCTCGAGCTGTCCGAGCGTGACGCCACCATTGCGGCGCAGGTGCTGAAAGAGCTGAAGGCGCGGTTGGGGTTTCTGGTCAATGTGGGGCTGGATTACCTGAGCCTGGACCGGAGCGCGGGTAGCCTGTCGGGCGGCGAAGCGCAGCGCATCCGTCTGGCCACACAGATCGGCAGCCAACTGGTGGGGGTGATGTACATCCTCGACGAGCCCTCCATCGGCCTGCACCAGCGTGACAACGCCCGCCTGATTACCACGCTGGAACGGCTGCGGGATCTGGGTAACACGGTGATCGTGGTCGAGCATGACCGGGAAACGATCGAGCGCGCGGACTACGTGGTGGACCTGGGGCCGGGCGCGGGACGGCACGGCGGCGAGGTCGTTGCAGCGGGGCCACCCGATGAGATCCGCGACAACCCGAAGAGCATCACAGGCAAGTTCCTCTCGGACCAGGAAGTGATCCAGGTTCCTGACAAGCGGCGCGGCAAGGGCAAACGCGCCATCACCATCAAGGGCGCAACCGGCCACAACCTCAAAGAGATCGACGTGACCTTCCCGCTGGGGCTGTTCACCGTAGTCACCGGCGTGTCCGGCTCCGGCAAAAGCACTCTCGTCAACGAGACGCTGTACCCGGCGCTGGCGAGGGAGATCAACCGCTCCCGCGATGTGCCGCTGCGGTACAGGGACATCAAAGGCCTGCATTATATCGACAAGGTGGTGGATATCGACCAGTCGCCCATCGGACGGACGCCCCGTTCCAATCCCGCTACCTACACCGGGCTGTTCACCCTGATCCGCGACCTGTTCGCGCACCTTCCCGACGCCAAAGCGCGGGGCTACAAGCCGGGCCGGTTCAGCTTCAATGTGAAGGGCGGCCGGTGCGAGGCCTGCCAGGGCGCGGGCATCATCAAGATCGAGATGCACTTCCTGCCGGATGTCTATGTCACCTGCGAAACCTGCAAGGGCAAACGGTACAACCGTGAGACGCTGGAAGTGAAGTACCGTGGGCGGTCCATCTCCGACGTACTGGAGATGACGGTGGAGGAGGGCGTGGAATTCTTCGAGAACCACCCGCCGCTGGCGCGCAAGTTGAAGGTTCTCAACGACGTGGGCCTGGGCTACATCAAGCTGGGCCAGCAGGCGACCACCCTGTCCGGCGGCGAAGCGCAACGGGTGAAGCTCTCCTCGGAACTGTCCAAGGTCGGCACCGGGCGCACGGTGTACATCCTCGACGAACCCACCACCGGCCTGCATTTCCAGGACATCCGCATGCTGCTGAAGGTGCTGCATCAACTGGTGGAGAAGGGCAACACGGTCATCGTGATCGAGCACAACCTGGACGTGATCAAAACGGCGGACTGGATCGTGGATCTCGGCCCGGAAGGCGGCGACAAGGGCGGGGCGCTGCTCGCCACGGGACCGCCGGAAAAGATCGTGAAGGCGAAGAAGAGCTACACGGGACAGTTCCTCAAGGCGGAGTTGGCGCGGTAGCAGTTTTCTTTGCAGTACAGGCAGGAACGCATGCTCAGGCTCAAAGGAAACGCCTCATAACGTCATTCTCACACAGCAGACTCTATCACAACCGTCCAAACAATCGTGGTATCGCCGCCCGGTGTAAAACCGTTCGTGGCGCGAGAAACACTCCTCCTGTTTCGCAAAATATGCGGGTTGGGACAATACTCTTGATAAATCCTATAATACCCGTATCATTCTCTCAGGAACACTATTCTTCCTGCTCCTTCTCTTCCACCTTCTCCTGCTCGGCGCCTTGCTTATCCTGGTTGCCCTGTTCCGGTTTCTCGACCTCGATCGCGCCGTTGGTTTTCATGAATTCCATCAGATCCGCGCTCTGGGCGCGGGGGACGGGGGATTGCATCAGCACCATCAGCGGCGTGTTGCCCATCTTGTCGATCCTGTTGATCTCCGCGCCGCGCTCAATTAATAGCTTGACCACATTGGCCGAGTTGCGCCAGCAGGCCAGGTGCAGCGCAGTGGCGTCATAGCCGTCCACCACGTCGATCCCGTGACCCTCCTCCAGCAGCGCCTCAGCAGCCGGCCGGGCGTCGGTCCAGGCGGCATAATGCAACGGGCTGGCGTGGTTGGAGTTATATACTTCCAGCTTGGCGCCCTGCTTCACCAGCCAGTGTATGACTTCCGGCTTGTTCTCCCAGGCGGCGTAGTGAATGGGTCGTTCCCGGCGATGGTCGGCGACATCCACACGAGCACCCCGTTCCACCAGCATTTCCAGCGCCTCCAGGTTGCCGGTCTTGGCCGCCAGATGCAACGGCGTGTCGCCTTCCTTGTCGCCCATCGTCACATCCGCACCGTGCTCCAGCAGGTACGTCACTATTTCCATGTCCCCATTCACGATGGCGACATGCAATGCGGTCTGGCCGTCCTTATTTCCCAGACTGACATCCGCACCGTGCTCGATGAAGAAGTCGGCCATCTCGTAGCTGTCGTTATCCAGTGCGAGGGAAACAACGCTGCGGCCGTATTTGTCCCGGACGTTGACATCCGCGCCGTTGTCCAGCAGCAGAGTCGCCAGTTCCTGTGAGGTCGGCTCGGTGGCGTACAGCAGCGGGGGCGCCTCGAACTTGTTCACGGCATTCACATCCGCGCCATGCTTCACCAGGTATTCCGCCAGCTCCAGGTTGTTCTCCATGACCGCCTGGTGCAGCGGAGTGAACTCATTCCGGTCGGCCTTGTTTACATCCGCCCCTTCTTTCACCAGCAACCGGACCATCTCCATGTTTCGGTCCTTGACGGCGATCATCAGCGGGGTTTCGGCGGCGTTGTTGAGGGCGTTGATACGGGCGCCCTTTTTCAGCAGATACTTGGCGACGTTGACACTGTTGTGATACGCTGCGGCGTGCAGCGGCGTCTCGTCCTTTTCGCTGCTGGAATCGACCACCGCGCCTTGCTTGATCAACAGCTTGGCCATCTTCAGCGACCCGGTACGGGCGGCGTCATGCAACGGCGTCTCGCCCTGGTAGCCGCCGGCGATGTTGACATCCACCCCGGCGTCAAGGAGCAGTTTGGCCACATCCTCCGATCCCGTGCGCGCACAGAGATGCAACGGCGTGAAGCCCTGGAAGTTCATTTCCGTAAGGTCTGCGCCGCGTTTGATGAAGTGTTTCGCCAGGTCGGCGTCGTTGGTCTCGCAGGCGTCAAAGAATGTCTTGATGTTGATGTCCGCGCCGTATTCCATCAGCAGGTCGCGCATGGCGGACAGATCGCGGGTCTCATCGTCCTTGGCTTTGCGCAGGGGAGTTTCGCCTTCGTTGTCCTGCACATTGACATCCGCGCCGTGCTCGAGCAGGATGCGGGAGGTTTCCAGCGCACCATACCCGGCGGCCAGGTGTAGCGCGGTGGCGCCATAGTTGGTCACGGCATGGATGTCGGCCCCGTTGTCCAGCAGGATTTCCACCACCTCGGCCCTGTTGTCGGCGGCGAAATAGTGCAGCGGGGCGTAACCGAGCTCATCAACCGCGTTGACGTCCGCGCCGATCTCGATCAAATGCCGGCAATTGGCGGGGTTGGTGGCCATGTGGATGGGTTGGGAGCCGACGCTGTTGGTGGCTTTGGGGTCCGCGCCATGTCCAATCAGCAGGTCGATAAACTCCGGCGAGCCGCCCCAGGCGGCGATGTGGATGGGATGGTTGCCGACGATGCCCTCTTCAGCGTCCACCTTGGCGCCGTTCTCCAGGAGGACACGTGCGGCGTGAACCGCATTATTGCGTGCGGCGGTGTGTAACGGAGTGTCGTTTATCCCGTCCTGCCGTCGAATGATGCTGACACCTTCGTTGACCAGCTGCTGGATGGTCTCGGCGTCGTCGGAAGCCGCGGCCTCAAACAGCTCAACCCGTTTCGGATCTTCTTCAGCCGCCGCCACTCCCAGCAGCAGCAGGCTCAGAATCCCAATCAGAACGCTACGCATGCGCAAGCTCTTCACCCTGCAACCCTCCCGGATGACCTGAAGAAATTGGTTCTCCCTTAAACCACAAAGTGTACGGTATATACCCGTCTCTGAACAAGAGGTTCCCGCCGTGTGAATAGAGGAGTATTCGCCGGCAGTTCCCTGTAGCCGGACGTTGCGAACCATAGGTGAAGCTGTAACCCGCCTCCAGCTCGCGGGGTTCCCGGATCGGAAGAAATAAACGATTCCATGTAGCATTTGGTATGACTAACCCCGATCTTTCTACAGCCACTTCAGATCGAGAGGGTTTTGTGTGTGTTTACGGCGTGTGGACTGTTTGGCCCGACAGTTCACTGTCGGGTTTCAAGGTCAACGAGGCAACTTGATCTGAAGTGGCGTTACGGCGGAATAATGTGATGGAGGCAACATGGTGTCCAGCACCAGGGCGATCATCGAGGCGACTCGAAGCGTGTTGTACGAGACGAACTCCGAACACATCATCACGAGCATCTTGAAGGAGTCCCAGCGACTCCTGGGAGCGGAGGCGGCCTCGCTTTTCCTGGTCAACCCAAAGCGCAAGTTGCTGGAGATGGCGGCTGCGACCAACCTCGACAAGAAGACCATCCAACGGATTGCTTTTCCGCTTGGCGTGGGTGTCTCCGGCTGGGTAGCGGTCGAGGGTCGTACCGCCAACATTGAAAACATCGCGACGGATGAACGGTATTACCAGGGTGTGGATCAGAAAACCAGCTTCAAGACACGGGGCTATCTGTGTGTGCCGCTGCGAGTGAATGACAAGATCCTGGGGACAGTGCAGGTGTTGAACCGAACCAGCGGGGGGCGTTTCACTCTTGAAGACCAGGAGCTGCTCGAAGGGTTCGCCGTGATCGCCGCTCTCGCGCTCTACAAGAATGACATGCACCGGATGGCGCTGGAAAAGCGCCGCATGGACTCGGAAATGCAAATCGCCAAAGCGTTTCAACAGAGCCTGCTTCCCGATACATTCGATGCCCCCGCGCCCTGGAGTATCGCCGGATTCAACAAACCCGCACGGAGCATGGGCGGAGACATGTATGACGGTTTCACCACGCAAAACGGTTATGGGATCGTACTGGGCGACGTCAGCGGCAAAGGCCCCGGCGCCGCACTCTGGATGTCCGCCTGCGCCAACCTGATCCGCTACGTTATGGAGCGAGGTCGCGACCCCATTGATCACCTGCCCCATATTGATCGATACCTGCAGCAGACCATGCCGGATTCCAGTTTCATCACGCTGTTTCTGGGAGAATTATCCGGCAACCAACTCCGCTTTACCAGCGCGGGGCACAATCCCATGTTGCTGCTTTCCAGAGAGGGTGACGTGCGCTGGCTGAATGCGACAGGCCTGCCCCTGGGGATGATGGCGGACATGGAACGGTCTACAGAAACGGTTGACTTTCCCGAAGGCAGTGTCCTGGTGCTGTTTTCCGACGGGGTGACGGAAGCGGAAAACAGCAAGGGCTTGATGTATGAGGAAGACCGTCTGCTGACGATTGTGCAGAAAAACCGTGAGCTTGCACCCGGGGAATTGATCGACCGCATCGTTCGCTCTGTGTACGCCTTTTCAAGCGGAGTGGAGCAGAGCGATGACATTACGCTGGTGGTGGTACGCAGACACGGTGCGTGACGCAATCAAGCAGATCGCGAAGTGAAGATTTGCCGTCCCGCCCAGACCAGCAGAAACACGCCGATCCCCGTGAGGACAATCGCCGGGCCGGAGGCGATACCGGCATAGTACGAGATGTACAGCCCGACCACCCCCTCCAGTGCGGCGAGCAGGGAAGCCAGCAGCATCATTCCGGACAAGCCGCTGGTGACCAGGTAGGCCGTGGCGGCCGGGGCCACCAGCATCGCCACCATCAGGGTAATGCCAACAGTTTGCAGGGACACGACAATAGTAAGAGCCACCAACCCCAGCAGCAGGAAATCCAGCGCCTTGACCGGCAGCCGCAATGTTACCGCCAGCACCGGATCGAAGGAGATGACAAGGAACTCCTTGTAGAATACCAGCACAACCAGCAGGATACCCACGCTGAAGATACCGGTCAGCCAGAGATCGGCGGTGGTGACGCCCAGGATGTCGCCGAAGAGGAAATGCGTCAGGTCGGTGGTGTAGTTGCGTACGGTGGAGATGATCGCAATGCCCAGGGCGAACATCCCGGCGAAGATAATTCCGATGGCGGTGTCTTCTTTTAAGCGGGCGTAATGCCGGATCAGGCCGATTCCGGCCGCGCTGAGGATGGCGGCGATGACTCCCCACCAGAACAACCAGCGACGGTCGCCCTGGCCCAGCAGGTAGCCGACTGCGACGCCCGGCAAAACGGCATGGGCCAATGCGCCGCCATAAAACGCCATGCCACGAAGCACGACATAGCTGCCCACAACGGCGCACACCACGCCCACCATCATCGCCGCCGCCAGGCCGCGCAGCATGAATGCATACTGGAGAGGATCAAGCAACCAGCTCATGGCTCCCCCCCGCCGGTGCAGCAGCTGTCCGGGAACGCGAGCAGGTCGCCTTCGTTTTCACTGAGGTGCAGGTGAGCCCCGTACGCCGCCAGCAGGTTGTCCCGGTACAACACCTCCTCCGGTGTCCCGACCCCGTAGGCCTTTCGGTTCAGCAGCATCACCTTGTCGAAGTGTTCTGCGGCGATTTTGAGGTCGTGGAGGGAGACGAGGGATGTAACCCCGTCGGCGTCCAGTTCCTTCAACAACGCCAGAATTTTGTCGCTGCTCTGCGCGTCCAGTCCGGCCAGGGGCTCATCCATGAGCAGGAGTTCGGCTTCCTGCGCGAGACATCGTGCGATGAACACCCGTTGCTGCTGACCACCGGACAGGTTGGCGATAGGGCGGCCGGCGAGCTCCAGCATGCCGACCCGCTCGAGGGCAACCTCCACAGCGTTGCGATCCTCACGTCCCGGGCGCTTCAGAAACCCGATCTTGCCCGTGCGGCCCATCATAACCACATCGCGGACACTGACCGGAAAACTCCAGTCCACCTGGCTGCGTTGAGGAACATAACCAACACAAATGTGCGCCCCGGGATCGTGGCCGAAGACCTGCACCACGCCTTTCGAGGGTGAAATCAAACCGGCCAGCGTTTTGAACAGGGTGCTCTTGCCGGCGCCGTTGGGACCGACCACCGCCAGCCGCTCTCCTCGATGCAACGTGAAACTGAGCCCGTCCAGCGCGTCTATGTTGCCGTAGCGAACGGTCAACCCTTTCACCTGCAACGTCGCCACCCCGTCAGGATGCGATTCATGCTGGTGAAAAAGCGACACGCCCACCTGTTTCCAAAACGCTTTCATCACAACATCTCGTTGATGCCACGGTTCGAGAAAAGTACAACCACGGACAAAACTGTAAAACCCCGGCCCGGGCAACTCCCCGCTTGTCAAACGCCGATTCAGGTCAGGCGCCAGTTTGGAGAAGTATTCGGGCTATAGCAGCTCTCGATAGTAAGACTCGATGGATGTCATCCCTGCGCAGAGCCTGCCCTCGAATGGTTTTGTCGGGGACGGGGATCTACTCCGTAGCCAGCTCTAATGTCGTTGTAAATCCAGTTGAATCATATAGCTTGAAACCAGACATCTCCCAATTCGACGTAACGTAATGGTCGTGTGGCCCGTGAGATTACTCCCGGGTTTCAACGACAAACATACAAGTATCAAGTTATTAAGCATATAGGATTCCCGACAAACAACCCTTGTAAGGTGGTTATGGTGAATCATTCGGGCTAACTGCCGCTTTCCTCCTGGTCCGGTGTACCGATTTGCTCGGGCGGGTTGGCGTGGGAAACGACCAGGCTCCCATCCGCCAGGTCCACGGTCACCGCCGCGCCGGGCAACACATCACCGGCAATCAGGGCGCGGCCGATGCGTGTTTCCAGCTCATGCTGGAGGAAACGCTTCAGCGGCCGGGCGCCAAACACCGGGTCGAAGCCCTCCTGCGCTACAAATTTCCGGGCCGGCTCGGTCAGCTCCAGTTCGATGCGCCGGTCGGCCAAACGTTGCCGCAGGTCCTCCATCAGCAGGTCCACAATCTGCTCGATCTCTTCCAGCCTGAGGGGTTTGAACAACACCGTATCATCCAGACGGTTCAGGAATTCGGGCCGGAAGTTCCGCCGCAGCTCGGCCATGATCTGCTTGCGGACGTCCTCCCGGATCTCGCCGTCCCGGGTAATCCCTTCCAGCAGCAGCGTCGAGCCGATATTACTGGTCAGGATCAGCACAGTGTTCTTGAAGTTGACCGTGCGGCCATGGCTGTCGGTAATGCGGCCATCGTCGAGAATCTGCAGCAGGATATTAAAGACATCCGGGTGCGCTTTTTCGATCTCGTCGAACAAGACCACGGAATAAGGTTTCCTGCGGATCGCTTCGGTGAGTTGTCCGCCTTCGTCGAACCCGACATACCCCGGCGGCGCGCCGATCATCCGCGCTACGGCATGGCGTTCCATGTATTCGCTCATGTCGATGCGAACCATGTTGTCTTCGGTGTCGAACAGCGCCTCGGCGAGCGTCTTCGCCAGCTCGGTCTTACCCACGCCGGTGGGGCCAAGGAACAGGAAGCTGCCGATGGGGCGGCGCGGGTCCTTGATCCCGGCGCGCGCACGGATTACAGCGTCGGAGACGAACTGCACCGCCTCGTCCTGCCCGATCACACGCTGGTGCAGGACTTCGTCCAGCTTGAGCAGCTTTTCACGTTCGCCCTCCATTAACCGGGTCACCGGAATGCCGGTCCAGCGACTGATGATCTCAGCGATTTCCTCGTCGGTGACTTCTTCGCGCAGCAGCCGGTGGCCATCCTCACGACTGGCGACCTTCTCCTCCATCTGCGCCAGCGCTTTCTGCGCGGCGGGCAGACGGCCATGCTTCAATTCCGCCGCCAGGTTCAGGTCGTAATCACGCTCGGCTTTGTCGATCTGCATCCGGAGGATTTCGATCTCCTCGCGCAGTTTACTCACCCGTTCGATCTGCTCCTTTTCGGCCTCCCATTGCGCCCGCATGGCGTCGGCTTTTTCCTTCGCGTCGGCCAGTTCCTTGCGCAGATCATTGAGGCGTTCTTTGCTGGCGGGATCCTTCTCCTGCTTGAGGGCGGCCTCCTCGATTTCGAGCTGCATGACGCGGCGGGTGATCTCGTCGAGTTCGGCCGGCATGGAGTCGATCTCGGTGCGGATCATGGCGCAGGCTTCGTCCACCAGGTCAATCGCCTTGTCGGGCAGGAACCGGTCGCTGATGTACCGGTGCGACAGCGTGGCGGCGGCGACCAGGGCGTTGTCCTGAATCTTGACTCCGTGATGCACCTCGAACCGCTCCCGCAGCCCGCGCAGGATGGATATCGTGTCTTCTACGGTCGGCTGCTGCACGAGCACTGTCTGGAACCGGCGTTCCAGCGCGGCGTCCTTTTCGATGTGCTTGCGGTACTCGTCGAGGGTGGTCGCGCCGATGCAGTGCAGCTCGCCCCGCGCCAGCATGGGCTTGAGCATGTTGCCGGCGTCCATGCTGCCCTCGGCTTTGCCCGCGCCCACGATGGTGTGCATCTCGTCGATGAACAGCAGGATGCGGCCTTCGGACTGCTTGACTTCCGCCAGCACCGCTTTCAGGCGTTCCTCGAACTCGCCCCGAAACTTCGCGCCGGCGACCAGCGCGCCCATATCCAAATTGAAGACAATCTTGTCTTTTAATCCTTCGGGCACGTCGCCGCGCACGATCCGGTGGGCCAGTCCCTCCACGATGGCGGTCTTGCCCACGCCCGGCTCGCCGATCAGCACGGGGTTGTTCTTGGTCTTGCGGCTGAGGATACGGATCACCCGCCGGATCTCGCTGTCGCGTCCGATCACCGGGTCCAGCTTACCCTTCTTCGCGGCTTCCACGAGGTCGATGCCGTACCGTTCCAGCGCTTCGTACGTCGCCTCCGGGTTGTCGGACTTAACCCGCTGCGACCCGCGCACTTCGGTGAGGGCCTGCAGGAGACGGTCCCGTGTGATGTTGAATTGGCCGAGGATCTTCGCGACCGGCGTACCCTTCTTCTCCTCGGTCATGGCCAGCAGCATGTGCTCGACAGAGACGTAATCGTCTTTCAACTGGTCGGCTTCATCCTGCGCGGCCAGCAGCATCCTGGAGAGGCGCTGGGTGACATACACCTTGCCCTCTTCCACCGCGCCGCCGTGCTGCCTGGGCAGCTTGCCGATCTCACGATCCAAAGCCTCCTTGAGGGAGTCCAACGGGACATCCATCTTCTGCATGATGCGCGGCGCGATGCCCGACGATTGCTCGAGTAACGCGGCCAGCATGTGCTCGACATCGATTTCCGGGTTACCGTGCCGCAACGCCAGATCCTTCGCGTCCTGGAAGGCTTCCTGCGATTTTTGTGTCAGCTTGTTCAAATCCATGTATGTGTGTGCTCCGTTTTGACTTTTGGTGGTGCTTTCAACTGCTCTCTCGCGGTGTTGTCCAAGTGAAAAAAGTAAAGAAAGTGAAAAAGGTGAAAAAAGAATCCGATCAAAACCATTTCCCGTTCAGGAATGGTATTCGTTCTGGTTCCGGGCCTGTACGAGCGTTGTCACGCAATGTATCGGCTGCCTGGCCCGACAGCTTGCTGTCGGGTATCAATCCTTGGAACGACCTCCAGTAAGCGACAAGAACCGTGCCAGGGATATGTCAACATCCCGCCAGCTATTCTCCGCCTGATGCAATCGCTCCGGTGTCATTCCCGCAGAAGCAGGAGTCCAGCATAAACAGCAAGTTGCTCCCATGCAATACTCGCTGTGCATCATCCCCCGGGGCTCACCAAGCCGGGCGTCAGCAGCAGGTGATCCGTCTGCTAACCGGCAAAAACGTGCTTTCCGAACAACATGGCAGGCCCGGCCTGCCGGTTAGGCAGTGCTCCAATATGGTACGATTTTCTGTGGGCAGGGTTCCCGTGAAACACTAATCAGACTGTGCACAATAGGAACCAATCTCATTCCAGCCTTCCAGACTGTCGCAGAATCAAACCCACTCTCATTCCCGCGAAGGCGGGAAT
>CAZYOC010000092.1:0-15681 GCA_964648415.1 uncultured bacterium | reverse complement strand
GCCCGTGTCCTCCAGCCGGGTGGCCACCGCTGCCAGGATTCGCTTGATGAGGGAATCGCTCATTTCACGACTACCGTGGCGACCAGCCCGTCATCGGTGAGCAGCCGCTCGACCGTGAAACTCTCCGCGGGCTCCTCTTCGGTCTCCGCCAGCGCGACGACGGCCCCCCTCACCGGAGTGCCGACCTCGGGAACGCGCAGGCTCAGCACGGTGCGCTTCTCGCTCACCACGGAGCTGAAGTCGTCTCCCGGGTAGAGCTGAACGTTGCGGTCCACGACGGCCCGGCAGACCAGAGCATCTTCGCCGGGCGGGGTATAACTCCCCGCCCGGCCGAAGATGTCGAGGATTACCGCGTCGTGTCTGGCGAAATTGACCACCTCGGGCTACGCCGCCTTCGCCTTCAGGCGCACGGTCACCTTGGGACGGCAGTTGAGCGCCAGGTAGCTGGACTGGGTGTGCAGCTTGTAGCCGCGCCCACCTTCCATCTCGATGACCTTGGCGTACACCCGCTCGCCCAGGGTGTTGACCGTCTCGTTGAAGTCGCCGGGGGCGGCGTACTCCCGGAAGGTGTCCGCGGACCCCACCGGGAAGGAGCGCCCCTCGCCTTTGGCGATGAACTTGTGCACCGTGCCGGTGTTGTCCGTCGCCTTGCCGGTGTACTGCTCGAAGATCAGGCCGCCGTACTCGAACCGGTTGCGGTAGTCCCGGCCCGGGAACTCGCCCTGACGCCAGCGCTGGTACTCGTCCTTGACCTTGGCATGGGTGATCAACATCTTCATGAAGACGTTGTCCACCAGTACGACGATGCCGGCGAACTGGTCTCCACCCATGTTCTCCTCGGTCCAGGTCTTCAGCTCCATGCACTTGGCCAGAACCTCGGTGTTGGACTTGTCCAGGTCGAAGCTGATGACCTTCTCCTCGACGCCGAACTGGGTGTACAGGTTGTAGAGAACCGATCCGTTGGGGTTCATGATCTTCCCGTTGAGCGCGCCGGCCCGCAGGAACTCATGGGTGATGTCGTGCTTGTTGCGCATGGTCTGCAGTTTGCGGTCCATGAGCGCCGTGATGGTCTCCAGTCCGTTGGAGCCCAGGGCGCGCACGTCCTGCACCTCATGCGGCAAGACGACGTTGTCGTGAGGGATGAAGGGCACGGTGAAACTGATCATCTGCCGCTCACCGTCCTCGCCCAGGGTTCCCGGGCTGCCCAGCGGGCGTAACGGCAAGAGCGACAGCTTGCCGTCGTACAGGTCGATAGTCACCGTACGGGTGCTGATCGGTTCGAACGGGAAGAGCTGGTAAGCCTGCCCGTTCACGATGAACGGCTGCGCGAGCCGTCCGTAGAGAATCGGCAACGTCGAGATCGCCCTGGTGAGGGTCGTCATCGTGAAGCCGTTGGCAACGAAGGGATCGACAATCGGGGGCATGGCTTACGCTCCTTCCCGGGTAATGATGCCCAGCGCGGCCAGCTCTGCGATGGCCGCCGCCTTCTGCTCGTCGGTCGCCCCGTCCGGCCACACCAGCCCCTTGTCGCTGACAATGGCGTGACGGGCGACCATGGAGGCCTGCACGTCCTCGCCGTCGGGGGCGGTGGTGTCCAGCATCAGGACTCCGGCAGCCGACTCGCTGCCGTCCTGCGGGTTCACCGTGGGATCGACAGCCACGTACTTGCCGCTGTCGGTGATCTTCCCGAGCACCTGGCCGGACTTCAAAGCGCGAGCGGAACCGTCACCGGCCAGGATCGTAACGGTGTCCACGCTGTAGACGGGGTCGTGATACTTGATCACGTCCCCGACGACCTTGTTCTTGGTAAGGGTCGGCATGGTCTATGCACCTCCCCACACACGGCCGCGGTACTCCCGGTTGTGCTCCTGAGCGGCCTTCACCAGGGGATGCTCGTCCGGGCGCTGGTGCATCTGCGGAGCCTGGGTCGGATCGACCTGGTTCTGGATCTCCGTCTGCACCTGCCCGTTGGCCCGAGCCGCCGTGATGTCCCTCTGCACCTGCTCCAGCGAGGTCCCCGCGATCAGGTACCCCGCGATGCGGTCCGGCATCCCGGCCGCGGTCAGCAGGGCGGCGATCTGCGTCTCCCGGCTGTACTGCGGAGGCGGGGCGCCCTCCGGCGGGACCTGCGGTTGCGATGGCTGCCCGCCCTGCGGCGGGGTCTGCGGAGCCGGAGACGGCTCGGGCGGCGGTTGCTGCCCGGTCGACGCCGGCGCTTGGGGCGGCGAAGCGCCCGTGGGTGCCTGAGGCTGCGGCGGCTGTCCGCCCTGAGCCGTAGGCTGCTGTTCCTTTGGAACGGTCATGGTCTGTTCTCCTTTCGCCAGACTTGAGATTGAAGATCTATCGCCACCCCTCCCGCCGACCAACTCGGCAACGAGGGCGTTGACTTCGCCCACTCGGTCCACCAGGCCCGCTTCCACGGCCCGGATCCCGATCAGGGTTTCTCCCTGGGTCCCCCGGACCGCCTCCGCATCCAGGTTGCGGTTGCGCGCCACCAGCGCGACGAACATCTCGTACAGCTGCACCACCCGCGAGCGGATCGCCTTGGCCGCCTTGTCGTCCAGCGGACGGTGCGGATTGCCGTCGTCCTTGTGCTCGGGGACCGCGATGGTCGTGTACTTCAGCCCGAACATCTCATCCAGTCCGGATTGGTCCACGTGCTCCTGGATGACGCCGATGCTGCCCGCCCCGCCGGTCTGCGCGATGACGATCTCGTCCGCGGCGCTGGCCAGGGCGTAGGCCGCCGAGTAGGCGATCTCGTTGACCATGGCGATGATCGGCTTGCGGCCGCGCGCGGCGTAGATACGGTCGGCGGTGTCGAAGCAGCCGTGGATCATCCCGCCCGGGCTGTCGTAGTTCATGAAGACCGCCTCGACCTCCGGATCCTGCATCGCCTGCTCGAAGGCGTCCCCGATGTCCTGGTAGTACTGGGTGTAGTACCCCCGAAACCACACGCTGGGACGGAAGACCAGGACGCCCGAGACGTTGATCAGCGCCAGGCCGTCCACGACCGGATAGGGCCTCTCCGCGCCGGCTGGCTGGGGGAGTGCGGCCTGGGGTTCGGACTGCACCAGCATGGCCATCACGGGCTTGATGTACTCGCGGGCCAGCAGCAGCGGGCTGCCCAGCAGCCGCGTCAGCATCTCCGCCTTCTGGGGATCAACGCCCGGCATCACGCGGCCTCCTTTTCACGCTCGTCCTCGTCTTCGTCATCCTTCTCGCCGGGATCCGGCACGCTCACGGTCTCCTGCCGCTCCCCGATGCCCAGCCGTGCGGCCCGCTCCTCGTCCTCGGCGATCTGGCGGTCCACTTCCTCGATGTCCTCGCCGCGGCCCGCGATGATCTCCGCGCGGGACTTGATCTTGTTGTTGAGCAGGAGGATTTCGGCCTGGCCGTCCTTGAGCGGATCCACCCAGTCCCAGCCCTGCGGGCAGTGCTGCACGTTGGTGTAGTACTCGCGGTTCAGCAGGTACTCGACCGGGTCGATGGGCAGCGCCCCGCTGAAGACCGCCGCGTCCATCCAGTCCTCGATTACCGGACGGCAGAACTGGAAGACCAGCATGTGGAACTGCAGCATCTCGCAGCGCCGGCGGAACTCCAGCAGCGCCACGCGGCTCTTGGTGTAGTTGGACTGGCGCATGTCACCGGTCAGCTGCTCGTAGGTCAGGCCCACCCCCGCCGCGCAGGCCCGCAGCTCATGGCTCACCCAGGCGTCGAATGAGCCTTCCGTGCCCGGCGGGTTGGCGAAGACAATGTCCTCGTCCTCGCCCAGCTCCATCAGCGTCCCCGCCTCCAGGTCCAGAACCGGCTTGCCCTTGGCGTCGGTCCCCACGGATTTCCCCGGCATCGGCCCGCCGGTGATGCGCTTGATGAACCCCATAAACATGGCTGCCATGCGGTTGCGCTCGGCGGTACTGTCCTCGTAGCTGTCCAGCATGTGCAGTCTCACGATGATGCTGGCCAGCTTGGGCAGCCCGCGAATCTGTCCCTGCCGCTTCACGCTGAAGACGTGCAGCATCTCGCGCGCGGGGACCCGCACCGTGCCCATGCCGCCCCGAGCGCTCATGATGCTCACATCGCCGGGGTGCTCGCGGGACAGGTGGTAGGCGACGCGCCTTCCCACCGCGTCAAACTCGATACCCATCAACACGCGATTGCCGCCCCAACGCTCCGGGCGGATTCCGCTGTCCAGGTGGTCGGGTTCGAGCAGTTGCAGCTGGTAGGGGACCGCCATGCCGTCCCGCGGCCGCCGGTACCGCTTGCGCGCCAGGCTCTCGCCGCTGTTGAAGTAGGTGCGAGCGACCAGCGCCTGCATGCCGTAGTAGTCGCACACTCCGTTGGCGTCCGCCTGGTCGGTCCAGCGCTTGAACCGCTGCTGGATGATCTCCTTCAGTTCCGGGTTGTCCGGCATGATCCAGCGGGGCTTGATGCCGGTCCCGACCAGGTTGCCGACGAAACTGTCCTCGGCGTTCTCCGCCCAGGGATTGTTGCGCACCAGGTCGCGGGTGCGACTGCGCAGGATCTGCAGGCCCTCGTACACGGCCGTATTGGGACCGCTGGCCGCCGTGCGCAGGCTGGCCATGCGGCGCCCCTGCGACGCGCCCTCATAGAAGGCGGCCTTGATTTCGGGCATGGCCACGCGCACGAGCAGGTTGCGTACCGCCCGGTGCGGCATGCCCGCGGCCTGCCTGAGGGCCTTGCTCAGCTTCATCTTGATTTCAGCCTTTCCAGAATCCCGCCGTCCAGCGGGCGCGTTCTCGTCACCTCGCTGACGACCGCCTCGCCCACCAGGTGCCAGACCATGCCCGCCTCGCCCGTCGCCGGCGTTACGAGTTGCACTCCGTACAACCCCGGCTTGAGCAGGGAGACCTCGATCTCCGCGCTGGTGTCGGCCACGTTGTTGCTGTACCAGGTGAAGGTGGGCGTCGCGTCCGGCACCACGGTCTGGGTCCCGTCCGACACCTCCACCTGGTAGAGCATCTCCTGACTGGGTCCGAGGACCTGGCCCGTGGGCCACGCCTTGATTTCCACCGCTCCCGCCGAGGCGACGAGCAGAGCCAGAACCAGCAGCATCACGTTTCTCATGTCACAGCCCCTTGCTCAGATTGGTCGTCAGCGTGTATCGCGGGGTTCCCCCCGCGTCCTCCAGCTCCTTCATGATCTCCGCGCGCAGCGCCCTCAGGTCGGCGAGTTGGGCCTGTTGATACTGAATCATCCGCCCGCCGATCTGCGCCATCGTGGTCCGCTTGCCTTCCGCCAGCGCCAGGATGGCGTTCTGTACCGCAGCGAGATCGGCTTCCGTCCAGCCCCCGCTGGCGGGAGTTGCGATTGGCCTGCCTGTGGCGCCTCCGTATTGCGGCATTATTCCTCCGGCACATTCAGTGTGATGGGATTGGAGAAAACGTACGCCGGATGTGTGATCCAGACGTAATAGGATCCCGGGTCGAGGTAGAAATCGACCTCCCCGAACGCATCCGACCCGCCGCCGGTGATCGGCTGGTCGCCGATCGCATCCGCCGTGACGATAACCTTGGCCCCGGCTACCGGCGCGCCGATATCCTCGTTGGTCACCGTGTACACGTAGTGCACCTGGCCGTAGGTGTTGGCGCGTGCCCACCAGGAGACGGACTTTGTGGCAAGGGTCGCCTCGCCTACCGTGGCCGAAACCAACTGCGCCAGGGCGGCCTGCGTAAAGCCGCCTGTAGTCACTTCCGCCGAGACCGTCACGCTGTCCACCGTCGCTGGCGGAGTGTTTTGCAGGGCCGAGGCGCTGAAGACCCTGACTCCGCCCTCCAGCACCGTCATCGCCAGAAGACTGTCCGCATCGTCGCCGGCGTCGGCACTGGCACCCAGGATCAGCGCGGTCGCCTGGTCCACCTGTGAGGCCTTCGCCAGGGCGGCCAGGTCTGCATCGGTGGTGAAGTCCAGCGCCTCGATCCGGTCCGCGGTGTCATCGCTGGCCTCGTGGATCAGTGCCGTCGCTTGGTCTACCTGAGTGGCGCGAGCCAGGAGGGAGAGGTCCGACGTGGATACGCTGGTCGCGGGTACGACGGTAAAGTGGTGGCGGATGTTGAACGTGGCAGAGTCCACGTGGATCGTGACCAGGAGCGTGTAGTATCCGTCGCTCTCGTAACCCGTTGCGGAGTCCAGCACCACCCCGGCGCCATGAAATCCAGTCGTGTTCGTGGGATCGACGGGCGAGAACGTGCCGGATTCCACCAGCGAGAATGCGCCCTCGTAGACCCTGAAGGTAACCACGGCGTCGGCGGAGGCGCTGCCGATCCCCGCATAGTCGTGCGGGGTCTCCGTGAGCGGCAGTGTTGATCCGAGCGGCAGCGCGCCCAGGGAAGCGGCGTGGGCCGCAAGCGAAAGGCACAGGAGCAGGAGCAGGAGAACTTTTCTCATCATCGAAACACTACCGATCCGCCAAGCACATGCCTGTACAGGTTGCCTACCCACACGTCTCGCGGCGCTGCCGGCGCTACCGAGGTCGGGGTTGGCGTTGGTGTTGGTGTAGGTGTTGGCGTACTCGTAGGAGTGGGAGTCGGAGTCGCACCGTCATACTCTGCAATCTGCTGGATTTCAGAGTCGGTCAAAGCCACGTTATAAATACGGTACTCATCATACACGCCCGTGTTGGTATTGCCTGGGGCCTCGGGCAGACCCAGCATGATTGCCTCAGCGCCACTCAAATCCAATGAGCCGCTGACGGTAGAAGTTGCTCTAGAGACACCGTCGAAAAACATCTCTGCATTGCTGCCGTCGTACCTCATCGCAACATGCACCCACGTACCGATTTCCATGTACTCAGCCTCATGGTTTTCGTAGGTAGTGCCGCTACTGGTGCGCATGGAAATGCGTATCCTGTCCTGATCGTTCGTGCGCGTATCCACGGCGACCCCGAGGCGGAACGGGTACGTATATTCGCCACGTCCAAACACCCCATCATAGTGGTCCTGGTTCGTTGCCGAGGGCCGATACCAACAACAGACCGTAAACTGGTCATTGTCGCTGAGGTCCAGTTCCGCGTCGCCAAAGGTGATTCCATCATTGGCGTCGTCAAACTCGATTCCGCCTCCGATGTATCCGGTGGTCCAGACCGGGTCGCCGACCCAATTGCTGCTGTTGTTACTCCCCGCCGAATCCGCTGCGCTCGCGCCGGTCCCCTCCTCAAACTCGATATGCAGCTTGAGGCCGCCAGTTGGTATCTGCGCTTGGCAGACCGACGTCACAATTAGCAGGCTAAGTAACAGGATCAGGGGACGCATGACTTACTCCGCTGCCTTTCCGACGTGAAATAACGAGGGCTGCATGGCCGGGACACCGAAGTCGTAGTCCGCCTTGGTCCACGGCGACTTTGCGACCGAGTTGACCGAGCGGAGGGCAAGCGTCCGACGCTCGAACCCGAACGGGTAGGCTGAGAACGTCGCCAGGCGGAGTCGCTGGTTGTAGGTCGTGGTCCCAACCGTGATCTCCTCCGTGGCGGGCCGCGGAAACGTTACGGTGACGAGATCCTCGCCAGTGGCTTCCCTGGAGGCGTCCACTGCGAACGTTCCCGCTTTGCATATCGCCAGCTCATAGCTGTCTGCGGTATGCGCCGTGTCGTTGCCGTCCGCGCCGTACATCCGCCAGTAGAGGTAGACATCCTCGGTGTAGATCCCTCCCCCAACGAGCAGAATAGGTTCCGCCTGGGCCGCTATCGCGACAAAGAGCAACAGAAAAGTCAGGTGTCGCATGTCATCGCCCCCTGTTCCCGCGGAATCTGGCGCCGTACACCCGGAAGGTGTCCGCTCCCGCGGATCTCCACATCCGGAAGCGCACCAGGCTGCCGCCCGTGAAGGTCTCGCTCGCATCCACCGGCAGCCCCAACACCGCCAGGGTGCCGCTGGTCGCGGACTGCACCAACGTGGCCGTCGCGTTGTCGATGGCGGTCGCGTCCCACGTGCCCGCGCCGTGCACCAGGAAGTCGTAATCAATCGCGGTACTGGTGGACGTGGCCGCCTCGGTACTTCGGCACAAGAGTTGAACTTCGGTCGCCGATTCAATCCAGTCCGGCAGCCAGAACTCCGTTTCCGCCGCGTAGCCGGTTCCGTTCTCCCCGCTGGCCCACTCGATGCACAGCGCGATGGCGTCCTCGCGGGTGGCGTTGGGAACCGTGGTCGCGCCCACCGGCTCGTTGCCCACGGAGAAGCCCAGGAGGGGCAGTTGCACCGCGAAGGAACTGTCGGCGATGTCCTCGTCGCCCAGGGCGTCCGGGACGATGAACTGCTCCGCGTAGACCTTGGGCGTCGGAGGGGCGTACACCTGCGCGAAGCCGGGCAGCCCAAGCAGCGCAAGGGCCAGAATCAGGACCAGAGTGCGATACGTGCGTTGCATGAAACTCTCCTCTATCGCCGCGCGAACCGCCCGCGGATGGGGCGGCCCTCCGGCTCGGTTTGTGGCGGCTTGCTGCTCTCCAGCAAGGCCGCGATTTCCTCAAGGTTCGGGTCGTAGATCGAGAAGGCGATCAGCGCGTAGTTGGTGGTATCCAGCGCCTCGTTGCGCGCGCCGGCGGGCTTGAGCCACTTGGGCCGCCCGTGCCCCATCACGTACTCAGTGACCTGCTTCTCCACGGTCAGCTGCCGGAAGAACTCCTCCGTGCGCTCCATGGGGAAGTGGTAGTAGCCCGGCCCCGGTTCCTGCAGCTGCAGGCGGGCGTAGATCTTGTCCTTGCCCGTATCCACCCCGCAGCGGAACAGCGGGCAGCGCCCCTTCTTGGGCTTGGCGGGACGCACGAAGAGCGGCTTGCCCCCGCCCGCCTCGCCGCGCAGCGCGAAGACGTTGCGGCTCCACTGGGGCAGGCAGAACTTATGGACCATGTCGGTGCGGTAGCTGGCGTCCACCCCCGCCGCGGCGATTCCCAACAGGGCGCCGGACTCGTGCTCGTACTCCTTCTGCAGCGCCCGGTCCAGCTTGTCCCAGACCTCCGGCTTGGTCGTGTCCCCCATCAGGAAAAGGTAGTCCACGCTCCAGGCTTCCTCCTCCAGGCCATAGCCGACCACGTGCATCTCGATGCGGTCCGCCTGGATGTCCACCCCGCCCACCAGGCACAGCGCGCCGGCGGGGATCCGCCCGTTCCACTCCTCGCGGCGGTTGTACAGGATCTCGTGATCCACCTTGGTCCCCGGGTCCTCCCAGGTTTCGCCCAGGTTGGTGTTAACCCAGACCTTCAGCGATTCCGGTCCGCGGCGCACCGCCACCACGTGGGCCCGGGCGATCTTGGCCAGGCTGTTGTCGCTCAGCAGGGAGTAGAGCTTGCTCAGCTGAAAACCGGCGATGCCGGTGTACGGTGCGGTGGGTTTCCACTGGCCGTTGAGCACCAGGTCGTGGCGGTCGTCCTCCGTCAGGATCCCGCCGCACTCCTGGCAGGCGTAGTAGGCCTCCTCGGGCTTGCCCTTGGGCCACTGAACACCCATCCACTCCAGAGTGATCTCCTGCTCGCAGTGCAGGCACTTCACGAAGAACTTCCGCTGATCCGACTCTTTCCAGGCCTTCTCGATCCGGGACAGGCCCTTGATGCCCGGCGAGGAGGCAAGCATGGCGAAACGGTTGAAGAAGTTGGACAGCCGCTCCAGCAACAGGTCCAGCGGGTCTCCGCCCGCACCCGCGGATACGGGCCACACGTCAATCTCGTCACCGAACGCCACGCGGCGGGGCCGGCTGCGCAGGTCCGATTCCGAGTTGGCCCCGGCCAGCGCCAGGTGCCCGCCGTCGAAGTTCTTGCTGGTCAGCGTGTTGTTGCTGTCCCGGCTGCGCGGATCCGCGATCTTCTCCGCCAGGCAGCGCGTGTCGCGGATCATCGGAGCGATGCGCTCCTTGCTGTAGTCCTCCGCGTTCTGCTGGGTCGGCTGGACCATGATCATCGGGCAGGGGTCCAGGTCGATGCAGTAGCCCATGACGTTGTTCAGGATCTCGCTCTTGCCGATCTGCGTGCCCGTCATCAAGACCGTCGTGTGGATATCGGGATCGTTGAAGGTGTCCATGATCTCGGCCCCGTAAGGGAGCCGGTCATTTCGCCACTTTCCCGGCTCGGCGCTGTTTTCGCGGCTGAGCCTTCGGTTTTGCTCGGCCCACTCGCTTACCTTCAGCCTTGGCGGCGGACGCCACGCGGCGGCCACCTGGCGCATCATCTCCACTACCGGATCGTTTACCGTCAGGAGTGTCACGGCCACCATCGCTCCCACCAGAAGTGTCTTGAGTTTCATAGGTCGTCAGTTCCTCGAGTGCGCCATAGAGCTCGTCTTCGAGCTTTTTTTTATCCGGGCCGCCGATGTCTCGCGTGCGAATTGGGGGGCCAGTCGCGTTGCCAGCGGAAGCAGGCGAGTCTGCGAAGCCCGGATCAGACTCACGAAGTGACGCTGCATCTTCGCGACTTCGGCCACCTCGCCGCGCTTGCGCGCCAGGTCCAGTTCCTTCAGGTCGGCCTCGGCCCTCTCCTTGCGGGCCTTGTGGTCCTGGACCGTGCCCTTCGCCTGGCTGCGCAACCACCCGCAGTACCACTGGACACAGCGGATGCTGTCGTACATCCCATGCTCTGACCGGGGCATCCCGTGCTCATCTACCAACCGCTGTATCCACCGGGGCGTCACCCCAAGCAGAAAGGCCAGTTGGTTCACGTCAATCAGGTTGCCCATAGCCCTCTCAGTTGCTCGGGAGCCTCACGTCCAGGCTGAAGGGGTCGATCCTTCCGCGCGGACTTCGCGGCTCGGACTGCGGCCCCAGCTTCAGCAGCCGGTTGATCTCCTTCAGCGTGCCCAGGCAGGTCTTGTAGTCGCCCTCGCCCAGGGTCCGCTTGTACAGGTTGCGCAGGCGCTCCAGCGCCAGGCCTAGTTCCTCCTGGCTGTCCACCTCCGCGGCTTCGATCAGGTCCTGCCGCACCCACTCCCGGTACCGCTCCAGTTCCTCGGGCGTCAGCGTGACCGGGTCATCCCTCATGCCCTCCAGGCTCCGGAGCATCTGCTCCGGCGAGAATCCCGCGATGGTCATGAAGGTGACCCGGCCCAGGACGCCGGGATCGAGTTCGATGCGCTTACCCTCAGTTCGTTTTTCCATGGTCTTTACCCCCGTTTTACTGGGGTTTTTGCTTTCCAAAACGAACCGAACTCAGTTCGTTTTCTGTGTCGCTAGCGAACTTTCGGGCGTCCGCGCACCCGTGCGGGGGTACCCCCCCAGGAAGGACCCGCGCCGATCGGCGCGAGCCTTCGCGCTCGCCTCAGTGCGTGCGCCGCCCCCGGCGCGTCCGCCCCAGGCTCTTGGCCAGCCGGTACTGCGACTCGGCCCGCAGGTTCACTACGAGGCGCTCGTTGGTGAACTCGCGGAGCTTGGGAATGTGGTTCTGGAATGACTCCAGCACGGTCGTGCTGAAGAGCTCTTCGATGGGAAGGCCGTGCTTCCGCCCGCCGCCGCGCCTGGGGTAGCGCATCCTCCAGTTCGGGGCGCGCTCGAAGATGCCGGTGTGGCCGCTGGGCATGGTGGCCTTGAAGGCATGGCGAAAGAAGGTTCGCGGCTTGGTCTTCTTGATGCGGACCGAGATGCCGCGCGAGGTCTTCCTCGCCCCGAACGCCATCACCGGCACGGAACGGCGGCTGACCCGGATGTGCCCGGCCTGGCGGGAGAGGTTGGCCCGGTGGATGTCCAGGCGGTCCTTGACCTGGGCGGCGGGCAGGTTCAGCTCACGGCGGATCTGCTTGGAGGCCTCGACCTGGGTGTTCTTGAGGGTCTTGTTGATAGCCGACACGGTCGCCAGGACGATCTCCTTGGAGACCAGCCCAGCGAAAAGAGTGGGATCCTGGGACCGGACCACATCCACCGTAAGCTTGAGCACGACCGCCCTCCAGACAGGTTCTGGGCGGCATTTCCACCGCCAACCTATCTTCGGGGGTTACAGGGCCTTACGGTAGTGGGATTCTTGTAGGGTTTTTGTGGTGGATTTGTTGCAGACGTGCGGGAATCATGAAGCATCTGGAACGATCAGCGAGCCGGAAAAAATAGGCGCCCTTCCCGAAGGAAAGGGCGCAGGGCCCGGAGATGCTATCTCCGGGGGGGTAAATCTTGGTTTTGCCTCTAGAGGAATATAACGCGCAATAAGCCTGATCGTCTACAATAAATACCACTGACATGGGAACTTGTCAAGAAGATCAATTAATAGTAAGTTGGCACAATTCTGTAATCCTTGGCAGACGAAATGTGGCGCGTGATCTCTTACATCGATGGCTTCAACTTATACTATGGCCTGATGCAATCAGGGCTCTGCAGGTATCTCTGGCTCAACCTGCAGGATATGTCTGCCTCGCTCCTCAAGCCCAACTACACGCTGGTCGGTACCAAGTACTTCACGGCGCGCGTTTCCTCCCCGCCAGACAAAGTCCGAAGGCAGAACACCTTCTTGGAGGCCCTGGGTACATTGGACCGAACGGACGTTTTTTATGGCCATTTCTTAAGAAAAACCATCAAATGCAACAATTGTCAATACACCTTCTCGAAGCATGAAGAGAAGATGTCGGACGTCAACCTTGCAACTCAGATGCTCACGGATGCATTCCAAGACCGCTTTGACACCGCACTTGTAATTTCAGCGGATAGCGATCTGGCCGCTCCTATTGAAGTCGTTCGAAGGCACTTTGCGTCCAAGCGTGTCATTGTGGCCACTCCTCCAGGCCGACACTCAACACACCTTCAGAAGTTGGCTAACGCCTACTTCTCCATTCATGTCGACAATATCAGTAGGCATCAATTCCCACACGTTGTAACTAAATCAGATGGTACTCGGCTGATCCGTCCCAGAGAATGGAGATAGGTGGACTGATTCACAACCCACCAAACTTGCCGATGCTACCAAGCTCCCGCGTCCCCACCCACCCCGCGAAGTTCATCCACCTCCAGAAGCAGTCCACGTGCTGGAAGCCGGCGGTGCGGAGGAGGTCCTCGTTCCAGCGGGCGGTCACGGGGACCAAGACGCCCTCCAGGCTCTTCCTCTTGGCGTCGATCTGCACCCGGCTGTAACCATTGGATTCCTTGAGGGTTAGGTAGTGCTCGGTCATGGTCTGGGTCAGGCTGGCATCCTCTCCCAACACCTTTTCGACCAGGATGAAGCAGCCCCCCGGTACGGTCTGCCGAAAGGCCTCGGCGACGACCTGCTGGCGGTACTCCAGGGGCACGAACTGGAGGGTCAGCACGGCCAGAGTCACGCTGGCCTCGACGACCGGGTACCGCTCCCGAAGGTCCATGTTCTGGATGCGGACTACCCCTGTGTTGATCCACCCCTTGAAGCGCTCCCGGCAGGCCTCCAGCATCGGCTCGCTGCTGTCGATGCCCAGGTACCGGTTGCGGACGCCGAACTTGTCGATCAGCGGCGCCAGGCCCTCACCCCGGCTGCACCCCAGGTCCACGATGTCCGTGTCCTTGCGGGCGTACCGGCAGGCCAGGGCGAAGACCGCCTCGCGCATGACGCGATACTGCGGGATCGACCGCGCCAGCATGTCGTCAAAGCAGCCGGCCACGGTCTCGTCGAATACCCAGCGCTTGCCGGGCAGGTGGGTCAGGCTGGTAGGCTGGTCCATGGCTCTTTTCCCACGGGGCAGGAACGGATTCCCAGGCGCGCGTAGGCCTCGCGCGTGCGGGGATTGCTCTCCAGGCCGAAGTACAGGGACGGGTCCTCGCCGAAGCGGGGGAAGATCCTCTCCACGAGGATCCTCGGCTTGAGTTGCGGGGGCGGCAGGCCCAGGTCGTTGAAGCAGGCCGCCTGGGGCTGCCAGCCGGTCTTGCGGGCGATGCTCTCCAGCGTCTGCCGGGTGTAGCGGGCCGGGCGGGCGGTGATCAGTACGACCGTCTCGCCGCGCAGGAGATCCACCAGCCAGCCGCGGTACCGCTCGATCTCGATCTGCCGGGCGAACGGCCGCCGCTTCTCGTGCGAGTTGGCGACCAGCGTGTAGTTGAGGTCCAGCAGCCAGATCACAGGTCCACCCCCAGGCGACGGCCGAAGGTCGCCTTCGCTTCATCCACCAGCCCCATGCGAGTGCCGTCAGGATAGGGCAGGTTGAACTCAAACTCCAGCGCCCGGCGGAGCCGCTCCGGATCCACCGGACGCGGCCTGCCGCAGATGGCCTCAACATTCTGGGTTTGGAGTCTCACGTCCACCGCCTCGAAGCAGTCGTGGAACAGCGCGTAGAACTCGCGCGGGGTATGGTACTTCTGAATCTTGGGCCGGTCGGAGAAATCCCCCAACTTGACGCCGTTCTCATAGGACAGCAGGAAGGCGATGGTCCCCGCCTGCCGCTCGTTGGCGCCGCTGCGGCCGCGCGCGTTCTGGATGTCGGCATGCTTGTGGCAACTTGCCGCGGCATAGAGCCGGGTTCGCGGGCCGCACAGCGCCGCGCAGATCGTGGCAATGTGGGAGCGGTCCTCTTGGAAGGGGACGCTGTTGAGGACCGACGCCAGGAAGATGCTGTCCCAGCGCTTGCCCGCGGCCACCGCCTCCAGGAACTCCCGGGTCAAGGCGATGCTGCCCGGCTTATCAATCTCGTTGCCCAAGAGCCGGTAAGGCTCGAAGGGTGTCACCTCGATCCCCTTGCTGCGGAGGATCTCCGTCTCGGTCAGGTGGCCGGCTCCGAAGTCCAGGACCACGGACCCATGCTCCCGCTTCCAGCGGCGCAGGTGCTCCGCATTGTGGATGTCGAACGCCTTGGCGGGCTTGCCGCCCACCAGGCTGAACACGAAGCCCCGTCCCAGGTAGGAGCGCACCCGCCGCGCGCGCCGGAAGGAGTTGTAGCGCAGCAGGTCCCGGTAGCGGCGGTGCAGGTCGAAGTCCATCGAGAGCAGGTTGAGCATGGCGTCGGCGAAGCGGGCCTCCGCCTCGCTGATCCAGACGACCGGAGCGGTCTTGCGCTTCTTCTCCGCCAGCAGCTGCAGCCGTCCGATGCCGTTGACGACCTTGCCGTCGGCGGTAGCCACCACCGGCATGACGATGCCTTTGCCGTGCAGGGTCCGGGCGATGTTGGTCGCATAGGGCACCCACCGGCCGGAGTTGACCTTGAGCAGCCGCTCCACCGGGACGGATTCCGCGTGTAGGCAGCGGAAGTAGTCCGGATCGTCGGGGGTCTTGTCGGGAATCTGGCCGGCCAGGTCGTGGATGCCGGAGCGCTCCAGGGCCTCGGTCAGGTTGGCGGGGGTATCGTAGGGCTGCAGGTCGTTGGTCCCCCGATTGAAGACGATGTTGACCGCCTTGCGGTCGGGCAGGTCCATGGGGCGGGTCAGTTCCACCGGGATGCGTTGCTGCCCCATCCGCCGAGCGACGTGGTGGCGCTGGTGGCCGCTGAGGATTTCGCCGGAGCGGTCGGCATAGACCGGCAGCAGCCAGCCGAGTTTGCGCAGGGAGAGTTCCACCAGGTCCAGGCGGGCGGGGTCGGCCTCGCGGGGGTTGTAGGCGCTGGGGCGCAGCGAGGAGAGCGGAACAAGCTTCACGAGAGGCCCAGCCTTCGCTGGATTTCCGCGATGACGGGAGCCTCGTCGAAGCCGACCTCCTGGCGAATGGACTCCGCCCAGACTTCGTACTGCTCGCGGTTGATCTTGAAGCGGTAGGGGCCGATGCGGGCCTGCACGTCGGAGGGGTCGAGGGTGGCGTTGGGGTCGGGATCCTCGCCGCCC
>CAZYOC010000091.1:0-15705 GCA_964648415.1 uncultured bacterium | reverse complement strand
TGGAATGAGATTCCTCTCGCATTCTGCGACAGTCTGCTTCGCGGGAATGAGATCCCCTGGACATTTTTATACAGTCTGCTTCGCTTGAATGAAATTCGTTTAGTTTTCTATGCCAGATTGTTTCACAGGGATAACACTCCCATTCTAATCGTTGTAATCAAGCCCCAACCGCTCCACTGTGCTCTGCCACACCGGGTGCTCCTTCAAATCGAGCTGGAACTCTTGCTGTTTCACTTCCCGGTGGGATTTCCGGCGCGGCGGTTTGTGCTTATCCGCGATTTCACCCTGGGCAATCCGTACATCGCGCCCCACGCCGAACTGTTTGCGAAACGCTTTCCGCACCACATCCCGATTCTGCTGCGTCATATCAAACGCGAACTTGGCGTTGGAAGGAAAGGTCAGGGTCAGCGCCTCGTCATCCAACTCCGTCGGCGCGCCCTGTTCCACCTGAGAGCCAAGCGTATGCTGCTCTTCCGAGATGGCGTCGGTGAAATCAAGCCAACGGCTGCGGATAGCCTCCAGGCTGATCTCGCTCTCAGTTGACTCCTCCTCCCCCTCCGCCTCTTCTTCTTCGTCCTCCTCAGAATCGTTGACGCCCGTTTCCGGCGTGGCTGCGGGCTTCGGCGCTGCAACGGACGTCTGCGGTTCGCTTTCCAGCGCAGGCTCCTCTTTCTCGGACGCAGGCTCGACTTTCTCGGACGCAGGCTCCTCTTTCTCGGGCGCAGGATCGTCTTTCTTCGTTTCCGGCTCGTCCTGATGCGTTGGAGCGGCTTCCTCCTTCGCCACCGGCCCGGGTTCTTCAGGAGACGCGGCATCAGCAGGTTGGGCAGGCTGCTCCGGCTCCGGTTTCTCCAGCTTCTCCGGTTTCTTTGGCGGCGCCGCCGGTTTGACAGGTTCCGGGCTCGTCACCGCTTCGCGTTGCACCGGCTGCTGGAACGATTCGGGCGCTACGCCGAGTGTCTCCAGCAACGCCCCCAGCTCCACCGCGCGGTCCATGCGGGCCAGGCGCACCAGGAACAGCTCCAGCCGGAGCTGCGGGTCGAGGGCGTCACGCAGCAGATCCTCGGTCTCCGCAGCCCACTCGGCCATACGCAGCAGGTCTTCCGTGGTGTGCTGTCCCTGCACCTGAGCGTAGTGCTTACGGTGTTCCTCGGAGGCCTCCAGCTCCTCCACTTTCCCGCCGCTCTTGAGGAACAGCAGGTGCATCACGTGCCGCTGAAACCCGTGCAGGAACTCCCGTGGGTCATGCCCGCCGCCCCTGATCATCCCGGCCAGGTCGATCGCTTCGGCCACACGTCCCGTCGCCGCCAGGTCCGTCGCCCGAAAGAACAGGTCGGTGGCGATCAGCCCCAGCGCCTGCCGGACCACGTCCCCGGTGATCGGGTCGTCACCCTGGTAAGCCACAAGCTGGTCCAGGATGGACAAAGCGTCCCTCAGCGCGCCCTCCGCCTTCACGGAAATCGAGACCAGCGCCTCTTCATCCACCGCCAGGCTGTCTCCTTTGACGATACGTTCGAGCTGCTCACGGATGCCGCGTGTGGGAATCCGTTTGAAGTCAAAACGCTGGCAACGGGACAGCACGGTGGCCGGAACCTTGTGGATCTCGGTGGTGGCGAAGATGAACATGGCGTGTTCCGGCGGCTCCTCGAGCGTCTTCAGCATGGCGTTGAACGCCGCCTGGGACAGCATGTGAACTTCGTCGATGATGTAGACTTTCTTTTCCAGCGAGGAAGGGCTGAACTTGATATTTTCACGGAGGGTGCGGACATCCTCGACTTTGTTGTTGGAAGCGCCGTCAATCTCGAGCACGTCCAGCGCATTGCCGGCGGCGATGTCCGTGCAGGAGTCGCACTCGTGGCAAGGTTCCGGCAGCCCTTCGCTGTCGGTTTGCAGGTTGCGGCAGTTGACGGTTTTCGCGAGCAACCGCGCCACCGTGGTCTTGCCGACGCCACGCGGGCCGGTGAAGATATACGCATGCGCCACACGTCCGCGAGCGATTGCCTGCTGCAACGTCCGGGTGACATGCTGCTGTCCGATAACTTCCTGAAAGCGCTGCGGCCTCCACCGGCGCGCCATGACCAGATACGACAAACTGCGCCTCCCAACTGTGGCGTTTCCATCCTCCGCACTCAAATATACCCTCCATACAAGGGTGCGGCAAGGCGAGCCTCCCGGCTGGACGACATGAGTGGCCGACGTACACACCGGCCTGCGTCTCCCTGACGCGCCTGGAATCGCTCGCTCCTCCTGTCGCTACACGCCTCTGTGTTCTGGAGCAAGGCATTCCGTCATTTGACTTTGTATCTTGATTTTCATGGCAAACTCACCGGACAAACAGCAAAGGCAGCAGGCCGCCGGATCCGAGCAGAACGGGACTGGGGACGCTTTCTACGTGACCGACTACGAGCAGGCGCGGGACATCCTCGAGGAGTTCCTGGCGCGAGAGCAGGTGATTTCCTACCACCCGGCTGAGGTGGCGGAGGCAGCCGCACGCAAACGCGCCACTATCATTATGGAAGTGTCACCCCTGCGCGAGGCGCTGGAGAAGGTTCTGGAGTCCCTCAACATGGAATGTGTCGTCTACGACACTTTCGATGAAGCGCTCACCTCCGACTTCCAGGGACTTGACCTGTTGGTGCTCGACGCGGTGCAGGGCGACCTGCATGCCGTGGACCTGTTGCGCGACTTGATCCGCGACGATGTTGTGGAGCCGACCCATTTTGTGATCGTGGGCGAAGGCGAAGCCGTGGGGCGCACCAGTGAGTGGGATGAGCTGGGCCGTGGCCTGTTCCTGCGAACCTCGATCAACCCGGAATGGGTTCCTCGAAAAATCGATGAATTGATGAGGCAGCCGCTTGTTGAAGAGAAACCCGATGCGCCGTTGCCCCAGGCGGAAGAAAAACGGCCGCTGATCCTGGTCGTGGATGACGAGGATCTGCTGGCGGCGCGCATGAGCAAGGTGCTCTGGCTCAGCGGCTTCCGCGCCGACACCGCCGGCGACGGCAAAGAAGCCCTGCAGAAGGTACGGCAGAAGCAACCCGACCTGATCATCCTGGATATCGGTCTGCCGATCAAAAGCGGGCTCGATGTCCTCCACATGCTGCGCGTCTTTTCCACCACACGCGAAGTGCCGGTGATTATCCTGACCGCCCTGGGAACGGAACAGATTGAGACAAAAGCGAGAGAGCTGGGGGTGGTGGAGTTCTACGACAAGCCGACCTCGGACGATATCATCCTGGCGAAGATCCGACAATCCCTGGGATTGCCGCCCAAGTGATTACACCGCGGCCTGGAGCCTGATCAGGCGGTCGGAATTCAGGTTCACCTTCACCGGCTTGATATCCTTGCCGGTTTTGTCTTTCAGAAAAACCACCGTGGGGCGGAGCGGATCGGCGGGATCCGGCTTCAACACAATACCCTCCGTCCCCATCAGCTTGTCGTTTTCGGAACGGCGCACCACCACCGGCATGGCGGCGGGGTACGGCTGCACCGTTTCTACCAAAGCTCTGATCACATGGGCATTCCACAGGATGCCGGATCGCTTGATCATCGTGGCCAGCGCCATATCCGGCGGCAACAGGGGATGCTCGTCCCGGCCATTGACAAGGTTATCGTAGTAGTCGGCCACGGCGAGAATGCGAGCGTAGCGGTAAATCACCCGTCGCCCACGGATGGGTCTTTCCGCGGGATGAGTGTCGCCCCCACGGATCCGTCTTGGATATCCGCTGCCATCCAGACGCTCGTGGTGCTCTTCGATCGTGATCTGCTCTTTGAAGCCGGCCGGATCACTGCTCTTGACCATCAACATGCCGAAGATGGGATGCTCTCGGAGCGCCGCCAGCTTTTTCTCTTCCGGGATGTCCCTTTTCTTCGCGAAGGCCGGCTGCAGAATCAGCTTGCCGATGTCGTGCAGCAGGGCGGCTGTCCCGAGAGAAAGCAGGTCGTCCCACTCCAAGCCCAGTTTTTGCCCCAGCAGGAGGGACAATACTGCCGTGTCGACCGCGTGTTCAAAGGGTTCAGTGGCGGCGGGACGCATGGGATTGTGGGTATAATAACCGGCCTTGTTGTCCGCTAGATCGTCCAGGATCTGCCCGGCGCTGCGACGGATAATCTTAAGGCGCAAAGCGTTGCGCAGGGAGCGGTTGGAATAGACCTCCTTGCGAATCCGTCGCGGCTCCAGGCTCTCGATGACCGCGTTCCCCACGAATACCTGTACAATCTGTTGGAGCTGTTTGATCAGTTGCTGGCGGGTGGGGGCGGAGATAATCTCGTTGTCCTTAATCTTCGTAACAACCGGGTTGTCTGCGTAAACAAAAGAATAGCCCAGAGATCGCAAGCGCGCAATGAGAGACTCGTTAACCGTATATCCCGCCGTAACGAGCAGGCGTCCCTGGTCGTCGTAAAGAGCCTTCCCCAGCCGTTCGCCAGGTGTCAAGCTGTCAATGTGTGCGAGATACATGAGGTCACCCTGCCGCTACCCGTGTAACCGTTGTGTTTTCTACTTGCATAGAAATAAATGCCACAACCATCCTGATCGCTACTCGAATATACTTCGAGTATTCGTGCGTATGTGTGACATGGGTAACAGGTTGGATCAAGCGCGAGACAGCTATTGTGACTCTTGCAAGCCTTGTCAATACGAGCCGGCAATGGAGGAGATCCCCGCCCCCGCCCCAAGCCCTTCGGGAGCGCGTCATTTGCCTCGTGACTGCGTTACATCTTTTGAAATAACCCGTTATGTATGTAAAGATGCGCCTTCTCCTGAGACAAATGACGCAGCTCAGAAAGCATCATAGCTGGTGCAATGCAGCACTACTTGATCATGACCGGTTTCGGATGCGCCTCGTGGATCTGTTTCCATGGGATCCGGAGCTCTACCAGCGTACCTTCTCCGGGTTGACTTTCCAGTTGCAGACTGCACCCCAGGTTGTCCATCAGCAGCTTTGCGAACGTCAATCCCACACCCAGGGCGAGGGTTGGAGGATTGCGGCCTTCTTTGCGGGCGGTTTTCGTGGTGAAGAACGGCTCGAATGCACGGTCCAGGGTCTCCTGGTCCATACCGATGCCGGTATCCTTCATGGTCAGGATCAACTCGTCGTCCTGCTGGAACAGGAGAATCATCAGCTTCTTTGTATCGCTCTCCTCCATGGCTTCGATGGCATTGGTCAACAATTGGTCGAAGGTCATGGTAAAATCACGCGAAGGCGCGTTGAAGACAGGGATGTCCGGCGGTTCTTCCCAGGTCACTTCAATCATGTGCTTCAGCCGGGGATCACCTTTGTAAAACAGCAGTTCGTTGGTAATCAGCTCGGCGAGGTTCAGCTCGACGATATGAGTCGCGCCCTCCAGGCGTGCTTTTTCCATGATGACGGCGATGTCGTCTTTCAGCCGGTAAGTCATCTTGCTGATGCGTTCCAGCTCTTTCTGTAATTCCGGATGCTTCATACGCATCAGGTCCAGTGTGCCCAACATCGCGGTTAACGGGCTGTAAAGGTTGTGTACGATCCCGGCGACAAAGAGGCCGGCCTTGTCCAATGGTCGAGGAAATACATCGTCGTAACCAGGCTGGGACGTCGCTTCCAAACCGGACTCACTCATCGGGGGGTCCTTTCACGCATGAGACTGAATGCTGTGGGAACTTACGGTATACAGGAGGAACCGTCAAGCCTTTCGCCTTGACACTTTTCCAAAAGACCCCTACTTTCGTTTAGTTCTCGCTCCCCATGGCGCATCTGTCATCTTTCATCCGGAGTGTTCATGTTTACGCTGTCACATACCCCCCTCATCAAGGAGGATGAAATCGCCTCCCGAATTGCCGACCTGGCGAGGATGATTGCGGACGATTTGAGGCGGTATGGCCCGATTACCGCAGTCCCCATGCTGCGAGGCTGTTTCGTGTTCGCCGCGGACCTGCTGAGGGCGTTGAGCCGGGAAGGCGTGGAGATTGACGAGGTCTGTTTTCTGACCGCTTCCAGCTATGGGAGCGGGACTACCTCTTCCGGTACAATCAAGGTGCTCCAGAGCATCACCACTGATTTGAAAGACCGCAATATTCTGCTCCTGGATGACATCATTGATACCGGGCGTACTCTCAAGCATATCAAGGAGTTGCTTGGCGACATGCAGCCCAGCCGGATTATGACCTGCACACTGCTGGACAAGCCCTCCCGGCGAGAGGTCGAGTTCGAGCCGGATTATGTCGGATTCAGCATTAACGATGTTTTCGTCGTCGGCTACGGGCTGGATTTCGACCAGAAATACCGCGCACTTCCCTACATCGGCATTATCGAAGAACAGATTGCCTAAACAACTCTTAGCGTTGATGGAGTGAACGTTCATGGCATTAGCACAGTTCGATCCAGAAATTCCGGTCCTGGTAACCGGAACAGCTGGCTTTATCGGGTTTCACCTGGCGCGCCGCTTGCTGATTGAAGGACGCAAGGTGGTCGGGCTGGATAATGTGAATGATTATTACGATGTCACACTGAAAGAAGCCCGTACTCGTATTCTGGAGAAGTACAGTGGCTACCGGTTGGTGCGCGGCGAACTGGAGGATGCCGCGCTCGTCGCCAAACTGTTTCAGGAATACAAGTTCGAGCAGGTGGTCAACCTCGCAGCCCAGGCGGGTGTGCGCTATTCTCTGGACAATCCCCGCACATACATCGACAGCAACTTCGTCGGCTTCTATACCATCCTGGAAGCCTGCCGAACCTACCAGGTCAAGCACCTGCTGTACGCCTCTTCAAGCTCTGTGTATGGTCTCAACACCAGGACACCTTTTGCCGTGGAGCATAATGTCGATCATCCGGTGTCGCTCTACGCCGCCTCGAAAAAATCAAACGAACTGATGGCGCATGCCTACTCCCATCTCTTCCGGATTCCAACCACCGGCCTACGTTTCTTCACCGTGTATGGTCCCTGGGGACGCCCGGACATGGCGTTGTTCAAATTCAGCCGCGCCATCCTGCTGGATGAACCGCTCCAGTTGTTCAATTACGGCAATATGCGACGCGACTTCACGTATATCGACGATATCATCGAAGGCGTCGTGCTGGCCATGCAGCACACCCCCGAACCCGATCCCGAATGGACCGGCGATAACCCCCATCCCGGAAGCAGCTCGGCGCCGTATCGAGTCTTCAACATCGGCGCGGGGCGCCCCGTCGAACTGAGACGTTTCCTGGAGTTAATCGAAGAACAACTGGGCAAGAAAGCCATCATCGAAGAATTACCCATTCAGCCCGGGGACGTCCCCGAAACAGTCGCAGATATAGAAGCCCTACGCAGAGCAACTGGCTACCAACCAAAATTTACTGTGGAAGAAGGCATTCAGAATTTTCTGGACTGGTTCCTTGAATACTACAAGGACCGCGACGCGCTGATCCGGGCGTAAACCTGACGGTTCACCTCCTTTATATCAATGCATCATATTGTTACTATTAAACCTGAGTGATCGCGCACCCTAACACTGTGCTAACACAACCTGCGGCATTTTGTCGTAAGTCTCTTTTGAACAGCCTCCTGGAGGTTATGATGAAGGGCTGGTCGCTCGTTGTGCTTTTATTTCTTGGTACGGTTCCCGCCTTTGCACAATACGGGTGCTGCTGTTGCGATAACTCAAACACACTTTTTCGGCAAGCAGATCAAAGCTTGTTTTATCGATGTCTTCTTGGGTTCGGGCCTCGGCGCGGACCCGTTTCCTCTTCACACTGGAACTCCCCGCCGAGCTATCCCGTTCAAGGAATCACGAGCCACCTGAGTGCCGGGTTTCTCCGGTGCGAGCCGCCGATTAATCCTTTACCTTGCACGGGCGTCAGACACAAGCACGCTTTTTCACACAGCAACAACGAACAGGACCCTGGTTGATGAAAACCCTGAGCCGATTTTTACTCGCACTGGTCGCATATACCCTGGCAACAGCAGCGTTTGCACAGCCCGGCATGGGACCGGGACGCGGGAATATGCCCGAGCGGGGCATCGTGGGACGCATTATCGACACTGAATCCGGCATGCCCATCCCCAACGCCAACATTATCGTGCTTCACACAGACACTGAAGAGCAGGCGGACGGAACCGCTTCACGTCAGCGCGGCTTCTTTGTCGTACGAGACCTCCCCAACGGAACCTACGATGTCCGTATCCGGGTCCTGGGCTACCAGACCATGACCTTCGCCGCGATTACCCTTTCCGACGCCCAGCCGCTGGTGCGGCTGGGTGAGATCGAGATGAGCAGCGAAGCGCTGGCCCTGCCCGATGTGGCGGTCACGGCGCAGCGCAACGACGTGCTGCTGGCCGCCGACCGTAAAATCTACCGTGTCACCGAGAACAGTATCGACGCCGGAGGCTCCGCCGCCGACGTCCTCGAGAACATCCCGTCGGTGGAAGTCGACCTCGACGGCAACGTCAGCCTGCGCGGCGACGCGAACGTCCGCATCCTGATCGACGGCAAACCCTCGTCAAGGATCGGGCTGGACCCCGCGGAAGCGTTGCAGCAACTCCCGGCCGACATGATCGAGCGCGTGGAAGTCATGACCAACCCCTCCGCCAAGTTCGACGCCGAGGGCACCGCCGGCATCATCAACCTGGTGATGAAGAAGCAGAAAAAAGAAGGCGTCAACGGCGCTGTGACGGTCAACGTCGGCTACCCGGCGCGCTACGGCGGCTCGTTCAACATGAATTACCGCATCGGCAAGTTCAACCTGTTCGTCAATGAAGGCCTCCATCACCGCACTCGCCTGGGCATCGGCGAACTGGAACGCGACTATTACACTCCCAACCCCTACGCCCGGCTGGAAGAGGAATCCGACCGAAAGCGTTCCGGCTGGGACAACGATTTCCGGATCGGCTTCGAGTACCATCCCGACGACAAGCAGACGTTGACCGTGTCGGCCTACAACGAGTACGAAGAAGACGAGAACGACGACGAGATCGAGTACCGTTACTACGACACCGCCGGCGACCTGGTCTCGCACATCAAGCGGACCAACCCGGAAGAGGAGACCGAGCGCTGGTACGAGGGTGACATTGATTACCGCTACCAGTTCAACACCGACGGCCACGAGCTGACCGCTGATTACCAGTTCGAGCACGGCAGCGAGCACGAGCTGTCCACGGTGGAGGAGCGCTACCTGGTGGGCGGGGGAAGCGCGGGACCGTCGTACCAGCACGTGGACAACCTCGAAGAAGAGACGCGCCACATGGGCTCGCTGGACTACACCAACCCGTTCAGCAAGGACGGCAAGTTCGAGACCGGCCTGAAGGCGGACATGCGAACGCTTGATCACGGTTACACGGTAACCGACCTGGACGCTTCCGGCGGCTCGCAAATCCTCACCGACTTCAGCAACGACCTGAAGTACGAGCGAAACATCTTCGCCGCCTACGCGACCTACGCCAACCGTGTCGGGCTGCTGGCCTATCAGCTCGGCCTGCGAATGGAGCACTCACAGGTCACTACCGACTTCCAGGCCACCAATGAAGTCAACGACCGCGAATACACCGACCTGTTCCCGTCGGTACACCTGACCTACGACATCACCGTGGTCAACGCCGTGCAGGCCAGCTACACCCGCCGCCTCAGGCGGCCAAGATACTGGTATTTGATCCCGTTCTGGAGCTTCGCCGATTCACGCAACATCCGGCGGGGCAACCCGAACCTGGACCCCATGTATTCCGATTCCTACGAGCTGGGGCACCTCTACCACACCGACCGCGGCTCCATGAGTACGTCGATCTTCTACCGGCACACCACCGGCGAGATCGAGTGGGTGGAGACGGCCTCCGATTCCATCGTCGTCATGTCGCCCTACAACGTAGGCACAAGCGACCATTACGGCCTGGAGTGGATCCTGTCCGGCAACATCACACCGTGGATGATGGCGCGGGTCAACGCCCACCTGTTCCAGGCCTACAGCGAAGGATCGTTTGCGGGCCAGGACTTCGAGACGGAGAACTTCACCTGGATGGGACGCGGCAGCCTGCGCTTCATGCTGTCACAGGTGGATCAGCTTCAATTCCGTTACGGCTACCGTGGGCCGCGGGAGAGCTTCCAGGGCAAACGCAAGCCCGCCGGCATGCTCGCCATCGGCTACAGCCGCACTCTCTTCGGCGGACAGGGCACGCTGAACCTGGGTGTACGCGACGTACTGGAGACCCGCAAGCGTGAGATGAAAACCTGGACCGACACGTTTTATTCGTACTCGAAATACAGCCGTCACGGCCGCACCTGGAGCGTGTCGCTGACCTGGCGCTTCAACCAGGACCGCCGGCAACAGCGTCGCCCCGGCGAGAACGGGATGAACGGCTTCGACGACATGGACGCGGAGATGGAATAACCCGATTATTTCGCGCAACAGGTGGCATGGCCCGGTTTGCACTGCGCTCGAGGGCGGCCTCAAATCAAAGACAACGATAGATGACGCCGGTTTGATCTGGAGTGAACGGATTAGAGCAAGCCGGGAAAAACACTCCGGACATGGACCCGGGAGCTGTTCTGCCCGTCTCCTCTCCCGAGAATAGCGTTTGCCTCCCGGGGCGGAAACTCTTACTTTTACGAGCTGTGCAGGCATTTGGTACGGAGAGGTGACCGAGTGGCCGATGGTGCTCGCCTGCTAAGTGAGTGTAGGTTAACCGCCTACCGTGGGTTCGAATCCCACCCTCTCCGCAGGGAGACCGCCTCCAACGGCGGCAGGAAAACCCGCACCCGGAATCGTGGGTGCGGGTTTTTTCAGATAGATACCGTTTGCAGGAGATTCACCATGCCGACCATCGGAATTCGCCGCGAAGACAAAACCGAACAGGAACGTCGCGCGCCTCTCGCGCCCCAACATGTCCAGAACCTGGTCGTCAACCACGGCCTCCGGGTGATCGTGGAACGCTCCCCGCACCGCATCTTCCCGGAGCAGGACTACCAGCGCGCCGGAGCGGAGATCGTGGACGAACTCCCGGAGGTCGACCTCGTGCTCGGCGTCAAGGAGATTCCGGTGGGACGTCTGCAAAGCGGACGTCCGCATCTCTTTTTCTCCCACACCATCAAGGCCCAGCCTTACAACATGCCGTTGCTGCAACGCTTCCTCGACGACAAGTGCACCCTGCTGGATTACGAGGTCGTGACGAAGGACAATGGCCGGCGCACTATTTTCTTCGGTGTGCAGGCGGGCCAGGCGGGCATGGTCAACACCCTGTGGAGCCTGGGACAACGCTGGAAAGCGCTGGGCTATGACACGCCCTTTGCCGAGCTGAAGCAGGCCATCGAGTACGATTCGCTGGATGACGCCCGCGACGCCATCCGTGCGGTCGGTGAAAAGGTCCGCAGCGAGGGGCTGCCGGAAGGCCTGGGGCCGGTGGTCTGCGGTATCTCCGGGTATGGCAGCGTGTCCAAGGGCGCGCAAGAGATCTACAATCTCCTCAACCCGGACCTGATCCCGGCGGAGAAGCTGACCCAGTTCTCCCGTGAGAACCAGTTGGATTCGAAGAAGCTCTACCTGGTGGTCTTCTACGAGCGCGACATGGTGACGCCCGCCGATCCCGGGGCGCAGTTCGAGCTGCAGGAATACTACGATCAGCCGGAGAAATACCGGGCCGCGTTCAGCCAATACCTGCCGCACCTGACGCTGCTGGTCAACGCGATCTACTGGGAGCCGCGGTACCCGCGCCTGGTGACCTGGGACGACCTCGCAGCACTGCTCCGTCCAGGCAACGAGCCCAGGCTGACAGTAATCGGCGACATCACCTGCGATCCGCAGGGCTCCATCGAGAGCACCATCCGCCCCACCCTGCCGGAGAACCCGGTGTACGTGGTCGACCCGGACACCCGCAGCGAGACCGACGGGTTCGCGGGGAAAGGCATGCAGATGATGACCGTGGACATCCTCCCCGCCGAGATCCCGAAGGAATCGACGGTCGCATTTGGGGATATGCTGATGCCGTATATGCCGAAACTGGCGGCGGCCGACTTCAGCAAGCCGTACGAGGAACTGGTCGGCGAGCTGCCGGAGGATTTCCGCAACGCGATGATCGCGCATCAGGGCGCGCTGACCCCGCCCTACGAGTACCTGCGGGATGCGCTGAAGACATTGTAAGAGAAACAGTTTACACCGCCAGACACGTCTGCCCGGCGGGTTTTATTGTACTTTAAATGCGCGAGTTCAGCGTGGGTGGTACTATCACCATCCTGAATTCCTGCCTTCGCAGGAATGACACTCGTGGTCCGTTTTGGTTCACCCTGTAAATGCACTACCTTCCCTCATGGCGATACCTGAAGACACCATCCGGCAGGTCCGTGAGGCCAACGACATTCTCGAAGTGGTCAGTGAGTACGTGTCCCTGAAGAAGCGCGGGGGCGCGAACTACTTCGGCGTGTGCCCGTTCCACCAGGAGAAAACCCCCTCTTTCAGCGTCAATCCCGACCGCCAGATCTTCCACTGTTTCGGCTGCGGCAAAGGCGGCAACGTCTTCACCTTTCTGATGGAGATCGAACGGATCGAGTTCCCCGATGCGGTGCGGCGGCTGGCGGAACGTGTGGGCATCGCCATCAAGGAGGGCGGCCGGAAGGTCACGGGAAAAAACGAGGCGCTGTACCAGGCCAACGAGCGAGCGTTCAAGCTCTTCCGCTACCTCCTCACCGAAACCGACGGCGAGCTGGTGTCGTATTGCCGCAAGTACCTGCGTGACCGGGGCATTGATGCGGAGCTGGAGGCCAAGTTCGAGCTGGGCTTGAGTCCGGAAGGGTGGGAGACGCTGGTAAAGCTGGCTCAAAAACGCGGTTTCACCGGCGAACAACTGGAACAGGCCGGGTTGGCGATCCGCAGCAGCCGGGGCGGTTGGTACGACCGCTTCCGGGGCCGCCTGATGTTTCCCATCCGCAACGCGGGCAAGCGGGTGGTCGGGTTCGGCGGACGTGTCCTCAAAGACGATCCCGAACGCCCAGCCCCCAAATACATCAACAGCCCGGAAACCCCGATCTACCACAAGGGGTCGGTGCTCTACGGCCTCCCGCAGGCGCGCGACGAGATGCGCAACACACGTGAAGCCATCCTGGTCGAAGGCTACACCGACCTGATCGCGCTGCATATGGTGGGCCTCGGCAACGCCGTCGCCTCGCTCGGCACGGCGTTGACCCGGGAGCAAGCCGGGCTGATCAAACGTTTCGCCGACAAGGCGACGCTCTTGTATGACGGCGACGAGGCGGGGGTGAACGCGGCGTTTCGCGGGGCGGATGTGTTGATCAGCGCCGGACTGGATGTACTGATCGCGCTGCTGCCCGACGGAGAGGACCCGGATACGCTGGCGCAGTCGGGAGGACGCGAATCCGTAGAGACGGTGCTGAACCAGGCGCAGCCGTTGATCGACTTCAAGGTGAACTACTTCTTCAAGCGTGGGATGCTGGACACGCCGCAGGGCAAGGCGGAGTCGGCCCGGGCGATTGTGGAGACCTTGCGGGCGATCCCCGATGTCATCGTACGCGAAGCGTATTTGCACGACGCGGCGGAGAAACTGGGTGTGGACGAGCAACTGCTGGGCCGTGAACTGCACCGCAGCCAGCAAAAGGGCGGCCGGGGCCGCAGCATCAACCCGGAGACGGATCAGCAGACGGTCAGCGGCGTGGAAGAAGGCATCCGGTCCTTGTTGTGGCTGGTGATTCGCCAGCCCCAACGGCGTGCTGAAGTGTTCAGCAACATCCGTGCGGCGGACTTCGGCGAGCATCCCCTGCGGCCGGTGTTCGAAGCGCTGGAAGCGGCCCATGTGGAAGGTGTGAAGGTGCAGGAAGCGGACATGTACGACGCCCTCAACGGCAACGCCTCGCTGGTTCCCATCCTAAATGAAATCCTCAACCGCGACATGCAGGTCGAACCGGATACCGCGGACAAGATCGTGGAGTTCGCCGCCCTCTACATCGAACGAGCGGCGTTGAAGAAGGAGCAGGAGACCCTGCGTGACGCCCTCCGCAAGGGCGGCTCGCCCGAGCTGCTGAAACGCCACCAGTACATTATGAAACGCCTGCGCGAAATCGAACAGATCCGGCGTTCCTGAACCGGCAGCAGAAAACGCTACACTCTCCCGCCACCCCTACTGCATCAACTTCGCCGCCAGAATGCCGGTCAGGTCCTCGATTCTGGGACGTTCCGGCTGCTCGAGCGTGTCCCGGTCACGGATGGTCACCGTGTTGTCCTCCAGCGTCTGGTGGTCCACCGTGATGCAGAAGGGTGTGCCCGCCTCGTCCTGCCGACGGTACCGGCGGCCGATGTTGCCCTGCTCGTCGTAGAACACGCTGAAGTGCTTGCGCAAGTCGGTGTGGATGTCGCGCGCGATCTCCGGCAGACCGTCCTTCTTCGTCAACGGGAACACCGCGGCGGTAAACGGCGCCAGCTTCGGATCGATCTTCATCACCACCCGCGTGTTGCCGTCCACCTCGTCCTCGGCGTAGGCGTCCAGCAGGATCGCCAGCAGCCCCCGGTTGAGCCCGGCGGAGGTCTCCACGATATACGGCAGGTAGCGTTCCCGCGTCTGATCGTCGAAGTACTGCAGGTCCTTTTCCTTGCCGCTGTACTCGGCGTGGCGACGCAGATCGTAGTCGGTGCGGTTGTGGATGCCCTCGAACTCGTCCCAGCCGAAGGGGAAGTGGTACTCGATATCAAACGCCGCCTTGGCGTAATGAGCCAGCTCGTTGTCGGCGTGCTCGTGGAAACGAAGGTTCTCCTCACGGATGCCGCAGACGTCCCGCCAGAACGCCATGCGCTCCTTCTTCCAGTACTCCATCGCTTCTGCATCGTCGCCCGGTTTGAGGAAATACTGCATCTCCATCTGCTCGAACTCACGGGTGCGGAAGATGAAGTTGCCGGGTGTAATTTCGTTCCGGAACGCCTTGCCGATCTGGGCGATACCGAAGGGCGGTTTCAGGCGCGACACGGTCTGCACCTGGGGATAGTCCACGTAAATGCCCTGCGCGGTTTCCGGCCTCAGGTAGACCGCGTTGCCGGCCTCTTCCACCGGGCCGACGTGGGTCTTGAACATCAGGTTGAAGCTGCGCGGCGGGGTGAGGCTGCCGCGTGCGCCGCAGTTCGGACAGGGAAGCTGGGCGTAAGACGGGTGGTTCGGGTCCAGTTCGCCGGTGGCGGTCAGCGGCGGCTCGTCGACCTTCTTCGCCGTCTTGGCGTGTTCGGTGAGGTCGTCGGCCTTGAACCGCGCCTTGCAGTTCTTGCAGTCAACCAGGGGGTCCACGAACCCGTCGACGTGCCCGCTCGCCTCCCAGGTCCGGGGGTGGTAGATGATGGCCGAATCGATGCCCACGATATTGTCGTGCTTACGGACCATCTCACGCCACCACAGGTCGGCGAGCTTGCGCTTCATCTCGATGCCCAACGGTCCGTAATCGTAGGAGGAGCCGATGCCGCCGTAAATCTCGCTGGTCGGCATGACAAACCCGCGCCGCTTCGCCAGCGACACCACCAGGTCCAACACGCTCTTCTGTTTCTTCTGCTTGCCCATCACCACCGCCTGTATCGTCTGTTTGGTTCTGTTCAAGTTCGGAAAATCGGGACCGCTACCTCTCCCGTTCCCATCGCAACACAGTTTGTGAACTCCAATCCCGGCTTGCTCTAATACGTTAACCGCAGATTCGTCCGGCGTTATCCATGGCTGCTTGTGATGTCAACTAGTGGATCGTTTCACGTGCTATGAGCGATATCTGCCCCGGGCAGCTTGTTG
>CAZYOC010000090.1:0-15751 GCA_964648415.1 uncultured bacterium | reverse complement strand
AATCCAGAATAAACAAGTCCTTAAGAATCTCAGTGTGTCCGATTCTTTGCAAGAACCACTATAGAAATCTTCAAACTCAAGCTGACAAAGAGAATCGCGATACATCTGTTGGCCCCCATCTGCAAGACTTTTGCACGACTACCCAACAATAAGCTTGCAGATAACATACAAAATCAGGGCTCCAAACTCTCCCCATACCTCGTGTTCGGAGTTTTTCAGGAGACCCTACTATACTCGGTTTTGCCGTTTTTCTCATAGATCGAAGAAACGCATCTTGCTATAAGACAACAACATAGGTTTAATGTCAATCAAAAATTGGCATTTTTTTGGATACGCATGCGATTAAAGAAGCTATTTGTTGGTGTAAATATGGAAAAACACGATTAGTATTTTCATAAGTTGTTGGTAATGCAAGACTATTGCAGTTGAGAAAAACAGCAAAACCGAGTACTATAGTCAATAGCGACGGAAGGAGCGTTACTTCGTAATCTCACTCCAGTGTTTACCCAGGTGCAGCACTACTTCTGCGGCTTTCGCCAGGCTGGATTCAGCGATCCATTCGCGCCGTGAATGGAAGGACAGGCCGCCGGCGAAGATGTTCGGCGTCGGATGGCCGAGCTGAGTCAAACGCGCGCCGTCGGTCCCGCCGCGAATCGCCTTCTTGATCACCTTCACATCCGCATCCTCAATCGCCTTCTGTGCCAGGTCCATCACCTCCGGGTGCTCCTGGATGATGTCCCGCATGTTCTGGTACTGGTGTTTGAACTGCAAGTCGATCTCCAGCCCGGGGTAACGCTTCTCGAAGAGATCCTTCAGGCTGGCGAGGTACTCCATGCGTGTCTCGTTGTTGGGCTGCTCGAAGTCCCGGATGATGAAGACACATGCCGCGTTCTCGAAATCGCCGGACATGGTGACGAGATGGAAAAAGCCTTCGCGCACTTGCGTAGTGGCTGGCGTCTGCCATTCGGGAATGCCCGCGACGAAATGTGCGGCCACCGCGATGGCGTTGACCATCTTGTCCTTCGCGTAGCCGGGATGCACACCGACGCCCTTGAACTTGATGTCCGCGCGCCAGGCGTCGAAGTTTTCGCCCTCCAGCTCGCCCGGGTAGCCGCCGTCGAGGGTGTAGCAGAACTGAGGCAGCCAGTCCTCGTCAACCTTGACCGTGCCGCGCCCGATCTCTTCGTCCGGCGTGAAGCAGACCTTGATCTCCGGATGCTTCAGCTCGGGGAATTTCCTGAACGTGGCCATGGCGGCCATGATGGCGGCCACGCCGGCCTTGTCATCCGCGCCCAGCAAGGTCTTGCCGGAGGCGGTGATGATGTTCTCGCCGATGAAGTCCGCCAGCTCGGGGCTGTCCTTCTGAGTCAATGTCAGCTCCGGGTCATCAGGATACGTGATCGTGCCGCCGTCGTAATTCTCCACGATACGCGGCTTGACATTTTCGCCGGGCTGATCGGGGCTGGTGTCCACATGGGCCAGCAGGCCGAAGGTCGGCGCGGACACGCCTTCGGAGCCCGGCAGAATGCCGTAGGTGTAACAGTGGTCGTCCACTCGGACGTCATCGAGGCCCAGCTCTTTCATCTCCTGCTCCAGCATACGCGCGAGGTCGAACTGCCGTTCGGTCGAGGGCGTCTCCTCGTTATCCTCGTTCGATGTGGTGTAGACCTTCACGTAACGCAGAAAACGGTCTTTAACATCCTGCTTGAAGAAATCGAGCATGGCGTCGGTAATCATGAATCATCTCCCGGTTGGTTGTATCTTGGAATCGTGTTTGGAAGGTACAACCTTGACGGGCGGGGCGAAACCGAGCCGCCTCCTTCGTCTGGCGATGGAGAATCTCTGTGTGTACGTTCTTTTGGATGATTGCAGGAGATGTGCATGGCGGAGCAGACAAGCGTAATGATCCTGAGGGTGGACGGAGGCGACATCATTGGCTATGGCCATGTGATGCGCTCCACCGGCATAGCTGAAGCCCTGAAAACGGCAGGCATGACTCCGGTGTTCTATACCCGGGAAGTGGATGGTTCCGGCGTAGCCATGTTGAAGCGTAACGGCTGGGATCCGGTCATGATCCCGGAAGAGATACGTGTCAACGACGAACCCGCATGGGTTCTCGAGCATTGTATCACCGAGCATGCATCGCCCCGTCTGGTCTTCATTGACGGCTACCACATTCCGGATGCGCACCGTGTTCTCTACTCCGAGCAGGCGCCGGTCATGGTCAGCGACGTTTTTGGTGGACGCGACTACTCTGCCTGTTCGTTGGTCTACAATGCCTATGCCGATGCGCCGGACCTGGATTACAGCCTGCGCGGCCCGCATACCGAGTTGCTGCTGGGGCCACGCTACGCGGTGTTGCGCAGGCAGGTGCGGCAACGGGTGGTGGAAACAGTAGAGGAGCAGCCGAGCTTCTTACGGCGGGTTGTGGTCAACGGCGGCGGGGTGGACGAGCATGATGTGACCGGACGGGTGGCGTCGGCGCTGGCCGCATTGCCGCCCCAAGAAACCCCGGAACAGATGCTGTTTGTCACCGGCGAGATGTATCCCTTCGGCGAGCGGTTGAATGGCCGGCTGCGCGCTCTGCCTTTCGCCCACCGCGTGGTGCAGCCGCCCAACTGGCTGAACCTGGTGCGAAAGGCGGACTTGGTGTTGATGGCCGGTGGGTCGACGCAGTATGAGGCGGCGGCGATGGGTACGCCTTATATCTGTCTTCCGGTGGAGGAGAACCAGCTTGGCTTTGCCCGGGCGATGGAACGTTTAGATTGTACGCGCGTGGCTGGCTGGTTGAACGATCTGAGCGATGCGGACATTCTGCATGCGTACCAGGCCATCGCAGCCGATCCGGGTCAACGGACTGCCCGGGCTCGTAAAGCACGCGACCTTGTGGACGGTCAGGGCGCAAAACGAGTCGTGCAGGCATTGCTCGCACATGAATCGTGAGCAGCATGCGAGCAAGCCGGGATAAACGCTCCCGACACGCGCTCATCGCGGGATGGTCTGGAGGACTTGCATTCACGTACATTGCATCCATTGGTTGAAGGGAAAGGCATCGCAAAGAGCGTATCGGGCCATGCGCCCAAGCTGTGCTCATATCATGGTTTGTCTTGAGGTAGAGCCATTGCTGGTGAAACAGCCGGGCTAATCATTCTCGCGAATCACCTCGAGGCGAAACTCCACGTAAGGCGGGTGGTGAGGAGCCTCTTCGCCCGGGCCGGCCGGTTCGCCGTAATACGCCTGCACGGTTTCACCGTTGGAGTAGAACAGCCTGACGCCATACACTCCCGGTTGCTCCGGAGCGTACAAGATGAAGGTCGCTTCCCGGATCCCGTCGCCGGTCAACGTGTCCGCCATGACCACCTGCGGTTGATCGGGCTCCCAGTCCCGGTAGACCTGGAGGAATACCGGCAGGGCCTCGGCGCCGGTATGCCAGGCCCACTGTACTGTCATCGGGATTTCCTGGCCGGGAAAAACAAGCTGGTCAGCCACCACCTTGCGGATCAGGATCCCCACTGAATCCCCCCACCAATCGTCCCAGTTTTCCATGGAAGGGGTCAGGTCCACCAGTTCCGCCGGAGCGCGTTTGACCCAGTCGTGGCGCTGCACGGTTTCCTGCTTGGGTTCCGGTTCGCCGAAGTAGTTTTTCAGCACCACCACTGTGCTGACCACGCTGACTACCAGGCCGATGACCATCAGCGCTACCGCGAGGACGACCACACTGGATATGGTGCGCGCCGGCATCTTGACCATCGGCTCGTCGGACGGGTTGGAGGAATCATCCGTCTCGCGACGCCCACTTTCACCCTGACGTCGATCCTCTTCGGAGCCGGAAGCCTGAGGTTTCTCCAGCAGATCATCCACGTTCACATCGAGCGCCTTGCAGATGGCGATCAGGGTGGACTCGTTGAAGGAATGGCTGCGCTTGTTTTCCAGGTTCTGGATGGTGCGGAGGGAAACGTCGGAGTGGTCGCTCACCTCCTGCTGAGTCAAATGGAGGTCACGTCGCGCCTGCACGAGGCGCTGCATCTGCTCACTCGTAAGCCGAATGCTCACCTATTGCCTTACTATTTGTTAAACGGCATGGCGCTACAAGCGACCGTATGTCGAAAAACAGAATCGGCTACGCCATCTCGTGCGTCCAGAAGATACGCCGGGAAACGCATTGTTTCAATATCCCCAGTGTCGTGGACGAAACTTCCGATTCCAGGGTGGTAAAGGGATAGGATTAATTGCCAACTCGGGTGCTTCATTCACCAGCAGTGGGGGTGAAATACCCGTCGAAAAACGTGTATATTCTCGAATGAAATGTCCCATGATGTCATTCCTGCGAAAGCAGGAATCCAGAATAAACAAGTGCTTAAGAATCTGGGTATGTTCGATTCTTTGCAAGAACCACTCTAATTGCAAACTCGGACACTTCACCAGCAGTGGGGGTGAAATACCCGTCAAAAAACGTGTATATTCTCTACTCAACGGATCACCACCAACGGATCAATGTACATGAAGCCGGCGCTTTACGCTGCCCGACGTGAAGAAGACATGCCTTATGCGGTAACAGGCCTGGCGCTCAGCGGCGTCATCGCCCTCCATGACCTGTTGCCCTACTCCATGCCCGAGCTCTCCTTTCTCCTGATCGCGGTGTTGATCTTCCTGCGTGTCTCCGCCCGGCAGAGCTGGATCCTGGTGCAGGCGGAGGTCTGGACCATCAAGCGGCCCTTGCGGGCGATCCAACTGCTCCACGAGATCGAGCTGGCGCAGATCGAAGTGGTCCGGCGGCCCCGGTGGCGCACACGGCTCCGCATCGTCTTCCAGCGCAACGACACCCTGCAGTACTACGATCTGCCGATGAACGCCTTTGACCCGGCGAAGTTCCTGCGGGATGTGGAAACAGCGTTTCCGGGCATGCTGGGCTCCTCGGCGCATCGGTTCCTCGAGCAGCGGGAACGCGCGGCGCAATGTCCCTCGCGTGTGGTCGGCCGGTTTGCCTTGGTCGGGGTCGTGTTGGCGGGGCTGAACCTCGGCCTGCTGCATCTCGCGCCTTCGGCCTCCTTCTCCACGCAACAGAACATCACCTTTCTGACCCATATGACCCCGTTTGTCGCGTGCGCCCTGGTGATGCTGCCGTTGCTGGTGCGTTTCTTTCGCATCCGCTGGGCTCGTCCACGAGAAGCCTGGTCCAGCGTGGCGATCCTGCTCCTGCTGTACACCGTCTATCCCATGGCGCAGGTCTGGACCGGCGGGTATGCGATGCCGCATATCGTGGAGGCAAGCCTGGCCGGAGTGCTGGTTGTCGTAGCGGTCACGGGGATTCAAGCCCGGCTGTTTCCCGGCTGGGCGGGCGCGGGGGCGGTGGTGGTATTTACCGGGATTGTCCTGTTCGCCGGGCAGCGCCGGGTGCAGTCGGGGCCGTGTGAGCTGGCCGGGGCGTTTGGACGCATGGACGGCGCCATCCGTGACCTGGGATGGATCCACGGAAAGGAACCTTTCCTGTACAGCCTGGAAGAACTTCCCGGCGACACCCTGATCGGGACACGCTACACGGTGCAGGGCGAAGTGCTCGACAGCATCCGGTTCGTGGGTAAGCCTGCGGGGCGAAGAGATTTGCATTTTGTTGCGAGACAACTGCAACCCCTGCCAGGCGGGGAATGGCTTGAACACAGAAGCGGTTACCTGTTGCTCCGTAAACCCGGCGAGGAGATTCCCGATACCTTGTGGAATCACGCCATGCAGCAGGATACGTCAAAGAAAGCAATACCGGGAACGGTTGCTGTGGCGCCCGGTGGCAGGCAGTTCCTCTGGCATTATCGCAGTAACCGTCCGCTGGTGTATGGCGCGCGAGAAGACCCGGATAGCGCCGGCCGGGCCGAATGGCAAGTCAAAGAGATCCTTCTCCCGAGAACGATAAAGCTGTTGGGGTGGTTGACAGACTCCTCGTTTGTGGTATCACGCACCAATCCACCGGACATCCATCGAAGAGGTCGGGTCACCCTCGCTCGTGTGAGCCTCCTTCCCCAGGAGAATGACAGGCTCGACTTGGGAGTGCGGGAGCTTGAGACCTCGGATGTTCTCTGGACAGACATGCTGTCGACGCCGACCGGCCCGAGTTTTACCGGATTGTCGCAAGATTCCGCCACCGGACCAAGGCGCTATTACTATTTAACATCGGGGGAACCGTCCCTGGAAGTGACGCCGCCGGAGCTCCCGGAAAAACCCGGCATGGCCATGATATGGGCGCTCTCTGCTGAAAACGGCGCCCTGGCTTGTCTTTTCAAGGGACACGGCCGGGAGAACCGGTTGTATATCCTGGATGAGGGTGAGTGGCAGACCCTGGAACCCTCGCCGGCAGGTTTTTTCATGGATGGCGCCGCAGTGAACGACAAGTTTGTTTTCGTGTTCCGTAACGGAACGATGATCGAATGGTGGGGGCTCGCTGAAAAGGAAGAGAAGCGATGGGAGTTGACACGAACCACCCTGTTCAACGGTGCGCGTCTCAACGGTGTTCCGGGTTATCCGCTGACTGGCCACCGGATGTTCTCCCCGAGTGGGACGTATTTCGTATCGCCGCTGAAAAGCCTGCCCGACGAGACCGAACGACGTGACTTCGCCATCTGGCGTGTACGATAGCATAATGATGCACTAAACAGACAAGGGGGTCTTTTATTGGAGTGGCGCCATGTTGCCCCCTTGAGCAAGACGGTCTTGTGCAGTACGGGCGACAACGCGGCGTTTCGCGTCCCGCCGGAAGGCGATACTTACCCAGGATTCCGTTGTCGGTTGAACAAAACAGGCTTGTGGTCAACGTATCGGCTTCGTAGCTTCTGGTGGAGCGTTTCACCTGGATTGAGTCGTTCCGCTTGTCACTGGCGGCATGGCCCTGTTTGCTGTGCGCTTGAGGACGGTTTGACATCACCAACAGCGATGGATGACGCCGGAAGAAGCTGTGGTTAACACATGAGAGCAAGCCGGGATAGACGCTCCCGACACGCTCTTCGCGGGATGGTTTAACAGTCTCGTATTCGCGTGTATTGCGTCCAGCAGTTGATGTGAAAGGCATCGCGGCGGGCGTATCGGGCCATGCGTCCAAACTGTTCTCATATCCTGGTTTATCTTAGTAAAGAACCATTGCTCAGGAAGTATCCGGGCTATGCCTTCAGGGATGCGCCTTGTCCTGAACGATGATGCGCAGCTCAGAACCCGTCAATCCAGGCGAAACGATCCACTGTGATCATGATGACAGGACGAGGAGACCGATGAGCAAGACCCCGGGATGGGTGGAAGCGTTGGCGCGATTGCTGCTGGGCAGCCTGTTTCTGTTGCAGGCGGCGCGCAGCCTCGTGCAGCCGGGCAGTGTCATGAAGCTCATGATCGAAAGCGGGGCGCCCGGCGGGCCGGCCACGTTTGTCATCGGGCTCACGCTGATCCTGCTGGGCAGCCTGGGACTGATCCTGGGCTACCGGACCCGTGCCGCCTGCGGAGCGTTGATCCTGGTTCTGGTTGTGCAGGTGCTGTTTATCTATCCGCCCTGGTACGCCGGTGTCTCCAGCGCCGGGCCTTACCCCCTCCTGATGCGGATCGGTATCCTGGGCGGCCTGCTGCTGGTGGTGTATCATGGCCCCGGACCGCTGTCGTTTGACGCGCACAAACTGGTGCCGGTGCGGCGTAAACGCTGACGACCTCCTCCTGTATCATTCCGGCAAGAACCCGAAGCGAGGTGCGAATGGCGTACCGTTTTCTACAACGATTGCAGCGTGGCGTGGTGCTGGGTGACGGCGCCATGGGGACACAACTCTATGAACGTGGAGTGTATGTCAACCGGAATTATGACGAGCTGAACCTGACCGACCCGCACCTGATCAAGGCCATCTACCGCGACTACATCCGCGCCGGCGCGCAGGTGATCGAGACCAACACCTTCGGCGCCAATCGCTTCAAGCTTGGCAAGCACGGCCTGGCGGACCGGACGGAAGACATTAACCGTACCGGAGTGGAGATCGCCCGCCGCTGCGCCGAAGAAGGCGCGAGCGTCATGGTCGCCGGGTCCATCGGCCCTCTCGGCAAACCCATCGCCCCGATCGGTAAGGTGAGCGAAGCGGATGCCCTGGAGGCGTTCCGTATGCAGGTGAAAGGCATGCTGGACGGCGGCGGGGTGGACGTGTTCATGCTGGAAACCTTCATGGACCTCCACGAGATCCAGCTCGCCATTCAAGCGGTGCGGGAACAGTCCGAGATTCCCATCGCGGCTCTGATGACGGTGGACACGTCGGGCATGACGGCCTATGGCCGCACACCGCAGCAGATCGCCGGGTCGCTCTCCGCTGAACCGGTGGAAGTGATCGGGCTGAATTGCTCCACCGGACCGTTGGCCATCCTCGACGCTCTTAAGCAGATGCGCGAAGTGACAGACAAACCCCTGGCCGCCTTCCCCAACGCCGGCGAACCCAAGCTGATGGAAGGACGGATTCTCTACCTGTCCACGCCGGAGTATTTCGCGGAATACACCAAGCGGCTGATTCAGAATGGGGTGACGTTTGTCGGTGGGTGCTGCGGGACCACGCCGAAGCATATCAAGTTCATGGGCTCTGCTGTGCGGGCGTTGCAACCTTCGCTGGATAAAGTCCAGATCAGCGCAGGCTTGGTGAAAGCACAACCGGCGGCGGAGCTGGAAGCGGTCCCGCTGCCGCCGCGAGCGCAGCGTTCCGCATTGGGCAAGCTGCTCGACGAAGGCGTGTTCCCCATCTCCTGCGAGATCCATCCCCCGCGCAGCCCCAACCCTGAGAAAGTGCTGAGGCAGATGGTGAAGCTGAAGGAGGCCGGGGTGCACGTGGTGAACATCCCCGACGGCCCCCGCGCGTCGGCCCGCATGAGCCCCATGGCGCTGGCGCATCTCATCATGGAACAGACCGGGATGGACACCATCCTGCACTATACCTGCCGGGACCGGAACATCCTGGGGATGCAGTCGGACCTGCTGGGCGCGGAAGCACTGGGGCTGGACAACATTCTGGCAGTGACCGGCGATCCGCCCAAGCTGGGGGATTACCCCATGGCCAGCGCAGTGTTCGACGTGGACGCGGTCGGACTGCTTCGCATCGCCTCGAACCTCAACCGCAGCAAGGACCTGGTGGGCAACCCGATCCCACGGGCGACGTCGTTCTTCCTGGGTGCGGGGTTCAACCCGGCGGCCATCGACCTGAAGCTCGAGATCGACCGCCTGCACCAGAAGATCGAATCCGGCGCGGAGTTCATCATGACCCAGCCGGTGTTCGACCAGGAGAAGCTGTTCGCGGCGATGGAACTGGCGGGCGCCATCAACACGCCGGTCTTTGTGGGGATTCTGCCGCTGGCGAGCTTCCGCAACGCGGAGTTCTTCCACAACGAGGTGCCGGGGATGGAAGTGCCCGAGGCCATCCGGCAACGCATGAAAGTCGCCGGCGACAAGGGCAAGGAGTACGGTTTCGCGGAGGGCATCGCTATCGCGCAGGAGGCCTTGAACGCGACCAAGGCGCATGTGCAGGGCGTGTATGTCATGCCGCCCTTCGGCAAGGTGGAACTGGCGATTGAGACGGTGAAAGTATTGTAATCAAACGACGACGGGTGGCCCGGGAGCTCGCTCTCGGGTGTCAAGGCGACGCAGAAGACAAGTATTACTATACATACAACGGGAGAACGGATCATGGCGTTACCGAAGGGAGTGGTGTGGATCACCGGCGCATCGGTGGGCATCGGCAAGGCCACGGCGCGGGTGATGGCCAAGCGCGGCTGGGCGGTGGCGGCCAGCGCACGCAACGCCGGTCAGTTGAACCGGCTCGCCCGCCGGCATGACAACATCCACCCGTACCCGCTGGACGTGGCCGATCCGGTGGCGCGCAGGGAGGTCTACGCCCGCATCCGTGAGGAACTCGGCCCCATCGACGTGCTGGTCAACAACGCCGGCATCGGCTGCCGGGGTGCGGTCGAGGAGATCGAGCTGCACGAATTCCGTGACCTGTACGATGTCAACGTGTTCGCGCCGCTCGCCCTGATGAAGCTGGTGCTGCCGGACATGCGGAAACGGCGTGACGGCCGCATCATCAACGTCTCCAGCGTGGTGGGACGCGCCGCCAATCCCTTCAGCGGAGCCTATTCCTCCAGCAAGTTCGCGTTGGAGGGCCTGAGCGACGCTCTGCGCCGGGAAGTACGGCCCTGGGGAATCAAGGTGATCCTGATCGAGCCCGGGCCCATCGCCACCGAATTCGGCAAACGCGCCCGGTCCCATTCCGAGCCGCAGTTGCAGCGCGAGGACAGCCCCTACTTCCCGTATTACCAGAACGAGCTGAACAAACCGTATGTGCCGTACCGGATGTTCTGGGGGCCGATGACAGTGGCGGAGGCGATTCGCGACGCGGCGGAGAACACGAAGCCTTGTCCACGTTACCCGGTACACTGGATCGCCTGGCTGGTCCCGCTGTTGCAGGCCCATTTGCCAACCTCGCTTATGGACCGGATCATGGGGATGCGTCACGGGTTGAACAAGCCGGCGGTGTGGGAGTGAATCCATTTGCCCCGGGCAGCTTGCTGTGATTAGCGGCACAGAAGCGCTGCCATAACAATGAAAACAGCTTGGTCTTAAGGTGATGACGGTTTATCGCTGCCCGGGTTTATAATACCTGGCGCCGTGCGAATACAGGTTCTAATTTAGACCCGGGCAGCGATTTGATGCTGTTTATGGTTATCCCTTATCCTTCATAGCCCTAAAGAATGATCTTAAACAAGGATCCCGACAAGCTGCCCGGGGCAAATACTTCAAGACTGAGTGGGATTATGTAGATGCAACAGCGACAGACATACGACGCGGCCGGGATCCTGCTGGCGTCGCTGCCCGGCGAGGAGATGCGCTACCGGCGGCCCTTGTGCGTGATCGACCTGGACCACAAGCCCCTGTTTATTCACGGGGTGGACAGCCTGCTGGCGTCGGAACGACTGCGTGAAGTCATCGTCGTCATGCACCGCTACTGGATCGTGCCCGCGGTGGACATGGTGGACCAGTGGCGCCTGAAGGCGGTGCATCACCTGTTGCCCGGCGAGGACAGCGAGCTGGCGACGTTGAAGCGGGGCATGACCGCGGTGCATAAGGCATATCACGTGGTGACGGTGCTTGACGGGTCGCGCCCCCTGCCCGACGAGAGCAGCGTGGCGCAAGTGACCGATGCGGCCTGCGAGAAAGGCGTTGCGGTGCTGGTGCGGCCCCTGGAGGGGGACGAGGAACCGGTAGACCAGGACCGCGTATTAACCCTTAACGGTCAGCGTTGCGCGTTGCAGAGCCCGGCGGCGTTCCGGCGTGATTTGCTGGTCTCGTTGCTGGAGGCCGCCTCGCCGGGTATCACCACACTGGATGGGTTTATTGAATCCTTGATCGGCGGAGAAACACCCGTGGAATGGGTGACCGGCGAGTGGGACAACCCGCGTGTGATAGTGCCGGAGGATCTGGACCGGTGTACCGCGCGGTTGCGTCAGATCGCCGCGAGGCGACGACAGGGACGCTGACAGGGGGAGCAGGGAGCCGTGACAACCTCATGGACAGGAGCGGGTCGATGAACCGGCGCACACTCGTCATTGCACTGGCGGTGATCGCGGGGGCCGTGCTGGCCAGCCAATTCCTTACCGGGCTGAAAGCCGGCGCGCTCACCACCACGCTTTTCGACGGCTTCTTCTTCCTCTTCGCCTTTGTCATTCTGAGCCGGGTTCCTGCGGCCGAAAACACGGGCCGGGAAGCCATCCGCTTCGTCATGGGCGGACTGGTTTTCCTGCTTTCGTTGCAATCCTATGCCCTGGTGGTCTGGCTGCTGGGCGACACCACCGATACTTCCACCGTGCTGCTCTGGCTCTACATCGCCCGCGTCGGGCCGATCCTCGGTGCTACATGGACCTTCCGGTCCTTGTTGCGGCTGGGCGGTGACGTCTGGGAGCGCCGTCGCCGGCAGATTGTCGCCTGCACGGTGATCCTGCTGTTCATGTTCCTCTTCAACGCCCCGGTATCGCTGGGGGTGATCATGGCGGCGTTCATCGCCCTGTTCATCACCCCGGGCCGCTGGATGGAAGAGCTGCGGGACCGCTACCGCTGGTGGCTGCCGGTGCTGTTTTTTATCGCGCCTGTTGTCGCCATCGTCTTTTTAGGACAATTGAGTCCGGAATTCCTGGAGAATGTACAAATCAGCGATCCGGAGCTGCAGGAATCCTTTGAACAGATGATGGCCGCCAACAAGAGCCTGGCCGACGGCTGGAACAGCATCGAGTCCGGGATCACGCCCCTGACCCAGGCCTGCCTGGTCCTGTCGATCTACTGGATGCTGCTGCCGATCCGGATGTTGCTGGGAGCCATCCAGGGTTCGCTTGGCCTGCGGATTCCCATCTGGCTGAAACTGGCCTTCACGTATGTCTTCAGCACCATCATCCCGGCGTTGCTCCTGCTGGCGTTGATAGGCGTGGGCATCTACGCCGGGCTGGGGATCATGCGCTCCCGCATGGTCCGGACTCTGATTTACGAGGACCTTGTATCGCTGGGTAGCGTAGCGAAACAGGAGTGCTCCATGACGCTGGCCGGGCTGGATTCCGTGGCGGTGGCGGTGTATGAGCGTTCCGCGCCGCGTCGCCGTCCCGACACCCCGCCCGCGCCCCTGCCCTTCGGTGACCGGCTTAATACCTTCGGGCCAAGTGTGGATCGTTTCGGCGACACCAGGATCGAGCCGAACCTGGCCACCGAGCCCGAGAGAGGGGATTTTACCCTGCCCGAACTGCTGGGGCTTTCCAGCCTCATGGGGTTTGAGGGCAGTACCGGCGACGTGTGGGTCTGCCGGGAGCGCCTCCCCGCTACCTGGCAAGCGCCGGACACCCTGATGGAGATGCCCGGCTGGACCGACACCACCCGCTACCAGACCGCGATCCTGCCGTTGGAAACTCAGGACGAGGCGGTCAAGCGCGCCGCCTACGCCGCTGCGTATGCGCTGCCCGAGCGCGCCCGCATGATCCGTGTCGCCCTGCGGCGGCTCACCCCGCATGTACTGGACAAATACCGCAAAGTGGTCGGAGTGGACATTACCCTGTTGCCGACTGTGGGGATTCTCGTCGCGGAAAATGAGGCGGAGGACCAGGAAATCCAGATCAGCTCCACCTCGCGCATGACCATCAGCGGGGAACAGGTGTTGACCCTCCCCACCGTGTCCACGTTGAAGGAAGACACCGCGAGTGTCGCCAACCTGTGGGACCAGACGCTCTATCACGGCGTCTGCGAGCTTGTCGATCATGAAACGGACACCGATCAGCACCAGTTCTTCGGCATCGTCACCGTACATACCACGCTGAAGCAGGTCTGGGGTGCGCTGTTCGCGCCGCAGGGACTGAACCTGGTGGTGTTGTGGGTGTTGGGCGTGCTGATCCTGCTGCTGCTGTTCGCGGTCAGCATTTCCAGCATCCTGGGTCTGGGGATCAACCGTTCCATCACCAACGCCATCAAGAAACTGCGGGTGGGCACGGAGCAGCTCCGGAAGGGTGATCTGACCACCAGGATCCAGGTTTCGAGCCGTGACGAGCTGGGCGAGCTGGCGGTCAGCTTCAACCGGATGACCGCCGACCTGAACCGTATGCTGCTGGAAGTGAAGGAGAAGGAACGCTTGCAGCAGGAGATGCAGATCGCCCGCACGATCCAGCTCAACCTGCTGCCCAAGGTGCTGCCAAAGGTGAAAGAGTACCAGTTCGGAGCGACCAGCGAGCCGGCGTTCGATGTGGCGGGTGACTATTACGAGTGCTCGCTGCTGGACAACGGCCGCCTGTTGCTGGCGGTGGGGGATGTCACCGGCAAGGGCGCGGCCGCGGCCATCCTCATGAGCAACCTCCAGGCCTCGCTGCGGGTGCTGATCAGCGCCGATCTCGACATGCCCACCGTGGCGAAACGTCTCAACGAGATCATTCATCGCAACTCCACGCCCGACATGTTCATCACCTTCTTCTTCGCGTTGCTGGATCCGTCGAAGCATGAACTGGTGTATGTCAACGCCGGGCATGACTATCCCTTGATCCTGCGGGGCGGAGAGATTTCTTCGCTGACCACCGGCGGCCTGATGCTGGGCGCGATGCCGGTGGCCGATTACGAGACCGGCAGTCTGCACATCCAGCCCGGCGACATTTTCATCGCCTATTCCGACGGCCTCACGGAAGCCATGAACGAGGAGGAAGAAGAGTACGGCGTGGACCGCCTGGTTGACGCCATCAAGCGATACGCCAACCTGAACGCCAACGACATCAAGCGGCGGGTCTTGCAGGAAGTGCGCGCGTTCGCAGGACGAGAGCGTGTTGCGGCCGACGATCTCACCCTGCTGATCATGAAACGCCTGCCGAAACCGGACGAGACCGCATGAGCCGAAGCAGCGACGTGTTGATCAGCGGAGCCGGTCCGGCGGGTTCCTTCCTCGCTTTTCTCCTCGCACGGCAGGGCGTGGACGTGGTGCTGCTCGACAAAGCACGCTTTCCCCGGTACAAACCCTGCGGCGGCGGACTCACCCCGAAGACTTTCAAAATGCTGCACAAGCACGGCATCCGTCTCGACGGCATCGAAGAGGTTCCTGTCAGGGGCGCGTGGAACGTCTACCAGGGCCGCAACTGGGTGCGGGTCGACCGGCCTGAACCGGCCAAGGTGGTGATGCGGGAGTTTCTGGATGGGTTGCTGGTGAACCGCGCCGCGGAAGCCGGGGTGCGCTTTTTCGACGAGGTCCGGGTGAAACGTGTGCAGCGGGAAGCCGTTTGGTGCGTGGACTCCACGGATGGCGTGTACAAAGCGCAAACCCTGGTCGGTGCGGACGGCGCGACCGGGGTGGTGCGCAAGCAGCTCGGCCTGCCGCCGCGTTATCACATCACTCGCGGGCTCGAGGTGGAGTTCGAGGTTCCCGCCACGGCGCTGGAGCAGCTCGGCGGTTACGCGGTGTTCGACTGGGGCGCCTGCCCGAAGGGTTACGGGTGGATCTTCCCCAAGCACGATCACTTTTCCATCGGTGTGTACTCGTTTGATCCCGCCGTGCCGTTGAAGCCCTGGCTGGAACGGTTCAGAGACACTCATCCGCTGCTGAAGGTGGGGCGTGAGCTGAAGCGGAAAGCCCACCCTCTGGTGATTGGTGGCGAGCCGGTTCCGGTGACCGCCGACAACGCCCTGCTGGTGGGGGATGCGGCGGGTGTGTGCGACGCGTTCTTCGCGGAGGGCATCAGCTACGCGCTCTGGACGGCGCTGAAGGCATCGAAGTATATCGTGGCGCACCTTGCCGAACCGCGCTACCCGTTGGCCGGCTACCAGCAGGATTACAATCTGCTGTGCGAGCGGTATTTCCAGCCGGCGTTACTGCTCTCCCGCTGGTTCTACCTTGCGCCGAAGCAGACGTTTCGGCTGTTGGCCGCAAACCGCTACGCCAGTGATCTTTTCGCGGGTGTGTTGTTTGGCGAGCATTCCTTCCACAATGCGCTTGCGACGCTTTTGCGCCACCCTCACACATTCCTTACGGCGCGCTGGCGGGATGATGGTCCCCAGGCTGCGCCGGAGTTCGCGGATATGATGGATACAGTTTACAGGACGGGTGTCTCGCAGTGAGGAATGCCCCACGAGTGTCATTCCTGCGAAAGCAGGAATCCAGAGAACAAGTGTCATTCCTGCGAAAGCAGGAATCCAGAGAACAAGTATCATTCCTGCGAAAGCAGGAATCCAGCGAACGAGTGTCATTCCTGCGAAAGCAGG
>CAZYOC010000089.1:0-15818 GCA_964648415.1 uncultured bacterium | reverse complement strand
ATATCTCCGAACAGACGTCCTCGCGAACTTGTGGTTACCACACATCCTGCCCGCGGGCAGGGTTCCGAGAGAACACGCCGGGAGGGCCGTTGACTCCCGGGCGGCGGGCCTCTATATTAGCAGGTCTGTAACATTCAACGATTGGGCAGTACCGTGAAAACGCCACATTTAAACTTGGATACGGTCGAGCGTCGCTGGTTCGTGGTAGACGCTGAAGACCAGGTTCTGGGCCGGCTGAGCAGCCGCATCGCCACCGTGCTGCGGGGCAAGCACAAGCCGACGTTTTCTCCGCATGTCGACGGCGGGGATTTCGTTATTGTGCTCAACGCGGACAAGATCAAGCTGACCGGTAAGAAAGCCACCGACAAGTACTACTTCAAGCATTCGGGTTACGTCGGCAGCGGCAAGAAGGTGAAAATCACCGATATGATGGCAAAGCACCCGGAACGTGTGGTTCGCCGTGCGGTCTGGGGGATGCTGCCCAAGGGGCCGTTGGGGCGCAAGCAGATCCGTAAGTTGAAGATTTACGCCTGCGGGGAGCATCCTCACCAGGCGCAGCAGCCCGAACCGCTTCCGGAGGGACGATAATCATGGCGAAAATCCCAGCGAACAGTGTATACGCCACCGGCCGCCGGAAGACCTCCGTGGCCAAAGTCTGGCTGGCTCCGGGCAACGGCGCGGTGAAGGTCAATGGCCGCACCCTGCTCGAGCATTTCAAGCGCCCGATTCTGCAGACCGTCATCGAGCAGCCGCTTGCCGCCATTGAAGGCATCGGAAAGTACGACATTTACGCCGTCTGCCGTGGCGGTGGCCTGTCCGGCCAAGCGGGCGCCATGAGGCTCGGCATCAGCAGAGCGTTGGTGACACTCAACGAAGACCACCGCAGCGTCATGCGCAAGTTCGGCTTCCTGACCCGTGACCCGAGAGAGACCGAGCGGAAGAAGTACGGTCAGCCCGGCGCGCGTAAGAAGTACCAGTTCTCGAAACGTTAACCGTGGATGGACGCCGGCAGCCCTTGTGGTGCTATCCGGCGACTATGTACGGATTTCGATAAGTGTGAATCGGGAGCGGGAGCTCCCGATTCGTGTGCTGTGGAAGAACGGGCGGTCCGTTCTCAAACGTCAACCGGCGGCCTGACCAGTCGCCGCATCCGTCGACAGGACCAAGGTCGATCCGACGGTTCCAGGGGGCGTGTTCAACGTCCAAAGGTCACACCCCGACGTGGGTTTTCCTGGAGCTTTCGGCCTGCCGCGAGGTTCTGAGCGACTCCAAGGAGGAAGTATGCCCCGGATAACTGTGCAGCAGCTTATCCTCGCCGGAAGTCACTTCGGCCATCTCACCCGCCGTTGGAACCCGAAGATGAAAGCGTTCATCTTCATGGAAAAGAACGGCATCTACATCATCGACCTGAACAAGACGAAGAAACTGCTCGAGTACGCCTGCGACGAAGTGGTCAAACTGGTGGACAAGGGCGAGACCGTGCTGTTTGTCGGCACGAAAAAGCAGGCCAAGGACATCGTCAAGGCTGAAGCCACTCGTTGCGGCATGCCCTATGTCAACGAACGTTGGCTGGGCGGCATGTTGACCAACTTCGCCACCATCCGCAAGTCGGTGAAGAAGCTGGAAGACATCGAAAAGAAGATGCACGACGGCACCTTCGAGAAGCTGACCAAGAAGGAGCGTCTGACCATTGACAAGCAGCGCGGCAAGCTGGAGCTGGCGCTGAGTGGTATCCGCAACATGAAGAAGCTCCCCGGCGCCGTGTTTGTCGTGGACACCCTGGAGGAGGACATTGCGATCAAGGAAGCCCGGAAGCTGGGGATTCCCGTATTCGCGATCGTGGATACCAACTCCGACCCGGACATCATTGATTACCCGATTCCGGCGAACGACGACGCCTACAAGTCGATCGGGCTGATCACGAAAACATTTGCGGACGCGGTGCATGAATCCGCCGCGACGTTGCAGGCGAAGAAGACCGACGAGCCGAAGGAAGCCGCCAGGGACAAGGACGATAAGGACGATGGTCCGCGTCGTCGCGCTCCGCGACGTCGTCGTGGCGCCGCAGGTGGTAAAGGCGGTCCCAAGGGCGGCGGCAAGGGCGGCCCCAAAGGCGGCCCCAAAGGCGGCGGTAAAGGCGGACCCAAGGGCGGCAAGGGCAAGAAGGACTGATAACCCTGTGCTAACGAGGTCCGCGTAGTTTACGGACGTCAACCGGAACAACCGAACAGAAAAGGCAGGTCATAACGATGGAAATCAGTGCGAAAACCGTGATGGAGCTGCGCAAGAAGACCGGCGCAGGCATGATGGATTGCAAGAAGGCGTTGGCGGAGACCGACGGCGACATGGACGCGGCGGTCAAGTACCTCCGTGAAAAAGGCATGAGCGCGGCGAAGAAGCGTGCCGAACGGGTTGCCAGTGAAGGCAAGATCGTGGTCAAGGCTTCCGATGACGGCAAGAAGGCCGCCATGGTCGAGATCAACAGCGAGACGGACTTCGTGGCCCGTAACGATGAGTTCATCAGCGTGGCGGACGCCCTGGCGCAGCAGGTCTTCGACAAGGGCGCGGACCAGACCGAGAACTACCTGGTCGACCCCGCCAAACTGGACCGGGATGCGCTGACTCAGCTCTCCGGCAAGATCGGCGAGAAGCTGGTCTTTAACCGTGCGGCGTATGTGGAAGTCGAGGGCGACTGGTTCGTGGACAGCTATATCCACCCCGGCGACCAGCTCGGTGTGCTGGTGGTCATGGGCGGTGACAGCGAAGCGGTGCAGACCGATGCGGCCAAAGAACTGGCGCACGACCTGGGTCTCCAGATTGCCGCCGTCGCGCCGAAATACGTCAAGAGCGACGAGATCCCGGCGGATGTCATCGACGCCGAAAAAGAGATCTACATGAGCCAGATGCGCAACGAAGGCAAGCCGGAGCAGATCCTTGAAAAGATCGCCGAAGGCAAGCTGCGCAAGTTCTACGAGGACGTCTGCCTGCTGGACCAGATGTATGTCAAGGAACAGAAGTCACAGGTGAAGGACCGGGTGAAGGAAGCGGAAAAGGCCGCCGGTGGCAAGCTGGACGTTGTGGCGTTCATCCGTTTCAAGATTGGAGAAGATGCGTAAGATGGCGGATCTGTCTTACAAACGCGTCCTGTTGAAGTTGTCGGGCGAATCGTTGGCCGGCCCGGCGAAGTACGGGTTGGACGAGACGGTGCTGGGCAACCTCAGCGAGGAGCTGAAGGCGATCAACGCGCTGGGCGTACAGCTCGGTATCGTGGTGGGCGGCGGCAACATCTTCCGCGGCCTTCAATCGGCGGGCATGGCCATGGACCGCGTCCCCGCGGACCATATGGGCATGCTGGCCACGGTGATCAACGCCATCGCGTTGCAGGGTCACCTGGAGAAGCATGATGTCGACACACGTGTGCAGTCTGCGTTGACGGTCGACGAAGTCGCGGAACCGTACATCCGGCGGCGCGCCATCCGGCATCTGGAGAAGGGCCGGATCGTGATTTTCGCGGCCGGCACCGGCAACCCGTTCTTCACCACCGACACCGCCGCGGCGTTGCGCGCCACCGAAATCGGCGCGGAAATCCTGCTGAAGGGGACGCGTGTCGACGGCGTCTACGACAAGGACCCGGAGAAGCACGACGACGCGAAACTGCTGGAAAAGGTGTCCTTCCGTGAGGTCATCGGCACCGATATCCGTGTGATGGACATGACCGCTATTACCTTCTGCCAGGACAACATGCTGCCGATTCGCGTGTTCAACATGACGAAGCGCGGCAACCTGGAGAAAGTGCTGATGGGTGCACCCATCGGTAGCGAAGTCGGCGCGTTCTGATCCGGCCTGATTGCTTGAATGTATATACTGATGCTCGAAAGTTATGTCCCGTGACGTCATCCCCAGCGCAGGCGGGGATCTACTCCCTTTCCAGCTCCGATGAGGCATTATTATCAAGCATCCGTATAAGCCGCCCTCGACTGCGAGGGCGGTTTTTTTCCCCGTGTTCCATTGGCGACGCATTGTTTTGAGGTCGCCTCGCCGTTGTCATTCCTGCGAAGAGACTGTATCAAATGCCCAACGAGTGTCATTCCTGCGAAAGCAGGAATCCAGGTAAGTTGATAAACTACAAAATGTTTGCTGCAAGACGAGAGCACTGAGCACAACACCGGTTTGAACGACTACCTGATTATATCCTGTACACTTGCGCTCACGGACGGCGAGGCGTAAATTAGGATTGTATCGCATCGTGCTATGTGCCCGGCCACCGCACTGGCGCTCTTCGCCGCATCCCCGCCGCTCGTGGATCATTCAATTCTCCTGAAGAGGTCCGCAAGGCAACGCTGACAGTGATTCGCTCCCCCGACCGTGAGGTCCGCCATGAAACGGTTCTCTTTGCTCGTCCTGATGCTGTCGTCCTTCTTGACCAGCTCGCCGGCTGTCGCCTATGAATGGGAGTTCTTCGCGCCAATGAGGTGGCACCATGAACGCGATGTTGAGATTGCAAACAACATGGTTTATGTGTCAACCTACGGTTCGGGAATTCAAATTGTTTCTATGGATGATTTAAACAACCTGGACCCCGTTGGATACTTTAATGTTCCCGGGAGAGCAACAAATAGTATCGCAGTTCAGGAAAACAATCTATTCGTCGATATTAATAGTGGTTTATATGTGCTGGATGTTCAGGATCCAACCAATCCACAAGTTCTAGAAATTTATGATCATATTTTACCAGGAGAAGTCGAGGTAATTGATACAGTCATGTTTACATACTCATATCCATCGATTAAAATATACGATATTACTAATATATACGACATTCAACTTGTTAGTGAAATACAAGCACATCATATCTATCAGATGCGTACGCATTATTGTGGTGCGGATCCTGACACTGGTTGGGTGCTGTTTGTGGCTGGTTTGGATGGTGGGTTATCGCTATTCTCCTTAGATTCTCTTACAGAGCCAGAACTCCTGTGTACGTTGCCCACCGAGATGCGTGTAGAGTCCATTTCTGTTGATGATACTCTTCTTGCATTTACTTTTTTCAATCAACTCCATCTTTATGACATCTCTAATCCAGCTGAACCTGACTGCCTGTGGGGATTGAACAGGGGAAGAGGCGGGGTTGCATTAACACACAATCTTCTGTATTTCGCAGAAGCCGTGCCTGTATTGGGTGGATTCCGAGGAGGATATTTTGACATCTCGGATCCGTCCAATCCTGTATTAGAGGATCACCCTATAGTCTATAAAGGCAGGGTCGCAGGTTCAAACGATTCTGTTGTGGTTGTTGTTAATAATCAATCCATATGGACTTCTTATGGAGAAGCCAGGATCCATATTCGAACTCTATCACCAATGGATACATCCGTGACGCATGATTATGACCCGTATTTTCATGATATTGCCGCCTTCGATGACAAGGTCATCGTGTCAGCCGGCTACAAAGGATGGCAGCTCTGGCAGGAGAATCCTGGGAACAACCCCACTAAAATCACGGAAGGTGATCGTGGCGAGGATGATGATGATCCCGAAGTGAAAGCCTTCAGCTTCCGCGATCCCTATTTCGGCTATGTGCGAGACAACGTCTTGAAAATGTACTCTGCCGAGAATGATACGCCGCAGCTGTGTATGGAGCTGGATGATCAGGAGTATGAACGGATTGAGTTTGTTGATGATGACCTTGTTTTGCTGACTACCAACACGCAGATCGGCATTGCGGCATTTATAGTGGTTCCCGAAATTGTTCCGACACGCGTGTTGCAGCTGACGTTTTCGGGGCACTCAAACCGACCGTGACGATGTCGGCGTAATTCCGAGAACCGCTATAACCCCGACCAACCGCTGGATCCTGTGTATACCGACATGACTATGCCGCTTCATGATCTTAAAGTTCAGGGCGACATGCTTTACCTTTTGAATGACGAGGGCTTCTTTATCTGCGAGATCACAGACTCCTACGAAATCCAGACGCTCTGTAACTTAGAATCTGAAACGGTATACCATAAATTAAGCGTGTTTGATGATAGAGCGTTGTTGTTTAAAGGGACTGTAGATGGCGAAGATGTCATGCAAGCTAGAATTGTCGACATAACGGACATTAATAATGTGACCTATACTCATTCATGGAATGCCATGTACAACGTTCCATACATACATAATAATGGCAACAGTTTCTACTTTGTAACTCCGTCTTACACGCCAGGTTCAGGCTATTATTTGTCATACAAGAAGCTGACGATGTCTGGGGAATATGAAGATATTATCTCCGTCTACGAGGGCATCGGCATGATAAATACCTATGAAGGATTCTGCGCAGTACCCGGGGCCATCTATGTTGCAGGATACCACATCTTTGGTAAGGTGGCGTTCAACCAGGGGTCGCCGTTGGATTTCGACCTGGTGACACCTCCCCGATTTACCGATGTCTCCTCAACAGAGCTCACGTTTTCCTGGGAACCCTCCCACGGTTGGCTTGAGGAGGATTCGGTCTCCTACGAGCTGCAAATTGCCGAAGGTCTGAATTTCACCACCCCCAGGACCGTCTCGACAGGCTCCGACACTTCGATCACCGTCTATGGCCTCCGTAGTGATTCCGCCTTTTACTGGCGTGTCGTCTCGCGCGATCAGGACGGCGATTGGAATGAATCCCGGCAAATCCGCCGCTTCCGTTGCACGTATTCGGAAGCGATCTGTGACCATGCCCTGCTGGCCCCGGACGATGGCGACACGATACGGACTGCCTCGGACGAGCCCCTCCAGCTTGTGTGGGAGCAGTGCCGTACGTTTCCGCTGGACCCGGTGGACTACACGCTGACAACCCGGCTGTTCAACGACTCTTTCGACACGACGATGACCTGGTGGGCATTGCCGGACACGGCCATTGCGATTTGTTTCGCCGACAGCCTGGGACAGGTCTCGCCTCTGGATCCGCTTACGGTGAAGTGGAGTGTGATGGCCCGGATTCCCCAGTTTGTCGCCCATTACGACACTTCCCGCAGCTTCACATTGATCTTTGATACAGATGTTGAAGAGGCAACAGAAGCTTCTCTACCGGCCACATTCCAACTGGCGGAGATCTACCCCAACCCTTTCAACAGCGAAGTGTCCATCGAGGTTCATTTACCCGATCCATCCCCTGTGGTATTGCGGGTGTTCAACCTGTTGGGGCAGGAAGTCGGCCGGCAGAGGTATTCCTCGCTCACGGCCGGCGTGCACCGGGTCGCCTGGGCGGCGGATCCGGTGTTGCCGTCGGGGGTATATTTCCTGAGAGCAGAAACGGCGGATGGCCGTCAAACGGCCACCCGCCGCGTATTGCTGTTGAAATAGCAGTTGCTCAGCCGAGCGAGGCCGAGTCCGCGAACGACCTCGGCCAGCATCAGGCTCGACGAAACCCCTACAACCGTTCAGTCACCGTCCGCGGATTCATGAACAGTTTCAGGTAGTCGGGGCCGCCGGCTTTCGCGTCGGTGCCGGACATCTTGAATCCGCCGAAGGGCTGCACGCCCACGACCGAGCCGGTGATGCCACGGTTCAGGTAGAGGTTTCCGACGCGAAGTTCCTTGCGGGCTCGCGCCAGGCGGTGCCGGTCCTTCGAGATCAGCCCGCCGGTCAGCGCGTAATCCACGCCGTTGTGAATCGCGATGGCGTCGTCAAAGTCCTTCGCCCGGATACAGGCCACCACCGGCCCGAAGATCTCTTCCTGCGCGATGGCGTCGCCGGGTTTGACATCGCTGAACACGGTCGGCTGGATGTAGAATCCGCCGTCCTTATCGACACGTCCGCCGCCCGTGAGCAGGGTCGCGCCCTCGTCTTTGCCCTTGTCGATGTACGCCATGATTTTCTCGACGGCGGCTTCGTTGATTACCGCGCACACATCCGCGTTGTCCGCCGCATGGCCGATCTCCAGTTCTTCCGATGCGGCCACGAACTTCTCCACCAGCTCGTCGTAGACGTCATCCACAATGATCAGGCGGCTCATGGCGGAGCATTTCTGGCCCTGGAACCCGTAGGCGCTCTTGACGGCGAACTGCACGGCCATGTCCAGGTCGGCGGTCTCGTCGACGATCAGGCCGTCCTTGCCGCCCATCTCGAGTACGGTATCCTTCAGGAAGAACTGGCCTTCACGGTGTTTGCCGGCGAGATCATCAATCCGTTTGCCAATCTCACGCGATCCGGTAAAGCTGATCATCCGGGTCAGGGGATGCTTCACCAGCGCATCACCGACCTGGAAATCGCCCGGCAGGAAGTTGATCGCCTCTTTCGGCAGCCCGGCTTCGAGGTAGATGTCGAGCACCTCCGCGCCCACCATCACGGCGTCGGGAGCGGGGCTCAGGTTCACCGTGTTGCCGGCGACCAACGGCCCGCTGCTCATCCCGGTCGGAATCGCCGCGGGGAAGTTCCAGGGTGGAATCACCGCCACCGCGCCCTTGCCTTCGTAATACAGGCTGTTGTCTTCATCGGCGAACGGGACCAGCGGTTGCGGGCCGCGCAGGTGCATCATCATGCGGGCATAGTATTCGAGGAAGTCAATCGCCTCGGCCACGTCGGCGTCCGCCTCGACCCAATTCTTGTTCTGTTCATAACACTCCAGCGCAGACAGCTCGAACTTGCGGTTCCGCATGATTCGCGCCGCTTTCACAAAGATATGCGCCCGCTCCTTGGCGTCGAAATCACGCCAGGTGCTCTCGTAGTAATCATGGGCGAAGCGCACCGCCTTGTCCACCCATTCAGGGTCAGCGTGGGACACGGTCCCGATCAGGCGGTCCGGTTTGCCGGGATCGTAGGATTTCAGCACGTCGTCCGTGCGCACCCATTCTCCGGCGACAAGCATGTCGCGGTGCTCGCCCAGGCGACCCCGCACGGTTTCCAGCGCGGTCTCCATCTTCTCACGGTTGTCCGGGTTCGTGAAATCAGTATGCGGTTCGTTCCGAAATGGTGGTAGTGACATGGGAGCCTCCTTCAATGTGTTTGTTTTACCGTAACCAAAGGCATGGAGGAGGCGTTTGGACAGCCGCCAGAGAAGCCAAACAGGCGGGGAGAGAGGTAATACTGTTGGGGCTTCGGTGTAATGCATAGATATATAGTGTGTTGGGCGAGGAGGCGAGAAAGAAGATTCTGTCCGCTAATGGATGAGGAGGCGAACAGAGAAAGCGCCCCCTCCACATTCAGAGGAGAGGGCGCTTTTTTCAGGCGGGGGACGTATATCTACAACTGTTCGTACCGGAACGTGATCCAGCCCGCCACCGGCGATCCTACCACCACCTTATAGTAATTCTGGATCTGGAACTTGTAGATGGTGCTCGCGTCGATCTGGATCAGGTAGACATGCGCTTTGCTGATCAGCTCGTGGGTCTGGCCGTTGTAGTCGTACCAGTTGTCGAACACGGACAATGCGGAATCCTGCTCGTAGCTGCCGCCCATGTCGGGGGGCGCGGTGGTTATGGCGTCGTAGTCGTTGAAATCTGGATCATCATACGTCGGATAAACGCCGCAGGCGCCGGGTCCGCTGATGCCGCCGTTGATCTTCGCATCGAACCCGTCAAACCAGAGGTCCCAGTCGCTGGACGTGGCCGGATCGGCGATGTCCACGCTTCCGCCTTCCGCCAGCGAGAAGAAGATGCTGTTGTCGCCGTCGCTGTCTTCCATCGTGACCACAATGCTGGTATCGGACAGGTCGGTCCCGCCGGCGTCGTACACGAAGGTGATTTCCACGGAGCCGATCTGACCCATGCCGGCGGCGCTGACGTCGGTGACCATCAGCTTGGCGTAGCCGTCGCCCGCCGCGTCACGCAGCGCGAACACACGAGTGGTCGGACTGACCACATGCTCCACCGGATCGTAGCTGTACCAACCGTCGAACACGAAACGCTGCGAATCCTCCTGCCATTCCTCATCGGGGATTACGATATCCGACGTGACAGCGTCGAAATCCGTCCCGTACTCATGCTGCATCTCTTCAAGATCCACAGCCTGGCAGGAATTCGGTCCGGAGTCGCCGCTGTTCAGCTTGAGGTTGTAGCGCATGAAGCCGAGCGTCCAAACGGTGTTGCTCTGGGGATCGTCCACAGTCACTTCCTGGTCGTTGGAAAGATCGTAGTAGACGTAACTGTCGTAGTCTTTGGCGTCGATCTGGTACGTCGTGTAGCTGGTATCGTCGCCGGACGGGCCGGTCGGGTTGCCGTCATCGTCATCGTCGTCGTCCGAGCAGCCGACCAGGCCAATGGCCAGCGCCATCATCACCAGCAGGGTCATCCATCGTAGCTTCACCATGATGTTTCTCCTCCCAAAGGAATGGTGTATCGAAAGCATGAAAAGGCTTACCAGGGCGCCGCCGAATATTTGTACGACAGCACCATGCTGACCGTCCGCCCCCGGTAGGGGCCGTAACGGGTATGCGTTTGATCCAGGATGTTCTCGACCTTGAACGCGGCCCGCAACCCGGCGCTGAAGTCGCGAGATACCGTCAAGTTCCATAAGGTATACGGTTCTGTCGTTTCACTGCTAATCTGGTCGTCCGTGCCGAAAATATCCTGAAAGTACATTTCGCCGGTATAGCGTCCCCACAGCCGCAGGTTCCAGGGGTCGGGACTCCAATTGACCAGGAACCGTCCGGAGTGTTTCGGCCGGCGCAGTAGCGGAAGCTCTGTCTCGCGGTTCAGGGTTTCCAGGAAGCTGTAGGCGATGCCGAGGCGCCAGCGTTTGGCGACACGGAAGGTGCGTTCCAGCTCCATGCCGCGCGTCCATGCCGACACGATGTTCTCGTACTGATAGATCCCGGTGTAGTACTCTTCGGTCACCCCCAGCGAGTCGAAGTCGATCAGGTTTTCCAGGTCGTTGTAAAAGAAGCTGATACGCGACGTGGACCGGTTCTCGTATGTATGCTCCGCGCTGATGGTGTAGCTGGTGGAGGTTTCCGGGACGAGGTCCGGGTTGCCCTGCACGATGTAGCCGGCGGAGGCGTGGTTGAACGTGTAGTAGAGCTCCTTGGAGGACGGCGCACGGTAGCCTCGCCCTACCGACGCCCGCAGGTTGATGCTCTCCACCGGGCTCCACATGGCGCTCAGCTTGGGGCTGATATGCACACCATACACCTTGTGCTGCTCATACCGCACTCCCGGCACCAGGGTCAGGTTGGAGAGCAGCAACCACTCGTCCTGCAGAAACGCATCCCATGCGGTCAGCTTCGCGGCGAAATCGCTGCTCAACGAAGCGCCCATGCGGTTGTGCGCCTCGATGTTCCACCAATAGTGATCCGCGCCCATGGTCACCCGGTGCGCCAGGCCGATACGGCGGGTGAGCTGAGCGCCCACCTCCGTATAATCCTCGTCGCTCTCGCTGTAGTCCTTGCGGTGACGGACGTCTCCTTGCGTGTACTTCGACCAGTCGTGAGTGTTCTGGGAACGGTATACCTTCGCGGAATACATCTCCGCCCAACCGGGACGGCAGGTCCATTCGCCGGACAGATCCACCCGCCGGTTATATTCCTCGTCGTCGTAGCTGACCTGCACCGACTGCAACCCGGCGTCCTCGATCCAGTGCTTCTTCTCCTGCTGAGTGCGAACTCCCAGGGTAAGGGTCGCGGGTTTGGTGATGTCGTAACTCAGCCGAGCGTGCCCGTAAACCTTGTCCGCTCCTTCGATGCCTTCCGTGTGGTTGGTGGTCGGGTCGGAATCCATGATGCCGTTGGTATCGTAACGCAGCCCGGCGGCGAAGTTGGCTTTGCCTCGGCTCATCGTGGCGTCGAGGCCGTACGAGGCCAGGTCGGCGGCGAGACGCAGCCGGTCCAGTTCATCGTTTCGCGGCGCAGGCAGGTAACCGCCTCCGGCCACCTGGGCGCTGAGGGTCAACGGCTTGGGGTTGTCATCCGTGATTACGTTGATCACCCCGCCGATGGCCTCGCTGCCGTAAAGCGTGGACACCGCGCCCTTGACAACCTCGATCTGCTTGACGTTTTGCGTGGAAAGCTGGCTGAGGTCGATGGAGCCGTTGACGCGGCCGATGACACGGTTGCCATCAACCAGAATCAGCACCCGCTCCGGATCCATGCCTTGCAACATGACTCCCTGCCCGGCGAAATCCTCACGCACATCCACCCCGATCTCGTTGTCCAGGGCGTCCGACACGTTGAATGCAACGGCTTTTTCGATCTCCGCGGCGGTGACCAGTTCGGTCGTGATGGGGACGTTCTTCAGGAGCTGCATGGTGCGCGTGGCGGTATAGACCACCTGGTCCAGCTCCACCGCTTCCGGGATCAGGTAGAGCTCCACATCGCTCAGTCCCTGTGCCGGGATGGCAAGCTTCTCGGTGATGGTGGCGTAGCCCAGGTGGGAGACTTCCACTTTCACCGCACCGGATGGGATGTGTTCTATGGAAAAACGCCCGTCTGCGTCGGTGGCGTCTCCGAGTTGAGTGCCGATCACACGCACATGCGCGCCGGCGAGAGGTTCACGTGTGCCTGCATCAATAACGATGCCCTGCAGGGATGCTGCTGTTGCGGGGTGGGTAAGGACGGGAGAGACTGCTGCGAGGGACAGCAAAAGGATCAAAGGGATCAAGGTGCGTAACACGTTACTGCCTCTGCTGAACTTTTTGTTATGATCTGCCCCTCGCAGCAGTTTTCACAATTGGGATCAACAGTAAGCTTAGTACACTCTCTCAAACCAATTGTCATGCAAATATCACGTGGGAGCCGGGAGAGTCTCCAGTGATGCTGCTCACGCCCGGTGAACGGTCCTCCTGCAAGAATGGTTGCATGGGCGTAGGCCTCTTGCTTCCATTGGGAACGGGGGCCTACATTAAGTGCCTGATGCTCGGTGCAAACCCCGTGGATCGGTTCACCTGCGGTCCAGCCGGAGCCCCGGCGAGGACGGCAAGGGTGATGAGCAGATCGGCAATGGGTAAAGAGACTGTCGCCGGGAAGAAAACAAGGTCACAAACAAGATCGCATTTTCAGTCAGGGGGACACCCCGGGAACCACAGTGTAAGGAGGCTGAGTATGGCCAGGAGTATTACCATTGCAGCGGCGGTGCTGCTGATGCTGGCGTTTATCCTGCCGGCGCAGGGCCCGCGGTTCGAGAAGATCAACGGGCGCGCCACGGACCTGGGCTGCGGCGCCGACGGTAGCGTCTGGCTGGTGGGCTCACCAGACAAATACGGCATCTATAAGTTCAATCCCTCCACCGCCGGCTGGGACCAGATCCTGGGCAAAGGCAGACGGATTGATGTGGACCCCAATGGGAGCCCCTGGGTGGCCGATCACGACATGGCCATCTGGCGTTTTGATCCCAACGAAGGCGTCAGCGGTAAGCTGAAAGAGGTTCCGGGCCGCGCCTCGGATATCGGCATCGGCGCCGATGGCGCCGTGTGGATCATCGGATCGGAAGACAAGGGGTATGGCATCTATCGCTGGAATCCCTCCATCAACGGCTGGGACCAGGTGCTGGGCGAAGCGCGCCGTATTACGGTCGACCCCAACGGCAATCCCTGGACCGCGGCTGAAGACGGCACGATCAGCCAGTGGGTGCCGACGAAGGGCATCTCCGGCGGCTTCGAGGTGATCCCGGGCCGGGCGCATGACCTGGGTTGCGGTGCTGACGGCAGCGTCTGGATCGTCGGCTTCCGTGAAGCCGAAAACGGCAAGGGCTACAACGTCTACAAGCGCATGGGCGACGAATGGGAACAGGTCGTCGGCGCGGCGGTCCTCATTGACGTGGACGCCAACGGCAATCCCTGGATCGCCGACTCGGATATGACGATCTACCGTCTGCAGTAATCCGTTTGACAACGAGTGTTCCACCGGCCCGGAGCCAATCCGGGCCGGTTTCTTTTAGCTGTGCGCCCGGACGGGCGCACGACAAAAGGGCCTGCCTCCTGTGAAGAAGCAGGCCCTGTCTCTTCCAAACAGAATCTGAATCGCTTGACTAATCCGCAGATTCTACGAAACAGGAGGAGCCTTGCAATAGAAATGACATGTAACAGAGTCGTTCCATCAAAGCCCCAGCGAGGCGGTGCGCTCGCTGATCAACTGCCATTCCTTGTGTGGCAACTGGAGTTGTTCCGAAATCAAGCGCGCGGGCTGGTTCAAGCGGACTTCATCGGGATGATGCGGGCCGACGAGTATCATGGGCGCGCCGAACTCGTAGGCGAACGTCTCGATGGGCTGGCCCCCGAAGGTCGTATCGGGGTCCAGGTACGGAACCACGATGAGCTGAAACTCCCGTTTGATCAGGCAGCGACGCAGTTCGGTCCACTCCCGATCTTCGCAGACCCGGAACCCGGCTTTCAGGTGTTCGCCCAGGCGGTCGTCGTAGTAGAACCGCAGTTCGCGCTCTTTCTGCACGATGATGTCGTTGCGTTCTTCCCGTGAAATCCCTTCCGGCGGCGCGTCGTCCAGGCCGTAGGGATCCTCAAGAAAGTAAAAGATGTTGAGCTGGATGTTGCGCTGGCGCGCCATCTCAAAGGCCACGTCAAACGCCCAGTCCCCCTGCTTGGAGTAATGGGCGCACAGGCCGACCGATTCCAACAACATGCTGGTCATGATGATCTCCTTTGGTGGTATCGTTTTCTGTTTCGCTTACGTTCGCTAAACCGGCTGCGGCTCGAGGTCTCGCCCGGCCGGGTTCGACGCCTCCTCCAGGTAGCGTTCGGAATACACCGCGCCCACGGGGTTGTTCGCCAGCGCTTTATCCTTCACGAACAGCGTGGTCACCGGGGCGGTGCTGTGGCGGGTGAACACGCAATCCGACCCGATGCACAGCCCCACGATGACGTTGACATCCGTGCCCAGCTTGTTCAACACATCAGCCTGGAGGATCGGATTGCATTCATGGTCGCCATACGCTTCCGTGTCGTTCTCCTCGTGCAACTTGCAGCAGACCGGATAGACCTCGAAGAAACGGCGCAGCACTCGTGTCAGGGTCTCCACCGGCCCCGACATGTCGGTGCAGTAGGCGATCCCCACCGACCGGTAGCCCATCTCCAGGCAGAAGTAGACGAGTTCGGAAAGGCGGCAGAGGCGGCGCTCCTCCTCGAAGCTGATATCCCGGGCGACTTCCAGCATGTCCGCCTGCTCGCGGGAGAGCGTGTCGCCGATGCCATCTGTAACAAAACGGCACCCTTCTCCCCGCAGGCAGCTCTTGTCCTCACAGGCGATGCAGTCGATTTCCGGACCGGACTTCGCCGGCGGTTGTTCCGGCCCAAGCGTGGGCCGGCAGCGCCGGCAGGCTCGCTGCTGCAACACATCCACTCCCGGCTGAATCACTCCGGCGGCGACATCGTCCAACACTTCGTCCACCGTACCCGCGACATTGGGAATCACCTCGATCCGGTACGGTTCAAGCGCACTTCGCATGTCGCGCGAGATGCCGCAGCAGAGCAGCGTGTCGACCTGGTTGTCGCGCAGGGAGGCCAGCAGGTCCATCCCGCTGCGGACTTCCTGGCGGACCTGGCGACGGTAGGTGATGCGGCCCCGTTTCACCGTGCCGAACACCAGCCCGTCAGCCACCGTACACCGGGGCGCCACTCGTTCTCCTAATAGAGGTATGCCAAATCGCATCGCTGCCCTCACGGTTGTTTTTCCGAGTAGAATTGCAAGGGATGTGCCGGATGGGGAGGTCGATGGCTCGCATCGCAGCCGCATGCTTTCTGTATCCGGCATGAGAGAGGACGGCTTCGTTCAGCAGGGGCGGCCTGCTCTGCTACGGCTAACCTGTTGGATTGGCTAAGACTGTCTGGATTCCTGCCTTCGCAGGAATGACACTTGTTGTGTGCATTTGAGGGGGCACTGGGGGGCATTGGGGGGTGCTTTGGGTGGT
>CAZYOC010000088.1:0-15828 GCA_964648415.1 uncultured bacterium | reverse complement strand
TCCATTGCATCCTGATCCCGTAGCCAGCAGCAGAACAGAGCAAATCGGGCTATGCGCCCTCGACCCCCCCCCCACGGAAAAGAGTAGCAGTCCCATTTTCTTGCAGGCATGGCCGGGCTACCGGAGCGTTCCTGTTTTCGAATTGTCTACTGCTGCGCGACAACGGCGCAGATGGCGCTCACCTTCACGATATCATCGCTGGAGCAGCCACGCGACAGGTCGTAAAATGGCGCGGCGAGGCCCTGCACGATCGGGCCGATCGCCTGCGAGTTGGCGAGACGCTGGGTCAGCTTGTAGCCAATGTTGCCGGCGTCGAGGTCCGGGAACACCAGCACGTTGGCCTTGCCGGCCACAGGGCTGCCGGGAGCTTTCTTCGCGCCCACCTTTTCCACAATGGCGGCGTCGAGCTGGAACTCGCCGTCCACCAGCAGCTCCGGCGCACGTTCACGCACCAGGTTGGTCGCTTCGATCACCTTGTCCACGTCGTCGTGTTTCGCGCTGCCCTTGGTGGAGAAGGAAAGCATGGCCACCGTGGGCTCTTCGCCGGTCAGCGCCTTGTGGGTGCCGGCGGAGGCGATGGCGATGGAAGCCAGCTGGTCGGCGTCGGGCTGAGGCACAATCGCGCAGTCGCCAAAGGTGAACACGCGGCCGTCGGCCTCCGGCATAATCATCAGGAAGATGGAGCTGACGATGCTCATGCCCGGGGCCATGCCGATGCACTGGAAGGCGGCTCGCATGACATCGCCGGTGGCGTGAGCGGCTCCGGTCACGCCGCCGGCGGCGTCGCCCATCCGCACCATCATCGCGCCGAAGTACAGCACGTCGGTCATGTGCTCGCGCGCCTGCTCAAGGGTCATGCCCTTCTTCGCGCGTAGCTCGGCGAACTTCTCCGAGTAGGCTTCATGCTTTTCGGCTGTCGCCGGGTTGATGATGATGATGCCGTTCACATCGGTCAGCCCGGCTTCCTTCTGCCCGGCGGCGCACTCTTCAGGCGTGCCGAGCACGATGGGCTGCGCCAGTTTCTCGTCCGCCATGCGGCGGGCGGCGGTCCAGATGCGCGGGTCGTTGCCTTCCGGCAGCACGATGCGTTGCGGGTTCTTTTTTGCTTCGTCAAAAATGCGTACAATCGGGTCCACGACATTTCCCCTTATGGTTTGCGGTGGCCGAATTTTTCCAGCAACCGCCGTTCGACTCCCGGTGGAACAAACCGGCGGATATCGCCGCCGTGTCGCGCCACGCCTTTTATGATGGAGCTGTTGAGGTAGGTGTACTGCTCTTTGGGCATGAGATACACCGTGTGCAACTCCGGCTCGAGATGCCGGTTCATCAGCGCCATCTGGAATTCGTATTCGTAGTCGGAGACGGCCCGGATGCCACGGATGATGGCGATGGCTCCGTGCTTGCGGGCGCCGTCGACCGTGAGGCCGTCGAGCACGTCGATCTGAACGCGGCCATTATACCCCTCGATGGCCTCTTCCAGCATGATGCGGCGCTCTTCGAGGGAGAACAGCGGTGTCTTGGCCGGGTTGACGGCAATGCAGACGAGGACCGTGTCAAACAGGTCCGCCGCTCGTTCGATGATGTCCAGATGGCCGTTGGTGATCGGGTCAAAGGTGCCCGGGTAAATCACGGTTCGGTTGCTCATGGCGCGTCCATGAAGTTAGGAATTAGGAATTAGAAATGGCGATGCGGTTGCTTTCTCTGATTCCTCATCCTCTGTGTCACGCAAAGCCGCCAAGGCGCGAAGAAAAACAAAAAGCCAAGTAGTAGCTCCCGAAAGTTCAGCGCGATACAGTAATTCTTGAACACCTTTGTCGTTTGTTGTCATCCCGGACTCGATCCGGGATCCAGTGAAGTATAGCGCCATTCTGGAATCACGGCTGTCCCAAACTGCGGGACACCACAAGCTACGCTTCGGCTCCTGCCTGCGCAGGAAAGACAACATCGGGTTCAATTAAAAATGGATTTAATCAACACCGGGTTCAATCAATACTTGTTTTCAAGAACGACTATATGTTCTCAAACGACTATAAAAGCAATTCAATAGATTCCAGTAAAAAAAAGATATATATTTTTCAAAAAACAATCTTTTTATCTTCTTTTCTTTGCGTCTTAGCGTCTTAGCGTGAGGCCTGCAGTTGATTTTTCAGGCGCCTCGGCGTATGTCCGGAAACTACGGTTTCATCGGCAAATATACGGCTGGAGGCGAGGGGAGGAAAGCGTGCTGTTGGGCTCGGAAAGCTCCACCTTGCGGCCACGGGGAAGCCGTGCCGTCAAGCCGGGTCGCATCGGTTGCATCGCCTGATCCATGTCCAGACCTGCCTGGATGACCCACCCGAATGGTTGACACGTGTACTATCCTCGCCTACGTTGCAGGAAGTGAACGATTCAACAGAGGAGCCGCTGTGCGCTATGCCATACAGATTATCGCTGTGTTTGCAGCAGGACTGTTGTTTGCCAACCAGGTTGAAGCGCAGCCGGATGGCTATTACGACGACGCCGAGGGGTTGCTGGGCGAAGAACTCCGCGAAGCGCTGCATGACATCATCGACAACCATACCGTGATCAGCTATGGCGACATCTGGGACGCGTTTTTCACGACGGATGTCAAACCCAACGGGATGATCTGGGACATGTATTCAGACGTTCCCGATGGCGAACCTCCCTACGAGTACACGCCCGGGTCCGACCAGGGCGGCTCCGCCGGCGGTGAGGGCGAGGGCTACAACCGCGAGCACTCCTGGCCGCGGAGCTGGTTCGGCGGCGAAGTGCTGCCGATGAACACGGACATCCACATGGTCGTCCCGTCGGATATCTACTGCAACTCCATGCGCGGAAGCTACCCTTACGGCGAGGTCAGCAACCCCGGCTGGACCTCGGAGAACGGCAGCAAACGAGGCGATTGTTCATACCCCGGCTACAATGGCATGGTGTTCGAGCCCATCGACGAGTACAAAGGTGACTTCGCGCGGGTTTACTTCTATTTCACAACTCGTTACTACGGCGAGGATGGATCCTGGCCGGGCAGCGACATGTGTGATGGAGCCGTGCTGGAGCCCTGGGCCGAAGAGATGCTGCTGGAGTGGCATGAATCGGACCCGGTGAGCGAGAAAGAGCTGGATCGCAACGACGCCGTGTATGCCATCCAGGACAACCGCAATCCCTTTATCGACAACCCTGATTTCGTGTTGCGGATCTATGACCCGGACGCTGCGGTCAATGAAGCCGCCGCGCTGCCGGAGGGCTTCAGCCTGAACGTATTTCCCAACCCGTTCAACCCGGCGACCTCGATCCGGTTCTCGCTGCACCGGCAGGCGCATGTTCGCATCAGCGTGTACAATGCGCTTGGGCAGGAAGTGGCGCAGTTGACGGATGGCGTGATCGCCGCCGGTCCGCACACGGTTCGCCAGGATGCCGGCAACCTGGTCAGCGGCGTGTACTTCCTGCATGTCGTGGCCGATGGCGACGCGACTGTCCGCAGGCTGGTGCTGTTGCAATAAAGGACACACAATTCGAGTGATTTTGCGATAAAGCACCCCATGATGTTATCCCCAGCGCAGGTGGGGATCTCCTTCTGTTCCTGTTCTACCGAAACATTTATGCTCGGAACTCGTACAGTTCGCAACCAGGGGCGAAAGCCTTTCTTCACATGTGAATCATATGTCACAGGGCGCTGTAAAGCATGGCCTGCTTTGTAGCAATTTCTTTACACCTCGGCGAGCATGGCATCTTTCTCACTTTTCTTGCAACAAGGACTTTACTTTCGCTGGCGAGGGGGGTAATATATCAATAATGTGTGTGCGGGTGGCGGGTTTGAACTTGCCGGCCTGCCCTGTATCGAACGCTTGCGCCGGAAACAATCGCACACCTGAGTGACGGTGCAGGCAATAACGGAAATCGGAGGGTGGCATGCAAAGAAAAATGCTTTCGCTGAGTTCATTGGGAATGCTAATCCTTTTTGGGATTAGCGCCACCCTAATGGCTGCTACATTTACGGACAATTTAGTACCGGGAAGTAATGTTACACATAATTATACTTGTTCAGCAAGTGATGGAATGGATCCTATTGAAGGATCGATTAGTACGCTTGGTGTAACAAATGGTGAAAACATGATTTATGCACGCATAGTTATCGTCCATAATGGAGAAGAAGATTTACCTGTGTTAAATATTCAAGGTGAAGTAACTGAAGAGTTTCATGATTGGGGGAACGTAGAATGGGATGTTACTGATAATTCCAATAATACTATAAATTATCATTACTCTGATGGACCCACCGGGAATACACTTTTCAAAACCTATATTGAAGAAAACTAGTGTTGCGTCTAGTGTATAAATTAGTTAACCCCTCCCTGGCAAAAAATGTTGATCATTTTTGCCCGAGGAGGGTTTGTTTTGATCTAATTATATTTTTCATGATTACTTTAGGTATAGTTTATAATCTTCGTGCTGAAATATTAGAGGTGCCAAATGGTTATGACACTATAGAAAATGCGATAAATTCTAGTACTGATTACGATACAATTCTTGTTAACCCAGGTAATTATAGTGAATCCATAGTAATAGATTGTAATATTACGATATCAAGCAGATTTATCTTATCTAATGATACTATAGATATACATAATACCATTATTAATCCTATAGAAAATTTTAGTGGCTTTAGTATCGCTTGTGATAGCATGATAACGGTTAATATTATTGGTATAAAGTTTAATAATGGCTATATGCAGGATGAGTTTCAGTATGGCAGTGCTATATCAGCTAATAACACCCATCTAATAGTGTCTAATACTATTTTTAATAATAATTATTCTTATGCAGGAGGCGCATTATACGGAAGTAACAGTGTAGTAGAATTGAATAATTGTTTTTTTATAAATAACAGCGCTTATATTACTGGAGGTGCAATTTATATTGAATCAAGTAATCTTATAATGAGAAATAGCAAGCTTGTTGGTAATAGTTCAGGAGTTTTCGGTGGTGCATTGTATACTCCAGAAAGTTATGGGATCATAGAAAATAATCTTATTAATGATAATGGTTCGAATTATTCAGGAGGAGGAGCTATGATAACGAATGATTGTGGTGTATGGCTAATAAAAGGTAATATAATTAAGAATAATAGTGCGGGATCTGGGGGAGGACTGGAAATAGGTGATACAGATACTATACATATTATAAAAAACTATGTAAGTAATAATTATGCGACAGCGTATAATGGCAATATGGGCATGGGTGGTGGTATTTCTGTATATCCACCTTTAGAAAACTGTTATATGTCAGAAAATCGATTTTTATCAAATCGGGCTGACCATAGAGGCGGAGCTATTGCTGTATTGGCTTTTTCTAATATCTATAATAATATCATACACAACAATAGAGCCAGTAACGGATATGCTATTGTAACAACAACGGCAAATAATTATCAAACAGAATGTGATTTATATTTTAATTACATTAGCAATAATGTCGCACTAGATAGTTTATTTGTAAATGATTATGGTGCCATCGTCGCGCAGAGTACGTCCGAGCTATCAATATATGACTGTGATATATTCGACAATGCTCCGATTGCAGCTGGTCTATCACCCTATGATTCACTCGATTGTATTATGACGGTAGTGGACAACTACTGGGGTCATCCCACCGGCCCGTACCATGCGGTACAGAACCCCGACGGGCTCGGCGATACTGTCAGCACTCTGCTGGACGTCATCCCGTATTCCCAGCAGCCCTTTACCAACTTCCAGCCGCCAACTGCTCCTGTGTTGACTTCTCCCGCCGACGGCGCCACAAACGACACCCTGCCTGTCCTCTTCACATGGGAGGCAGCAACCGACCCCAACCCCGACGACACTGTCCAGTACATCCTCGAGCTGTCCCTCGACGAGGACTTCACCGAGCCGGACGCCTATTATTTCATCCCCCGGCCGCGCCGGGTGGTGAGCTGGTTTGACTACGAGAACACCTATTACTGGCGCGTGATCGCCTGTGACGACGTCTGGCTGATGGACACCAGCGACGTCCGCGAAGTGTACGTCACCAGCGAGGGTTTGACGCCACGTCCTTTCGACCTGCTCGCGCCCATTCCGGACGAGATCGTACCCGAGCTGCCCATCACGTTCTCCTGGGAGCGCGCCTGGGATTTCACCCGCGGCGACACTGTCAGCTACACCCTTCAGCTCGCGCCGGTGGACCAGTTCGACGATCCGGTCAACTATTTCGCCGGAACCGACACCTTATTCACCGTGGAGGAGGACCAGTTCGAGTGGGATCGCTCCTATCGCTGGCGCGTGGTGGCGCGGGATTTGGCGGGGCATGAGACCGTGTCGACCCAGACGTTTGATTTCTTCCTCACCGGCGTTCCCGAGTCGACCTTCACCGGAATCCCGGCGACGTGGGAGCTGGGGGCGGCGTATCCGAATCCGTTCAACGCCCGGATGGTGGTGGTGCTGGGCGTACCGGAGCGGGGGGATGTGGAGGTCACGGTGTACGATGTGCTGGGGCGTCGGGTGAAGGAGCTGCACCGGGGCGCGCTTGAAGCCGGCTGGCATCGGGTGACCTGGCAGGCCGACGCGCCTTCCGGGGTGTACTTCCTTCGCGCTCAGGCCAAAGGCTGGACCCGGGTACGGAAGATGACACTGCTCAAATAAGAGCATACCTTACCAGTTCAGCATTCCGATGATCGCTTTCCTGACTCCCTGCATGGCGCTCCCCTGAAACAGAGTGTTTGTCGAGCGGAGAAGACTGGCGCGCATCCGCCTGATTCCAACCACTCGTTGCGCGTCACCGGTTTTGATCGTACACTCTCGAAGACATTTCAGGGGGAGGGACGATGACGAGACGGTGGCTTTGGGCAGGGTTGATCGGGCTGCTGGCGCCCATATTGGCGATGGGTCAGGACCTTGAAGGCGAGATCTGGGGTGAAATCGGACCGGGCGAGCTTCATGTGGTTGGCGATTGCAGCATCCCGTCCGACTGCACGCTGGTAATGTCAGCGGGAACAACGCTCCTTTTCATGGGGCCCTACGAGTTGGAAGTGCGGGGCGATATCCAGGCGCTTGGCGCCGATGAGGAGCGGATCTGTTTTACTGTTCCAGAGGGAGGCGCCCCCTGGGGCGGTATCGACCTGATCAACGCCGACAGCTCCACCTTTGCCTGGTGCGAGTTTTATCACGGCCTCGGCCGGCAGAATCCTCCCGGCAGCTACGGCGGGGCGGTGTATATGAACAATGCCGCCGCCGTCTTCGATCACTGCACGTTTATGGCATGCGAAGCGGAGCGCGGCGGAGCGGTTTACGCCTATAACTCAACGGTGACTTTGACATATTGTGTTTTCGATGACAACGAGGCCCAACGCGGCGGAGGCATCTACATTTCCAACTCGGATTATACCATCCAGCGATCCATCTTTGAAGCCAACAGCGCGGCGTGGGGAGGCGGGATCGAGTTCTTCATTGCATCCGGCGAGCTGACCCATTGTTCCTTTCTCAATAATGATGCAACTCATGGCGCCGATCTCTACCTGGGGGCCAGTTCGCTGCAACTCACCCACAGCATCCTGTTTCAAAGCCTCGGTACGGCGATCGAATGTGGCTTGCAGGGAACCCTGCTCGCCGAGTACAATTGTCTTTTCGCGTCGGGCGAGTTTTTTGAGGGCGAAGGGCTGCATCCGGGACTCGGACGCATCCTCCGAGTCAACGCCAACGGCGACTCGTGCGACTTCTTTTACAACATCTATCTTGACCCGCGTCTCGCTCCCTGGCGCGGGCCGAACCGCGAGCTCTACCTGCTGGCCGATTCACCCTGCATTGACGCCGGCGACCCGGAGAGCCCCACCGATCCCGACGGTAGCATCGCTGATCTGGGTGCGTATCCCTTTGATCCTGCTTCCGCGACGGCGCCGGAATCCCAGCCGGAACTTCCTGGGCGCTTCGCCATCAGGACAGTGTATCCGAACCCTTTCAACGGCCGGGTGACTGTGAGCTTTTCCACACCTCGACGGGAAGAGATCCAGGCGGAGATCTTTTCCATCACCGGCCAACTCGTGGACCGGATTGATGCAGGGATGGTACAAGCGGGGCGGGGTTCGATCACCTGGCGGCCCGGTGCTGACGTGAGCAGCGGGGTGTACCTGTTGCGGCTGACCGCCGATAAAAGCGCGACGGTCAGCAGTGCGCGATTGCTGTTTGTGAAGTAGATATCAGGCGGAAATGGGGGACAGCTTCCTTCTGGATTCCTGCTTCCCAGACTGTCGCAGAATGCGAGAGGAATCTCATTCCAGCGAAGGCGGGAATCCAGTCATGTTAATATACTACAACATGTTAGCTATGAAAACCGAAAGATGAATGCTACTCTGGTGCTGAATTGCTAACATTATATTATCTTGCACCTTGCCTGGATTCCAGCCTTCGCTGGAATGAGAGTGGTTCCTGTTTTGATACAGTCTGGAAGGCGGGAATGAGAGTGGGTTTGATTCTGCGACAGTCTGCTTCGCGGGAATGAGAGTGGTTCCTATTGTGATACAGTCTGTTTCGCAGGAATGACATCGGTGTCGGCTGAAGAAGAGATTTCGGCCGGCGGAGAGGATTACTTCACTTCTCGCCCTCGATGCAGTCTTTAGTATGGCTTACGCCAGCCGCGCCGCCCGGTAGCGGATCGTGTTCTCCCTCACCTTTCGACTGGCAGCGTTGACACCGTCAACGACACCCGATGATCGCATGGACGGACGGCGTAAACGTGGTTTTACAGGCATCCCTCCTCATGGATCGGTACGCCTGGATTATCACAGGTGAAACGCTCCACGATCAAAAAACGCCGCAACGCAAAAGGGTAGCGGCGAATAGATGGATAAAGTCTGGTATTACCAAGTGGAGGACGGACCGCCGCCGATACGATTCACATCGCGCGCCGCCAGTCCTTTCTCGCCCTGCTCGACTTCGAACTCGACTTCGTCACCTTCTTCAAGGTTGCGAAATCCGGAGCCTTGTATCGCACTGAAGTGTACGAATACGTCATTGCCTTCTTCGGACTCGATGAATCCGAACCCCTTCTTGCTGTCAAACCACTTGACTCGTCCCTTCATTCTGACCTCTACTGTTTCTGAATCCAAACGCCCGCGCTCCTTAGCAGCAAGTCTTCTTAAAAATAGGTCATGCAAAAGTGTGAGTACAAGCAAAATCTCTCCTCGAGCGAAATTTTTCGCTGGAACTGAACTCCAGGGGCTCTTGCGAGTGTATGATCCAGTAGCGCATCTGTATATTGACGTAAGCAGCATTGTATACTACTTGTGCATGAAGACAGTCTGGTCTGCAGGAATCCTCCAACACCAAACCAGATTCACGTGATGACCGACAAAGACCACACGATCCCTTCATCCGCCTCCGGCAATCCCGGCGTTTCCAACGACGTGGCGAGCGAAAACCGCCAGCTGCGCGAAATCCTGGACACGTTTCTGTCCGGTAAGGTCATCGCCATCAGGTGGATGCCGCGTAAAGAAGACCCTGTGCTGTATGTGTCGCCCAATATCGAGAAGGTGCTCGGCTACCCACCCGACGCCTTGCTTGCCGGCGACATCATGCTGAAGGACAAGATCCATCCAGGCGACGCCAACCGGGTGTTTTATGAATCCCGTCTATTCACCCAGCGCAATGAAGACACATTTGAGCATCAGCCGTACCGGGTGCGCCGCGCGAATGGGGATTACGCCTGGATCGCCGACAGAACCCAGATCCATCGGAATCCTGAGGGGATCCCCGAGTATTATATCAGCCAGTGGGTAGACGTCACGGAAGTGATCGAGGCGCGCTATCAACAGGAGCAGGCTTCCGCTCTCGCCGCCAGCATCATCGAGAACGCGCCGGTCGCCATCGTCATCAGCAATCACCAGGGCGAGATTCGTCTGCTGAACCGCATGGGGCAGGAGCGACTCGGTTACACCTTCACCGGCGAGACCTCGCTGCACCTCAACGAGCTCATGGCCAACAGCGAGGAGCGGGCGGTTGTCCGCAGCCTGATTGAAGAGATGGGCGCTGTGGAGGGCATGGATATCAATATGCGCTGCCGGAACGGGCAGATTCTTACCTCACAGGTCTTTATCACCCCGATTGATTACCTGGGAGAGCCGGCTTTCCTGACCATGGCCCTCGACGTTACGCAGCAACGCGCCCAGGAAGACGCCTTGCGAGAGAGCGAAGCCACCCACCGCGCCATGTTCCACAACACCAGCGTGGGAATGGAACTGCTGGCTCCGGACGGCATCTTGAAGGATGTCAACGCCGCCTTTGAATCCATTGTGGGAATGCTGAAAGGTGAGATGGCCGGGAAGAGCATTCTGGACTTCACCCATCCCGATGACCGTGAATTGACCGAGAATTTGATTGAAGAATTGCGGTCCGGCGCTCGCCACAGCGCCCGCTTGGAGAAGCGCTATGTTCACAAAGACGGCCGCTTGGTCTGGGGCGATCTGGCCGCTACGGCCATCCTGAACCTGGAAGGCGAGACCGAAAGCCTGCTGGGCCTGGTGGTTGACATCACCGACCGGAAGGCCACTGAACAGGCCTTGCGTGAAAGCGAGGCCACCGCCCGGGCGCTGCTCAACGCACCCACCGATGTCATCCTCCTGCTGGACAAATTCGGTACGATTCTCGACCTGAACGACCCTTCCGCAAAGATGCTGCGCGCTTCTCGTGAAGAGCTCATCGGCGGCAACCTGTGGGAGCTGTCCCCGGAAGAGTCCGAACACCTGCGCCGTAAAAATGTCGAACAGGCCTTTCTTGCCGGTCGACCCGTCTTCTATGAAGACCGGGTTGAGAAGACCTGGTTTGAAACCATGATTCACCCGATCCGTGACGAGAACGGTGAGGTAGTCCGGGTGGCGATGATCGGCCGGGACATTACAGAGCGGAAGGCGGCCGAGGAAGAACGGCTGAAGCTGGAAACCCGGTTCCTGGAAGCGCAGAAGATGGAGAGCCTGTCCTTGCTGGCGGGCGGCATCGCCCATGATTTCAACAACCTGCTGGCGGGTATTGTGGGCAATGCCGGGCTGGCGTTGATGGACCTGTCGCCCATACACCCCGCCCGGGACAGCGTGGAACAGATCGAAACCGCCGCCGAACGCGCCACCAACCTCACCCGGCAGATGCTGGCCTACTCCGGGAAAGGGAAATTCGTCATCGAGGAGTTCACCCTCTCTACCGTGATTCAGGATATGAATCGCCTGATCCAGTCCGCCGTCTCGCGCAAAGCCAACCTGAAATACCACCTGGATCCTTCGTTGCCGGAGACAAAAGGCGACCTGACTCAGATTCGCCAGGTCATCATGAACCTTGTGATGAACGCTTCTGAAGCGTTGCCTGGCGGAAGCGGCAATATTGACATCTCCACCGGATCTTACTACTGCGATGCCACGGCGCTTGGCAAGATGACCGTCGGCGAGCAATGTAAACCCGGCCGTTATGTTTATATGCGCGTAACCGACACCGGCGAGGGCATGGATCCGGAAACCCAGGCAAAGATCTTCGACCCGTTCTTCTCCACCCGCTTCACCGGCCGTGGGCTTGGTCTGGCCGCTACGCTTGGCATCCTTAAAGGCCACCATAGCGCCATTGATGTTCAGAGTACGCCCGGAAAGGGGACGACCTTCGTGATCTACTTCCCGGTAGCGGAGGCCGCTGCCGGAGCGGAGGGCGAACCGCATTACGGCGTTACGGAACCGGAGTATACTGTACTGGTCGTTGATGACGAGGAAAGCGTGCGCTTCATGGCCCAGCGCAGCCTCGAAAAGGTGGGATTCAAGGTGCTGCTGGCGAAGGACGGCATGCACGCTCTGGAGATCTATTCAGAGAATCCGGACGCTGTTGATGTGGTGCTGCTCGACCTGATCATGCCGCGCATGGACGGGGAGGAGACGCTTGAAGCCTTGCGCGAGAAGCAGCCAGACCTGCCCGTACTCATGACCACCGGCTACAGCCAGGATCATGTAAAAAGACTGTTCGGGGACATGCCGCAGGTCAGTTTTATCGATAAACCTTTCAAACCACAAAGCCTGGTCAACGCCATTCGGGCGCTGCTGCATCATGAGTAGCGGACGGATTCAAGAAAACAACACCTTAACAATCCAACATCAAAGTTGTTTTGAGCGCACGGTTTTCATGGTTAACCTTCTGTAGTATATAAACTTACCTGGATTCCTGCTTCCGCAGGAACGACATCGTTGCTAACCTGGATATTCCACGAAAGAACCACGGCAGTGGTTCTCTGCCATAGCCCAAGGTTCGCGCCGTCCGTTTGGCGCGCACCTTGGGAACAGATTTACCAGATCCTTCAACCCCGGCAGCGGGTTGCATAAAACGACAACAAACTGTCATCATATAATTCAAAGCCGAAAACCCCTTAAACCGATTTTATAGTGGTTCTTGCAAAGAATCGGACATACAAAATTCTCTAAATCGCTGTTTATTCTGGATTCCTGCTTTCGCAGGAATGACATCATGGGACATTTCATTCGAGAATTACTATAAACTGACTCTATATCAATGGTTGAATTGGCGAAGTGTCTATACTCGTGAGATATCCGGGTTAAACTGACTTTGCCCCTGTCCAGTTTTTCGGGTTCTCACCTCTTCCGGCCTGAGCGCAAAAATCAGGTCATTACGAATCTTGATTCTGAATCCTTCCGCCTTCAGGCGTGCGAGACATTCCTGCTTCAGCTCAGGGGAATGATATTCCAGAACGATCCGTTTTGTTTTCTTAATGGCATCGAGTGCGCCTTTCAAAACATCAACCTCATATCCTTCCACATCAATTTTTATCAAATCAATCGTTTCGATTTTCTCATCTTTCATGAACTGGTCCAGCGTACGGGCGGGCACTACGATTTTCTCACCGCGCCATTTCTTCTCTGCAGCTTCCGGACACATGGCCATTGTCCCCTCGTATGCCAGGAACAGCTCCAGCTCAGAGTCCGTGTGTGAAAACGCCAGCAAACGGGGGTGAATTGTCACAGCACTGCGGTTCATGCGGATATGTTCTTCAAATCGTTCGAATGTAGCCGGATGCGGCTCGATGGCATAGATCGTACCGGAACTCATTGCTTTAGCCCATTCCAGGGTGACAGTGCCAATGTTTGCACCAACATCAACACATGTCCAGTCATCACGCGGACGGAAGTACGGATCGGATGTATAGTGCTTCTGAATATTGATCTCTTCGAGGATCTTCCATTCGCCCATGCCGATCTCGAGCGAGTAACGGATACCATATATTGTTAATGGTGTATATCTGATCGGACGCCATCCGGTTAACTTGTAGAGTATCGTTAGTTTAAGGTAAATCAAAAACCTGATACGTTGAACCGGTGACAGGGCGCGTATGACGGATATCAACCGTGTGGTTCTCAGGTCCATAAGACCTCTCCTGTAGTAAGTCAACTTATCGCCGCTATGCTCTAGTAGCTCCCGCGAAGTCTTGCGCGATAGTACACCTGACCGTCATTCCCGCGAAGGCGGGAATCTCCTCCCTGCGAATATACAGACTGTTGCACAATAGGAACCAATCTCATTCCAGCGAAGAGCCTGCCCTCGAATGTTGTGATCGGGGGCTGGAATCCAGACAAGGTGCAAGAATACAAAATGTTAGCAATTCTGAACCGAAATAGTGTTTATAGCAATTCTCGAATGAAATGTCCCATGATGTCATTCCTGCGAAAGCAGGAACCGGAACGAAGTGAAGCTTGCGGAGTCCCGCAGTTTGGGACAGTCGTGAATCCATAAGAAACAAGTACTTAAGAATCTTGGTATGTTCGATTCTTTGCAAGAACCACTCTAGAACCACTGCCGTAGCTCATTCGTGAATTATCCGGGTTAATGATCTGAGTGGTGCTTGGGTGCGGCCTGCTATTCGCCCTCATCGGGGAGGTACGAGTTCGCGTCGGAACGTTTGAACCTCAGCACCCGGTCATTGCCGCTGTCGGCGATGTAGACCACTCCTTCCAGCGTCGCAACCCCCTGCGGTTTGTACAGGATCGGCATCCGGACCCGTACCGTGGTATCCACCGGCGCAACATACTCCAGCGGCAGAGTCGGGTTGAGGGACGGCTGCCACAACGTATCCAGCCCGGCGAACTGAAGGTCGAGCACCTCGCTCAGGGAATCGCCGAGGGTCAGGTCGATCAGGTGCTCGTCGAAGGCCACTTCCCGGAACAGGAAACCGTTGCCGTAAAACGCCGGCACACGATGCTGCGCGGAGTCGGCCACGTAGAACAGTCCCAGCCCGCGCTCATCCTTTTCCGCCACCGCGATGGCCATGGGCGCGCCGAAGTAGTCGAGCCGCATCACTTCCGGTTCGCCCGCCGGGGTGGAAGCGAAATCGAAGAACCATTCCTGCCCGCTGCCCCGCAGTTTCTGCACCTTGTAATACTGCCCGATCTGGGTGAAGAAAACCTCGTGGGTGTTGCCCGTGATGCGCGCCGTGACGACGCCGGTCGGGTTGTTGGTCGAGACGGGACCGGTGCCCTGAGAGACCACGTCCATAAAAGGATCGTACACGCCGACATAGGTGTAGAGATACTCGCCGTCGCTGCTGCGCACGATCTTGTCCGGCATCACCCAGACCGAGATAATCCGGTCGGTATAACGGTCGGTCAGGCGTACGAGTTGGCCGAGGTCCACCCCGGCGTCCACATCGGTGAACTCGGTTAAAAACCGGGTTGTATCCTGATAAAAGACATACTCTTCGCGGTACGGGTCCAACACGCCCGGGTCCTGGGTCTCCACCGCCGTCTCCCAAAGCGGCCGGAAGTTTTCTCCGTACTCCTGCAGCATTTCCCAGGCGGCTGCCTGGGTCAGATCCACGGTGGAGGTGTCTCCGGTTTCATTGTCGACCACGTCGAGCTGCTGCACCATCGCCTCGATGCCCTCCTGGCTGAGGTACTGGTTCCAGATGTAGACGTTGGAGTCGCCACGCACCATAAAGAGGTTCAGCCGACTGTCCTGGCCGATCCCTTCGATGGGATTGTCGGCGGTGGCGTAATCGGCGAACAGATCGTTCTTGAGGATGCCGCCGCCGCGTGTCACCTGCAGGACACGGCCGCCTTCGCCATAGGTGGTGTTGTGGTCGGTGATGTACAACAGACCGTCACGCCCCACCTGGATGTCGGTGGGATTGTCCAGATCGTACCCGGAACCGCTGTTCCAGTCCGGCGCAACGCGGACAAAGCTGGTGTCGTTGGCGCCGAAATTGTCCGGACTGGCGATGGTGGTCGGGAGGTCCGGCTGTTCGCCGCACCCGCCCAGGAACAGGACGAGGCTGCATGCGGCTATGACGGCTGTAAGGGCTGTTTTGGACTTGAACATCGCTTTACCTGAGTGAAAAAAGTGAAAAAAGTGAAAAAAGTGAAAAAAGAAACGGACCAGACGCTCCAGGCTCACTTTTTCAACGATCACCAGGGCAACACGCATATAGTAATTCACGAATGAAATGTCCCATGATGTCATTCCTGCGAAAGCAGGAATCCAGAATAAACAAGTACTTAAGAATCTTGGTATGTTCGATTCTTTGCAAGAACCACTCTAATAATCGCTTTGCGTATTGCTTGAAAAGATCAGAAGACTGTTTCTTTCAGCCTGTATATTAGTTTGCATTTCATTATCAGAACCCGTGTCAGCATATGGAATTTATAGTATACTTACCTGAGTGAAAAAAGTGAAATAAGTAACGGACCAGACGCTCCAGGCTCACTTTTTCAACGATCACCAGGGCAACACGCACAATATACAGACTGTTGCACAATAGGAACCGATCTCATTCCAGCGAAGCAGACTGTCG
>CAZYOC010000087.1:8338-15898 GCA_964648415.1 uncultured bacterium | reverse complement strand
GAGTTCGCTCATCTCACAAAAGTGGATTGGTTTACATGGATTGATCCACTAGAAGTCTGGCCGGAAACGCACTTTTCGCGAAATGCCGACCAAATCCCGGTTCTCATACAACGAACGCTCCAGCGCCATCACGCTGTTTATGAAACACTTCCGCTGAGCACGATCCGGCAATGAGAACCGACGACTCCTGCAAAAACGTCCGAATTACACTTTCCGGCCGGGCTTCTAGCCAGTGGATCGTTTCACGTACTATGAACGATATTTGTCCCGGGCAGCTTGAAGTGAGCAGCAGAACTTCACATTTTCCCAAGCGATGAAAGCAGACTGGTATTGGATGTGCCGATGGTTCATCGCTGCCCGGGTCTACAGGGTTTCCCGAAAACAATGTCCCATCGTGTCATTCCTTCGAAGCAGACTGTATCAGAATGTCCAATGGATCTCATTCCCGCGAAGGCGAGAATCCAGACATGTCTATGTACTACAACATGTTAACTATGGAGACCAAACGTTGAAAGCTACTCTGTTTCTGAATTGCTAACATTATATTTTCTTGCACCTTGCCTGGATTCCCGCCTACGCGGGAATGAGAGCGGTTTTTGTTGTGATACAGTCTGGAAGGCAGGAATCGGAACGAAGTGAAGCTTGCGGTGTCCCGTAGCTTGGGACAGCTGTGAATCCAGAATGAACTGTATGTCCGATTCTTTGCAAGAAACCCTATAAACTAATATCTGGTGCGTAGTTACAGCTCTATAGTCGTTTCCGAAAGTCTGGCGCGATAGTATGCCCGGCAGTCATGCCGGCGAAGCAGACTGACGCAGAATAGCGAATACTCTCATCCCGGCATAGCGTAGCTTGCGGTGTGCAAAGCACAGTCGTGAATCTCCTCCCTGCGAATAACCTGAGGAGATCCCCGAAAAAGTCGGAGAAGACATCCATCGAGTCTTACTTTCGAGAGCGAAAGAGGATGCCGATTCGTTCATAGCAATGGCGAATACCTGCCCAAATGTCTCACATCAAGCCGCCCGGGGCAAAAGGCTGATCGCTAACAATTATCTCACCGCGCGTTTACACCTTCCGCCTGATTTTATATATTGCAGATATGGGGAAATTGTTTTGGCCTGAAGTATACCGGAAAATCAACCAGGCATCATTGCCGCTGTACTGCATCCAAAGCGTATACCGGTTGTCACCGCCAACCACAAACTGAACGGCGTCATGTCGGAAAGCACAGGACCGAACACCGGGTCTTCAGGCGCCCACGAGGACAGCCTGTTTCACCAGGTCTTCCGGAACAGTCCGGACGCTTCGGCGCTGGTCCGGCAGGAAGACGGGGTCCTCTTGGAGGTCAACCCGGCTTTTGAACGGTTGTCCGGGTATTCACGCGAGCAACTACTCAACGTGTCGTCTGTCGACCTGGGCTTTTTCCCCGATGCGGACGTGCGACGCAGTGTCATGGCGGAAGCCATAACCAAGGGCAGTATCCACGAGAAGGTCATTCTCACGCATCATGCCAACGGCGAGCCGGCGTATGTATCGCTTTCCTCCATGCCGATCGAGTTTCAGGGTACGGCCTGTTTCCTGAGCACGTTGCGTAGTGTCACCCAGACCAAACTGACGGAGAAGGCGCTCGCGGCAAGCGAACAGCGGCACCGCGCTCTCCTGAACGCTCTGCCGGACCTGATCTTCCGCGTGGACCGCGAAGGCGTGTTTCTGGACTGCTTCTATCATGAGGCCCGGGATTTGGTGCTCGCGCCGTCGGATTTCATCGGCACACGGATCACCGATCATGCCTTTACCCGCGAATTCGGTCACGAAATCACCGTGTTGATCCGTGAGTCCCTCGACGAGGACCGTGTCCAGACGACGACCTATACGCTGGACAGGGATGGAGAGAAAAAGCATTTTGAGGCGCGGATTTCCCCCGCCAGTAAAAACGAAGCATTGGTCATCATCCGGAACATCACGGCGCGGCGGCGGTCGGAAGACATGCTGCGAAAGAGCGAGATCCGGTATCGACGCTTGTTTGAAAACGCTCCCATCGGCATCCTGCAGGTCAACGCCGACGGCGGCATTGTCAACGCCAACCGGAAGCTGCTGGAGGTTCTGCATAGCCCCTCGAAAGAAGCCACGATGCAGATCAACATGCTGACGTTTCCGCCGTTGCAGGAGGCGGGGGTAGCGGATGCCGTGCAGCGTTGCCTGGCGGGCGAAAGCTTCGTTGACGAGCACGAGTACAAGAGCAAATGGGGCGCGAAAGGGTACTACCGTATCCATTACGCGCCGATGTATAACGATCGTGGCGAATTGAGCGGCGCTCAGCTTATGGTGGAGGATTTTACCCAGGCCAGGAAGGCCAACCAGGAACGGTTGGCGTTGGAAAAGCAGATCCTCCAGTCACAGAACCTGGAGTCCATCAGTGTTCTGGCGGGCGGGGTGGCGCATGATTTCAACAACCTGCTGGCGGGGATCATGGGCAACGCCGACCTGGCACTGATGCAGCTGGACAGGGATGAGCCGGCGTGCGACAGCATCGAAAAGATTATGACGTCAGCGGAACGCGCCGCCGAATTGACCAACCAGATGCTGGCCTATTCCGGAAAGGGCCAGTTTGTCATCCAGGCGGTCAACCTCACGGAAATCGTGAACGATATCCTGCAGTTGGTGAGAGTGTCGATCTCAAAGAAAGCCAACCTGTCGTTGCGTCTCGAGCCGGACCTGGACACCATCCGGGCGGACATCACGCAGCTCCGTCAAATCGTGATGAACCTGATCATTAATGCGTCGGACGCGTTGGGCGACAAGGCGGGTGACATCACTGTTGAAACCGGGATGCGGGAACTGAGCCTGCTCGAGCTGGGCGACATGATGGCTGCGGAGGATATCCAGGAGGGCCGCTTCATCTATATCCGGGTTGTGGACACGGGATGCGGGATGAGCCGGGAGACGCTCTCCAAGATTTTCAATCCGTTTTTCACGACCAAGTTTACGGGGCGCGGGTTGGGGTTGTCCGCCACGTTGGGCATTGTCCGCGGTCACGGCGGCGCGATCCGGGTGCAGAGCCAGCCGGGAGTTGGAACAGAGTTCGTGCTGTATTTTCCCAGCGCCGGCGAGGTGGAGATCAAGCCGCGTCTCGCGACGCAGAACGGCCTGGTGACCGGCAGCGGAACCATTCTTGTGATTGACGATGAAGACGCCGTGCGGGAATTTGTGACCGAAGTGCTGACCATGGCGGGGTATACGGTTCACGCTGTCGATAGCGGAAAAGAAGCGCTGGAGCTCTGCGTACGCCGAGGTGACGATTTTGACCTGATCCTGCTGGACCTGGTGATGCCCGGGATGAGTGGCGAAGAGGTCTTCTTCAAGCTCCAGGAGGTATGTCCCCGGCGGCCTGTCATCCTGTCGAGCGGCTTTTCAAAGAAGGAGGCGCTGGGCCCCTTCAAGCGGGAGAATGTGGCCGGCTATCTCGCCAAGCCGTTTCGCGCCGCGGCCTTAAGCCGGGTGGTTGCCGACATTCTTCGACAAAACGGATTCGAGACAGATACATCGAACCAATAACGGGGGAGTGTAAAAACCATGACGAGGGTTGTCTCATGAAGATCGTGATCGTAGATGATTCAACGACTCAGTTGAAAATCACAGAGCGGACACTGGCGGCTTTCGGGGAATACGAAATCCATCAGGCGCTGGATGGCGCGGAAGCGTTCCGGTTGATTGATCGGAACACCGATCTCGTGCTGACCGATTGGAACATGCCCCGCATGGATGGTCTCGAGCTGGTGAAGAAGATCCGGGAGGACCCGGAGCTGCAGGAAGTCCCCATTGTCATGATTACCAGCCATGGCGAGTCCCGGAAGGTGATGGAAGCGTTGTCGGCGGGGGTGGACGATTTCATTGTGAAACCGTTGAAACGTGAAGTCTTGGCGAAGAAAATCAATGTCTACCTGGTGAAGAATGCCCTGAGCGAGGGCCGGGAGCTGCCGAATACGGGATTGACCGAGAAGAAGGTCAAACGGCCTCCTGTAAACGGCTCTGAGAGCGAACGGCGGGAGAAAGAAGCTCCCGCTGAAGCACCTGATCCTTATGAATCCATCGTTTCCGCCGATAAGGATAATGAGAAGGTCTCCGGCGAGGGGGAGCAAAATGAGGATGTCTACCACCAGCTCCGCGAAAATGACAAGGCCCAGCTTCAGTATGCGAAAGAAGTCAACCAGATGAAATTTGGGCGGTTGGAGTGCGAGGTTTGCGGTGATGGCCTGGAAGACGAGGAGGGGAAATACGAGGCGCATTTTGATGCTCCTTCCAAGGAAGACCGTTCGCAGGATTTCGCAAAGAGCGCCAAGCTGCGGATTGTATGCGGCAATTGTCACAAGATCATTCACAGCCAGCGGCCGTACCTGGAGGTGGATGAGTTGCGCGAGATCTTGCAGGGGTGAGCCATGGCATGACTTCAGCCTGACATCGCACCCGTCACTGCTTTCTGGCGACACGACCCCGGCAAGAGCTATTTCCTGCCGGGTTTCTTATCGGGAGATGATGAACGGCGTAGCACGGGCGTCCCGCCCGTGACGAGAGCGGTCTCACTATAGCTGCGATGCAGGGGGGAACAACGAAGCGGGGTAGGGATGAAGGTCGGGATGAAAATCGGACTGGGCTTCGGGCTGCTGACAGGGCTGCTCATCATCACCACTCTGGTCGGCGTCTTCCAGCTCCAATCCACCACACACGGGTTCAAGGTCGACCTGGTCGGCCAGGTGCAGTTCGCCAAGCTCGCCAAGGATCTGGCCAACGACCTGTTGCAGGCGCAACGCCGGGAACGCGATTTCATCACCACTCTCGACTCCGCTTATGTCAACCTGGCCAAAGAGCATCTCCAGCAGGCGCGAGAAGCCGCCCGCAAGCTTGATGCCACTTCTTCCGATTCCACCGCCCGCAAGCTGGTTCAAACAATCGCGACCGAGCTGGCGACCTATGAGACCTCGCTGGATTCCCTGAAATACTACATCATTCGGCGCGGTTTGTCCGAAGATGAGGGTTTGCGTGGCGAGTTCCGCACCGCCGCCCACCAGATGGAGGCCGCCGCCCGAACGTCGGTCATGGTGACCTACCTTATGATGCGCCGCCACGAGAAAGACTACATCATCCGGGGCCGCGAGAAATACGTGGACTTGACGTTGCAGCGCATCGATGATCTGCGCGGGCGAGTCAATGCGAGACGACTGAATAACTACAAAGACGGATTTCTCAACCTGGTAGCGGTCGATCAGCAGATATCGCAGCACCGGGAGCAGTTGCAGGCCAGCGCGGATCATGCTCTTGAGCTGGCCGCCACCGTGGTGCAGCTCCAGGAGACCGCCACGTCCGGGCAAATCAGCAGCATGGCGCGGTCCTCCACACAAGCCATCATTGTCCTCATCGTCCTCGGCATTCTCGCTATTCTTGGAGCGGTAGTGACCACACTGCTCACGATCCGCCATATCCTGACACCCCTTCGGAAACTGGTGGACGGCGCGAACGCCATCGCCAACGGCGACCTCTCGCAGCCGGTGGATATCCATCGCACGGATGAGTTCGGACGGGTGGGAGAAGCGTTTCAGCACATGCAGCAGAAGCTGAGCAACCGCGCCGAAGTGGCGGAGAAGATTGCGCACGGCCAGATTGACGTGGATGTGGACGTCGACTCTTCCGAGGACCGCCTGGGGATGGCCATGATCATGATGCGGGACCGGCTGATCGAGGTGGTCAACGCGGTGCGCACCATGGGACGCGAGCAGGCGAAGGGCGACATCTCGGCCTATGTCGATCACGAACGCTTCGAGGGCGTTTTTCGGGACATGACCGAAGAGGCCAACGATGCAGTGCGTGTGCATGTGGACAATATCAGCATGATTCTGGAGCTGTTGAGTGAATACGCCCGCGGGGAGTTGAGCCGCGACCTGAAGCCGCTGCCCGGCCGGCAGGCGGTGGCCAACGAGGCCATGAGCAACTTGCGGAACAACCTGATCCGCGTGGTGGCGGCCATGAAAACCCTGGCGGCGAGGGCCATCGACGGCAAGCTCTCCTCGCGCGCCGACGCCAACCAGTTCGATGGCGTGTTCCGGGAAATGATCGAAGGCGTGAACAAGACGCTGGACGAAGTAGCCAAGCCCATCCTGGAATCCGCTTCGGTGCTCGGCTCCATCGCGGAAGGCGATCTGAATCAACGGGTTAAGGGGGATTATAAGGGCGATCACGCCTTGATCAAGGAGGCGTTGAATCAGACCGCCGATTCGATCCAGGCGTTGTCCGAAGACACCCGGGCGCTGGTCCAGGCGGCGCTGGCCGGGGAACTGTCCAGGCGCGGCGAAGAGGAGCATCACAAGGGGGAATACCGCCTCATCGTGGAGGGGATCAACCAGGCGCTGGACGCGTTCCTCAGGCCTGTCACCGAGGTGATCCGGGTGCTGTCGGTCATGGCCCGGGGTGATTTGACCAGCGCGGTAAAGGGCGAATATAAAGGCGAGCTGGAGGTCTTGCAGTACAGTGTGAATCAGACCCTGGCATCACTGAACGATCTGCTGGGACGCGTTGCGCTGATCGCCGACCAGGTGAACGAGGGGGTGACGCACCTGACCGACATGAGTCAGCATTTGTCGGAGGGATCCGTGCAACAGGCGGCCGCACTGCAAGAAATCTCCTCCACCATGCTGCAGATTGGCAACCAGGCGCGCCAGAACATGGAACACGCCATCGAGACGGACCACCTTTCCGAAGCGGCGCGCAGCAGCGCGGTGAAGGGCAACCACCAGATGCGGCGCATGCAGGAAGCTATGCTGGAAATCCGGGGCTCCTCCGACGACATCTTCAAGATTATCAAGGTGATCGACGGGATCGCTTCGCAGATCAACCTGCTGGCATTGAACGCGGCGGTGGAAGCCGCACGCGCCGGCGAGGCCGGCGAAGGCTTCGCGGTGGTGGCCGACGAGGTCTACGACCTGGCCCAGCGCAGCGCAGAGGCGGTGCGAGATACGTCGGACCTGATCGAACGTTCAATCGAAAACGTGGAAGTCGGCACCAACATTGTGCAGGATACCGCCGCTTCCTTCGAGGATATTCTGACTCGGTCCACCGATGTTTCCGACCTGGTCGCGCAAATTGCGGAAGCCTCCAAGGAACAGTCGCGCGGGATCGAACAGATCAGCCACGCCTTGACCAATGTGGAACGGGTGACACAATCCAACGCCGCCAACTCGGAGGAGACCGCATCCGCCGCCGAAGAGCTGGAGACCATGGCCAACCGGCTCAGCAGCATGCTCGAGCAGTTCAAGCTGCTGATTAACCGGGATGTCCGGGCGGAGGATCTGTTCGGCGAGGAGACGCCGGAGGTGATCTTTCCCGATGATCAGCCGGGGATGCTTGAAGGCGGTGAGGAGGACGACGGTGAGGAAGACGACGGCGAGGAAGACGACAGGGCATAGTGCGTTTCTTGAAAACAATGTCCCAAAGTGTCATTCCTGCGGAAGCAGGAATCCAGATAAGTTCATATGCAGGATAATGTTAACCATGATAACCGTGCGCTTAATA
>CAZYOC010000087.1:0-8238 GCA_964648415.1 uncultured bacterium | reverse complement strand
CAACCGTGGTGCTGGATTGCTAACAGTATGTATTCTTGCACCTTGCCTGGATTCCAGCCTTCGCTGGAATGAAAGTCGTCGCACATTGTGATACTGTCTGCTTCGCTGGAATGAGAGTCGTTGTGATTGTGATACAGTCTGCTATAGGGTTTCTTGAAAACAATGTCCCAAAGTGTCATTCCTGCGGAAGCAGGAATCCAGTTGAGTTCATATGCTGGAGAATGTTAACCATGATGACCGTGCGCTTAATACAACCGTGGTGCTGGATTGCTAACAGTATGTATTCTTGCACCTTGCCTGGATTCCCGCCTTCGCGGGAATGAGAGTCGTTGCGCATTTTGATACGGTCAGGAAGGCCGGGATGAGAGTGGTTTCTGGTGTGATACTGTCTGCTTCGCGGGAATGAGAGTCGTCGCACATTGTGATACTGTCTGGCAGACGGGAATGAGAGTCGTCGCACATTGTGATACGGTCTGCTGCGCGGGAATGACCTCGTTGCAGGTTGAGATGAATAATGAGACATTTCTTTCGCGTTTCAATTCAGGCGAAACAGGGCATAGTCCACGGGACGCATGAACGACACAACCGGAAAAGAAGAACAGCGGAACCTGATCGAGAACTTCGTGGAGGAGAGCCACGAACTTCTCGATGCCGTGGGACCGTTGCTGATTGACATGGAGCGGGAGGCAGATTTGTCCGGTACGCCGGATCGCGCTCTGCTCGACGAGGTGTTCCGCCTGTTTCACTCGATGAAAGGCGGCGCAGGCTATCTCGGGTTGACCCACATGGTGCGCTTGACTCATGCCGCCGAGACCATGCTCGACCGGTTGCGCACAAAGGACCTTGGTTTTTCCGCCGAGATCATTGACGTGTTGAACCTGGCGCTGGATCTGTTGTCGCAAGTCCTGCCGGCAGTGGAAAAAGATCTCACCGACGAAGCGGCGGCGGATCATCTGAACTCCCTGACCGACGCCATCGCTGAAATCGTTGGCGATCAGAATCTGACCGGGAAGGCTCAACAGGCGAGGCAGGAGTCTGCCGAGGACGGCAAAGCGCCTTTCGAGTTCGATCCCTCCCAGGCGGAGGAATTTGTCGGGCAGGCGAATGACCTGCTCAGCGCCGCCGAGGAAAACGTGAAGGCGTTGGATGCGCAGCCGCAGGATGCGGGAGGCTTGATCCACGACGCGCTGAGGAAAGTCCAGACCCTGGCGGTCACCTCCAGCATGTTCGGGTTCAATGATCTGGCGACCATCAGCGGTGTGGTGCGGGATATTCTTGCCAAAGCACAGGCGCAAGGGAAAACTCCTTCGAAAGAACTGGTCGCTTTGCTGCTGGGAAGCTTCGGGTTCCAGCGCAAGGGGCTGAAGGCGCTGGAAAAAGGCCGTGAGCCTTCTGTCCCGGGGACCAAAGGGCTGCTGACCATGTTGATCAAGGCCGCCGGCAAGGAAGGCTTCCAGGTGGAGGCCGGCGGCGGAGCGGCAACGAAGCCGAAGCCTGACAAAGCGGCGGCCCCAAAGGAGCCGCAGGACGAAGCGAGCCCATCGCAACCTCCTGTCAAGCAGACGATCAGCAGTTTGCTGGAGCAACAGAAGAACCGCTTGGAAGAGTTGCGGCGTGAGACGGATACGCATGGCGAAGGCGCGGATGCGACTGTCCGCATCAGTGTCGCAAAGCTGGAAGAGATCATGGACCTGGTGGAGGAAATCGCCATTACCGAAGCCATGTTGGTGGAGAACCCGTATTCACAAGGCGAGGAGGCCAGCTACCACGAGTTCCGCAAGGTGCTGCGCCGGATGGAGAAGCTGACGCACAGCCTGCAGGACGCGACCACCTCCCTGCGCATGGTGCCGTTGAAGGATACCTTCCGCAAAATGAAGCGGCTGGTTCGGGACATGTCCCGCCAGAACGATAAGAAAGCGGAACTGATTCTAAAAGGCGAGCACACGGAGATCGACAAGGGCCTGGTCAACGTGATCCGCGACCCGCTGGTCCACTTGCTGCGCAACGCCATTGATCACGGCCTGGAGACCACGGAGCAGCGCCGGGCGACGGGCAAGCCGGAGAAGGGACGCATCGAGCTGGAAGCCCGGCATGTCAGCAGCGATGTGGTGATCCGGGTGTCGGATGACGGCTGCGGGCTGGATCGCGAAAAAATCCTGGACCGCGCCCGGCAGCAGGGCATTCTGCAGGGAACCGGCGCGGAAATGAAAGACCGTGAAGTGTGGCAGTTGATCCTCGCGCCCGGCTTTTCCACCAGCGAGACGGTGACCGAGATCTCCGGCCGCGGGGTCGGGATGGATGTGGTCATGGACAAGCTGGAAATGTGCCACGGCCGCATTGAGATCCAGTCGAAGCCCGGCAAAGGCGCTACGTTCATCATGCGGGTTCCCCTCACGCTGGCTCTGCTGAAGGGGATCGTGGTCAAGGTAAAGGACAAGCGCTTCATCATCCCCTTTGTCGGCATTCGCCAGACCATGAAAATCCGGGAATCGCAGCTCTCTTCCAACGTGGACGGGTTAAAGCTGATCAAGGTGCGCAACCGGTTGATTCCCTTAATGCGTTTGAGTGAAATGCTGGACCTGGGGAAGGACACAACGCCCTGGGAAGAGGGCTTCGTGGTCATCATCGAGGACCGTGACCAACGGCTGGGGCTGTTTGTCCACAGCGTCGTGGGAAAGTTGCAACTGGTGGTGAAAGGTTTGTCGGAATACCTGGGCGACAGCACGTTCCTGGCGGGCACGACCATCATGGGCGACGGCGAGGTGAGCCCGATTCTGAATGTGCCCGGCATCATCACCCGCTTCATGCCGGATCCGGAAGCGGTGCAGTTGTAGTGAGGAATCAACCAGATGTCTGGGAATGAGAGTGGGTTTGATTCTGCGACAGTCTGCTTCGCTGGGGATGACATGGTAGTGGTTTTTGGCCTGGGCAACTTGTCGTGGTCAGCAGGATCTGACGGAGTCCATAGCAATGAACGCGGACCGGTGTATATGACCCGAATGTGAATCGCTGCCCGGGGCCAATCCCATGGGATTGGTCAATTCAAGAAAGACAGTCCACGAGTGGAGCAGATACGATGAAGAAGTCGGTCAAACAGAGAATCCTGCTGGCGTGCGGCCTGGTCGGTCTGCTGGCGTTGCTGCAAATCCCGGTGCATGTCATCGCCTGGTGGATGCAGCCGGACCCCGGCCAACCAGCGGCGTCCGGAGGCGTGGAGACGGTCGCCGGGTTGGAGCACACCCTGCTGGAGGTTCAGGCGGACCTGGATTCGCTGGCGGAAGGCGACTGGAGCGGCGAGCAGCTGGCGGCCGGAGTGGAGCGTTTGAACACCGCCAACCAGCACATCGCCGGCGCCCTGGAAACCCTGGCGGGCGAACTCTCCGAAGCGCCGGAACAGGTGGATGACCTGGCGCAACGTTTCGAGCAGCTCCTCCAGACCGGGGCGAAGACACTGAACCGGCAAAGCATCCCGGACTCCCTGCCCTCGCTGACGGAGCAAACCGACGCCATCAGCAACCGGTTGACCCTGCTGAAGGATACCTTGCCGGAATCCGGCGCGGATGGCGGTTTGCCGGTTGATCGCAGTCTGATCCTGATGATCGTGGGGATCCTGCTGGCGTTGGCCGCGGCAGTGGCGGCGCTGGTGGTTGGCATGCTGCTGGGGAAGAACGTTTCCGAACCGTTGCTGCGGATCCGTGAGTTTGTCGACGAACTCATCGAGGGCAAGCGGGACACGGAGGCCGAGGTGATGCGTCTCGACGAGATCGGCGAGGTGGCCGACTCGCTGCATACGTTGCGGGACAAGCTGGCCGGCTGGGAGAAAGCTGTGCGCAAGGAATTGACCGCGCACGAGCAACTGGCCGGCGAGATGACACGCGTGGCGGAAGCCGTGCTCGACGGCGAATTGAGTGCGCAGGTGCAGTTCGAGCAGGCGCAGGGCGTCTACCGGGATATGGTGGAAGTCTGGAACAGCGCGCTGACATCAGCCCACAGTTCCGTCACCCGCACCTCCTCGATCCTGGAGACCCTGGCGAAAGGGCAACGCCCCTCATTGATTCAGGACGAGTTGCCGGGAGACTTCGAGGCTTTGAAGGAGGGAACGAATCACCTCGCGCGGGCGATTCAAGGTTACTTGGACCATGTGGGCGGTGTTCTCGATTCGGCGAAGAGCGGGGAGCTGAACCGGAGCTGGGATGATCCGGGCCTGGGCGGGATGTGGGCCACGGCAGCCGGCGAGATGACCGACATCTTCGCCGCCCAGGGCCGCAGGCTGGAAATGATCACCGGCCGGATCAACCGGTTGGCGGTTGGCGAAATCCCGCGCGAACTGGGCGGGGACTTCCCCGGTCAGTGGGAGGAGGCCCGCAAGGCGCTGCAACAGATGATCTACATCCTGGACGCCCTGGTGGGCGAATCCATGCTGCTGGTGCAGCAGGTGGTGCAGGGAGACCTTGACACCCGGGCGGATGTGGACCGTTTCCAGGGCGATTTCCGTAACGTGCTGAACGGGTTCAACCGTGCGCTGGACAGCTTCGCCACACCGAACAAGGAGATCCGTGAGGTGCTGGAAAAGATGTCGCGGGGCGATTTGTCGGTCAACGTGGAGGGCGATTTCAGCGGGGACCACGCCGAGATCGCCAATGCCCTCAACCGCACCATCCGGTTCAGCCGCCGTGTGTTGAACCAGATCGGGCAGGCGTCACGCGAAGTCGCCGCCACCGCCGGACAGTTGGCGGACACCAGCCAGTCGCTGTCCCAGGGCGCCACGGATCAGGCCAGCTCGTTGCAGGAGGTTTCCGTTACCCTGACCGAAATCTCCCAGCAGACGAAAAAGAACTCCGACAGCGCCGTGCAGGCGAACTCGCTGGTGCAGGAAACCACACAGAACGCCGACCGCGGCAACCAGCACATGAGCAAGATGATGACCTCGATGAACGAGATCTCCAAAGCCACCAGGTCCATTTCCAAAATCATCCGGGTGATCGACGACATCGCGTTCCAGACCAACCTGCTGGCGTTGAACGCGGCGGTGGAGGCGGCGCACGCCGGCAAGCACGGCAAAGGGTTCGCCGTAGTGGCCGACGAGGTGCGGAACCTGGCGCAACGCAGCGCCGACGCCGCCAGCGAAACCTCCCAGATGATCGAGAACACCATCCGCTCGGTGCAGAGCGGCACGCTGGTGGCCACTCAGACGGCGGATGTGCTCGGCCAGATTGTGGACAAGGTGGCGCTGGTCAACGAACGTATCGCCGACATTACCCGTTCCTCCCAGGACCAGGCGGCGTCCATCGACCAGGTGAAGGAGACGCTCTACTCGATTGAGGGCGTGACCCAGGCGACCGTGGAGAGCGCCCAGATCGCCGCGGCCTCCTCCGAAGAGCTGTCCAGCCAGGCGGAGGATCTCCGGGCGACGTTCAAGAATTTCCAGCTTTCCAGGGGAGACGGAAAGAAGACGAAGAAGGGAGAGAAATCTACTCAGAAGCAGCTTGCGGGAAAGAGAACGGCAACAGAAGAAGAGAATGTGAGCAATACCGAAACCGGACCTCGTGATGAGGTCAACATGGATGATGAGGATATGGGTGTTTTCTGAACCACCTGGATTGAAACGCTCAAGACTCACTATATCCAGGCTTGTTATTTGAGCAGTGTCATCTTCCGCACCTGTGACCAGCCTCTGGTTTGTGCGCGGAGGAAGTACACCCCGGAGGGCGCGTCGGCCTGCCAGGTAACCCGATGCCAGCCCGCTTCCATGGCTTCGTTGACCAGCGTGGTGACTTCCTGGTCCAGCACATCTGGCAGGTATTCAGAGCAGAAATCGAGCATCTTCCGCGTTTGTTGGTGACGCAGTGCTGCTGGTTTATTCTGGAATTGAGGCTGCACAAATCGCCATAAACCTTTGGAAACATGCTGCATCCAACCGAAGAAACCACATCTTGCCAACCGCAGAGGAGGGGGACCATGGAAGCAGCGAAACCGTTGCAAATCGGGACACTGGAGACCGCCAACCGCATCTGGCTGGCGCCGGTGAAGACGGGATACGGGACACCCGAGGGCGATGTCACCGAGCGAACGCTGGCGTATTTCCGTCGCCGGGCGGAGGGCGGCGCGGGGGCGTTGATCAGCGAACCGCTGGCGATGGACCGTCGTGGCAGAGAGCATCCCAAACAACTGGGGATCGAGAGTGAGGAGCGGTTGGAAGGTTTGACGCGCCTGGCGCAGGTGATCCACGAGGGCGGCGCCAAAGCGATCGCCCACATCAACCACGCCGGCCGTGCGGCCAATCCCAAGGCCTGCGGCGCTCCGCCGGAAGCCCCCTCCGCCGTGGTCTGTCCCGGCACCGGGCAGACTCCGGAACCGATGAGCGTGGGACGTATCCGCGAGTTGGTCACCGCCTTCGGTGAAGCGGCGGGGCGGGCGAAACGGGCCGGGTTTGATGCTGTGGAAGTGCAGGTCGGGCTGGGCTACCTGGTCAGCCAGTTCTGGTCGGAGCGGACGAACACCCGCAGCGACGAGTACGGCGGCTCGCTTGAAAGCCGGCAGCGGTTCGCACGGGAGGTGCTGGCGTCGGTACGGCAGGCGGTGGGCGACGAGTTTCCCGTCATCGCCCGGCTGTCGGCCTCGGAAATGACGCCCGGCGGATTGATTGAGTCGGACGCATTCGAGATGGCTCGTTTCCTCCAGGAGGCCGGGGTGCAGGCGCTGCATGTGGTCAGCGGGTCGGCCTGCGATTCGCCGCCGTGGTACTATCAGCACATGGCGCTGCCGGAGGGCCGCAACGAACGCTGGGCGGCGATGATCCGGCAGGAGGTTGATCTGCCGGTGGTGGTTGCGGGACGGCTGGGCGATCCGGAGCGGATCGAGGAGATTCTCGCGCAGGGGATGGCCGACGGCGTCGCGCTGGGACGTCCCCTTGTCGCCGATCCCGACTTCCCCCGCAAGATGCTGGAACACCGCAGCGACGAGATCGCGTTGTGCGGGCATTGCCTGCAAGGGTGCCTGCTGAAGGTAAAGACCGGCGTGGGGCTGGGCTGCATCATCAACCCGGAGGTCGGGTCGGAGGCGCGCGTGATGGAGGAAGCGACGTCGCGCAAGAAGGTTGTAATCGTGGGCGGCGGTCCGGCGGGCGTGCAGGCGGCGGTCACGGCGGAGCAGCGCGGCCACGACGTTGTTCTGTTCGAGGCGGAGGCCGAAGTCGGCGGGCAGTTCGACCTGGCGTTCCTGGTACCCGGCAAGCAGAGCATGCGGAAACCGTTTGAGTCGTTGAGGAGGGCCATCCACCGCAGCCATGTGGACCTTCGGCTCAGCACCCGCGCCACCCCCGAGCTGATCCGCGAGGAGGGGCCGGATGTGGTGCTGGTGGCCACCGGCTCGCGCGCCGCCCGGTTCCCCCTGGAGGGCGCTGCGGAGGTATTGACCGGCGAGGACGTGCTCACCGGCGCGAAACCGGTCGGCCAACGGGTGCTGGTGATCGGCGGCGGCCTGGTGGGAGTGGAGACGGTAGAATTCCTGTTGAAAGAGGGCAGGCAGCCGGTGCTGGTGGAACTGCTGGAGGACATCGCGCGCGACATGGAGCCGGTGAGCCGCAAGCTGGCGCTCAAGCAACTGAAGGAGGCTGCGGTTCCGGTGCATACCTCCACCCGGGTACTGCGCATAGAGGAGGGCTACGCCGTGGTGGAGAACGGTGACGGCGAGCAGCGGCTGGGGCCGTTTGACACAGTAATCATGGCGGTGGGAGCGGTGGCGCAGGACGAACTGAGCGCCGTGCTGACCGAACAGGGCTTCACGGTACGGGTGATCGGCGATGCGTCGCAACCACGCCAGATCTACGACGCGGTCAAAGAGGGTTGGGAGGCGGCGTTGGAACTATAGGGGACCGTTTCGCCTGGATTGACGGATATTAAGGGTTTTCCCGGGTAGCGATGAACCGTCTATGGCTACACCAACCGTTTGGGTTCATCGTTGGGGGAGATGGGTAGTATTGCTACTCACCACAAGCTTCCCGGGGCAAATATCATTCATCGTTCGTAAAACGGTCGACTATAGCAATTCTCGAATGAAATGTCCCATGATGTCATTCCTGCGAAAGCAGGAATCCAGAATAAACAAGTGCTTAAGAATCTGGGTGTGTTCGATTCTTTGCAAGAACCACTATAGGGCCTGTTGCACGAATTCTGATGTCTCTCATTCCAGCCTTCGCTGGAATGAGATCGGTTCCTATTGTGCAACAGTCTGTATAAA
>CAZYOC010000086.1:0-16117 GCA_964648415.1 uncultured bacterium | reverse complement strand
TAGGAACTCGAATGAAATGTCCCATGATGTCATTCCTGCGAAGGCAGGAATCCAGGAGGGCGGCAAAGAGGGTACAGAGGGTGTCATTCCTGCGAAAGCAGGAATCCAGTCATGTCTATATACTATAACATGTTAACTATGGAAACGCCCTCTTGAACACGACTCTGGTGCTGGGTTGCTAACTTATGATATTCTTGCACCTTGCCTGGATTCCAGCCTTCGCTGGAATGAGATTCCTCTCGCATTCTGCGACAGTCTGTTTCGCGGGAATGAGATCCATCGGACTTTTGATACAGTCTGGGAAGTAAGCAACTCCGTTTTACGATCCACCGACACAGGCAGCCGCATTATGGCCAAGCAAAAGAAGCAGACCGACAAGAAGCCCGGGGGCCACGCGAAGAAGCGTGAGATCCAACCGCTGTTGAGCAAGGACAAACTGCCGCCGAAGTGGCGGTGGCTGCTCGACGAGCGTTTCCTGGTCCCGTTCGCGCTCTACCTCATCATGCTGGGCGTGTGGTACAAGTGCGTGTTCGAGGGCATGGGGCTCAACCTCACCCCGGACCGCATCAGCGCCATCAGCCTGCGGCGTATCGCCGCCATGTGGCTCGAAGAGGGCGTGTTCCCGTACTGGAATCCCTACTTCTACGGCGGCATGGCCATGTTCGAATCCTTCCAGTCGAGCTGGCTGTGGAACCCGATGGTGTGGGTCAGCGAGGGGTTCATTCGTGACGCCGCCCAGCCGGGGTTCTACAACGGCGGCCTGGGTTGGCTGCTGTTCTTCGGCTCGCCGGTGGACTTCATCCTGCTGCATCACCTGATCGGCGCGGTGGGCGTGGCCTGGTTGATCCGTCACCTGGGCGGCTCCGCCTGGGTGCAGCTCCTGGGCGGGATCGCGTTCCTGCTGAGCCCGCAGCTCGTGGTATTGGGCGACGTGGGGCACGGCTCCAAGCTCTACGCCATGTGCTTCCTCCCCTGGATGTTGCTGGCCCTCGACCGGGCGTTTGACAAGCCCACACTGGGGCGGCTGGGATTGCTGGGGCTGGCCTTCACCCTGCTGATGTTCACCCAGCATATCCAAGTGGCCTATTACGGGTACATGCTGGCCGGGCTGTGGTTCGTGGCGCGGGTGGTCCGCAACCTGAAGCGCAGGCAGGGCCGGCGTATCCCCATGGAAGCGCTGATGCTGGCGGTCGGCGGGCTGCTGGGGGTGATCGCCACGGGCGTCATTTACTTCAACACGCTGACCTACTCCCACGACACCATCCGCGGCGCGGAAGGCGTCACCTGGGAGTACGCCACCAACTGGTCCTTCCACCCCCAGGAATCCTGGAGCCTGTTGTTTCCTGAGTTTTACGGCTTCGGCGGACAGACCTACTGGGGTTACATGCCCTTTACGGATATGCCGCTTTACTGGGGCGCGCCGATCCTGGTGCTGGCGGTGATCGCGCTGATCGGACGCCGGCGCGACTGGAGGATATGGGCGCTGTTCGTCGCGGGGATGCTGGCCTGGGCGACCAGCTGGGGCAAACACGGGCCGGTCCTCTACCAGCTCTTCTACGATTATCTCCCCTATTTCAACAAGTTCCGTGTGCCCATGATGATCCACATCCTGGTGCTGTTGTCGGCGGTGGTGCTGGCGGGTATGGGGTTGCAGCGGATGTTCGACCTGCGCAACGCAGAAGAAGAGCTGCGCAAAAAGTGGGGCAAGGGATTGCTGTACTCGCTGGCCACGGCGGGCGTATTGCTGCTGCTGGCCGGTGTGTTGCAGGGGTTCCTGTCGGACAACATCGCGGGCATGGTGGCCAGTGTGAAACCTCGTGCGGTGCAGATCTCCGACCGTCTCGGCGACATGGCCGCGGAATCCATCCTGCGGACACTGGTGTTTGTCCACCTGACCCTGGTCACGCTCTGGCTGGTGGTCTGGAAGCGCTGGGCGCCCTGGACCGGCGGGCTCATCCTGGCGGTCATGCTGGTGCTCGACCTGGCCCCATTGGCGACACGCCTGCTGCATCCGCAGCCGGTCGGCCGGATAAACGCTTACTTCCAGAAGGACAAGGTGGTGGAAAAGTTGCAGGAAGCGCCGCGCGGGCGTCTCCTGCCGGTGGACCGCACCCGTGTGACGAACACCTGGGGCGCGTTCGGCATCGAGCAGCAGGGCGGATACACCGGCTCCAAGTCGGCGGCGTATGGGTACCTGGAGGAGAAGGAAGCTCTGATGAAACCGCCGGTACTTTCGATCTTCAATGTGCGGTACATTTATTCCGGGCAGCCGTTGCAGGGCTGGCAGCCCTGGTACAGCGGCCGTGGCGGGAATTTGTACGCCATGCCGGGGCTGGACCGCGTTTTCCTGAGGGGCGACTGGGAGGTCGTACCGGAGACCGAGCTGGCGCTGGACCGTATCAGCAGCGAACGGTTTAATCCCAACACAACGCTGCTCCTGGACCGGGAGCCCTCGATTGCGCAAGTGGACAGCTTGCAGGGGTCGGCGGAGATCACCGATTGGAACCCGAACCAGGTGGTGATCAAGACGCAGAGCGACCATCCGGCGGTGCTGGTGCTGCTGGACGCGTACTCGTCGGCCGGGTGGACGGCGACGGTGAACGGCGAGTTGGCCGAGATCATGCGATCCTACGGGATGATGCGGGCGGTGGGAGTCCCGGCGGGCGAGGCCGAGGTGGAGTTTGTCTATCGTCCCGCGCACTGGGGTCCGGCGCTGGCGCTGTCGTCGGTGGGCTGGGTGGTGATCCTGGCGCTCAGCATCGGCGGGCCGTTGCTGGCGCGGCGAGCGAAGAAAACGCCGTCGAGCGAAACGGTGGAGGCGGATGAACAGGCGTGAGCAAAAGGGGAGTCGTGGCGGTAAAGGTGCGAGAGGCGCCCAGCACCTGAGCGGTCCGCCGGCGCAGCTTCGCCGCGCCGGGCTGTACAAGGGCCTGCTGTTTCTGGCGGGCCTGGCGCTGGCCGGGGCGCTGTTCTACACCACGCATCTGCTGGTGCAGGATGTGCGCGAATCCACCCGCTCGCATCTGTCGCTCTCTGTGGAATACTACCGCAACCTGATCCTGGGCGACAACCCGGACCTGTTCCTCGACGCGGTGGAGGGGATCGACTTTCCCCTCATCCTGACCGACAGCGAGGGCAATCCCAAGTTCTGGAAAAACATCGCCGTCTCCCCGGACGACACCACCGCCGCCGCCCGGCAGAACGTGCGGGAAATCCTCGCCGAGATGGACAATGCCAACGAGCCGGTGCCCCTCGAGTATTACGGCTTCACCGATTATTTCCATTTTGACGACCCGGCGATTGTTAAATTGTTGCGTTGGTTCTCCATCACGACCACCATCGCGGTCGCAGTGTATATCGTGCTGGGGTATGTCGGCTTCCGTTCCATCCGCAAGGCGGAGGAGAAAAGCGTGTGGGTGGGCATGGCGCGGGAGACGGCGCATCAGCTTGGCACGCCGATCTCCTCGCTGCTGGGCTGGCTGGAAGTGCTGGGCGACAAGGGCGGCGAGATTACGCCAAGGATGCGGCAGGATGTGGCGCGGCTGGAACGCATCGCCATCCGGTTCTCCAAGATCGGGGCGCAGGAAGAGCTGAAGCCCACGCCGATCCCCGGGGTTGTCGAGTCCGCCATCGACTACATGCGGCACCGCGTGGGCAGCGGTATCACCATCACCTACAACGACCTTGAGACGGGATCAGCTCCCATCCAGGCCGACCTGATCAGTTGGGTGCTGGAGAACCTGATGAAGAATTCCGCCCAGGCGATGGAGGGCGAGGGCGAGATTACGGTGGAGTCGGGCAGAGTGGACGATCGTGTGTATATTGACGTGATGGACCGTGGCAAAGGCATCGCGCCGCTGGCCCAGAAAACCGTGTTCCGCCCCGGGTATACTACCAAGAAACGCGGCTGGGGACTGGGCCTGTCCCTGGCGCGGCGGGTGGTGGAGGAGATGCATCATGGCCGCATCTTCGTCAAAGAGAGCCGGGCCCGCGAGCTGACAGTGATACGCATGGTGTTGCCGACATGAATGGTGCAGTGTACGACATTCTGGTGATCGGATCGGGCATCGCCGGGCTGACCTACGCGCTGGAACTGGCGGACAAACAGTCGGTGATGGTGGTGACCAAGAAGGGCTCTGCGGATTCCGCCACGAACTATGCCCAGGGCGGCATTGCGGCGGCGATCGGGACGGATGACTCCGTAGAGCTGCACGTCAAGGATTCCTACAGCGCCGGGGCCGGGCTGTCCAGGTCGGAAATCGTGGAGCTGGTCGCCAAAGAAGGGCCGGACAAAATCCGCCGCCTGATGACCTGGGGCGCGGAATTCACGAAGGACAAGGAAGGCAACTTGGCGCTGGGACGTGAGGGCGGCCACAGCAAGCACCGCATCGTCCACAGGGCGGATTTCACCGGCCGTGAAGTCGAGAGCGCCCTGCTGGAAGCCCTGCGCAACCACCCCAACGTCAAACTGATCGAGAACATGCTGGCGGTGGACCTGGTCACCGACCGCCACCTCCGGCGCTCCAGCCTAAAACCCGCCAACAAACGCTGCTATGGGGCGTATGTGTTTGATCCTGACGATCAGCAGGTGAAACGGATCCAGTCCCGGATGACCTACCTGGCGTCGGGCGGGATGGGACGTGTCTGGCGGCACACCACCAACCCCTCCATCGCCACCGGCGACGGGGTCGCGATGGCCTGGCGCGCCGGAGCACGTTTGGCCAACCTGGAGTTCATGCAGTTCCACCCTACCGCACTGTTTACCATCAACTCTCGCAAACAACGGTCCTTCCTGATCTCGGAAGCAGTGCGCGGTTTCGGCGGCAAGCTCTACAACCATCGGGGCGAGCGCTTCATGAAGAAGGTGCACCCCCAGGCGGAACTCGCTCCGAGGGATATCGTCGCCCGCGCCATCCACAACGAACTGATCCGCTGGGGCATCGAGCATGTCTGGCTGGATGTCACCCACTGCGACGGCGATGCGTTGAAAGAACGCTTCCCGACCATCTACAGCACACTGCTCGACAAACACAAGATCGACATCACACAGGAACCGATACCGGTGGTGCCGGCGGCGCATTACCAATGCGGCGGGGTCATCACCGACGAACGGGCGCAGACCAACCTGCAACGGTTGCTGGCGGCAGGCGAAGTGGCCTGCACCGGCCTGCACGGCGCCAACCGGCTGGCCTCCAACTCCCTGCTGGAGGCGGTGGTGTTCGCCGCTCGCGCGGCAAAGCGCACCAAGATCGTGCTCGACGAGGCCAAGGGTGAATCGCTGCCGGAAGTGCCCGAGTGGGACGACAGCGGGACCTACGACCCCGAAGAGTGGGGCCTGATCTCCTACGACCGCAAGGAAGTGCAGAAGCTGATGGGGTATTACGTCGGCATCGTACGCTCGAACCACCGCCTGAGCCGCGCCAAACGCCGGCTGGACCTGATCACCAACGAGGTGGAGGACTACTGGCAACGGACCGTGGTCAGCCCCGATCTGGTGGAGATGCGCAACATGGCGCAAGTGGCGAAACTGGTGGTGCAGTGCGCGCTGATGCGGAAGGAGAGCCGCGGGCTGCACTTCACCACAGACTACCCCGACCGGGATGACTTCCTGGGAGCGCGGGATACAGTTATCTGATTCGATTCACAGGATTCACAGGATTCACAGGATTCACAGGATGAAAGGATGTTAAGGATGTTAAGGATACCTTTTTTATAATTAGGAATTAGGAATTAGGAATTAAGAATTAAGAATTACTGACTACTGCCAATTCAGATCGAGTTTGAGTGTTGAATCACAGTTGGTTGGCCCGGCAGTTACATATCAGTGTCCAAGACAAACGAGTCAACCCGATCTGAAGTGGCACTACTGACTACTGACTACTGATTCATCTTTGGCGTTCTATCGTTTACATTAGAGTAATTCTCGAATGAAATGTCCCATGATGTCATTCCTGCGAAAGCAGGAACCGGAACGAAGTGAAGCTTGCGGTGTCCCGTAGTTTGGGACAGCCGTGAATCCAGAATAAATAAGTACTTAAGAATCTTGGTGTGTTCGATTCTTTGCAAGAACCACTCTATTTCACCAGGTGAACCGTACGTGTGACCGGACTGAACCGGTTCCCTTCCGCTCGGATATAGTACACGCCGCTGGCCAGCTCCGGCGGCGCCACCCAGACGTAATCATAGCCGCCTCGATACACAACGCCCTCATGGAGAGTCGCGACGGTGCGGCCCAGCGTATCGAACACCTTGATCGTCAATTCCCCGGCCTGGGGGACTTTTACCTCAACCCGTGTCGATGAGTTGAAGGGGTTCGGATAGGGGTTGGACACGGAAAACTCGGTCGGCAGAGGATGATCACCGTGTTCGTACACGCCATTGTAGCTCACTTGGCACAGCACGGTGTCGCCGGGGTTGAAGTTGAAGCTGGTGGGCTCGAACTCGATTCCCGATACCGTCACGGTTTGCGATCCCAGCGCCTGCACATCGACCCGCATCAGCGTATCGGTCGCGCCCAGCCGGAAACGCACCGGCACGGGCATCTGGAAGAGGGGTGCATTTTCCTGTACCTGCTGGATCTCGAGAGATGCCGACCAGGTATCGCCGCCCTCAGCTTCCGTGGTCAAGCCGCCCACGATGAATTCCGGATGCCCCGCATCATACACCCACTGGTCGAAGAACCAGTCCAGCTCGTAGCCGCAGGCGTCTTCCATGTGCTGGATGAACTCGTTGGTGACCACATTGCCGTAGGCGTACTCCTCCAGGTAGCTTTGCGTACCCTCCCAGAAGGCGTCCGGGCCGATGACATAGCGCAGCATACGCAGCACCAGCGCGCCCTTGTCATAGATGACGCGCCCGAAGATGTAGTCCAGCGGCGGGTTGTACATGGCGTAGCGGAATGTCTCGTCCTCGTTGAAGTAGGCGGTTCGGAAGCCGGCGTAAACTTCACCTTCGCCTCCGTCGTCCAGCAGCTCGTGCCAGAGCGCTTCGGAGATGGACGCCCAGCCCTCGTTGAGCCACATATTGGCGAAGGTCATGGGGGTGACCAGGTCGCCGAACCACATGTGCGCCAGTTCATGGGCGACAATGTCCTCGAAACGACGGTCGCCCATGAGCACCAGGTTGGCCCCGTAGGTGGTCGCGGTCTGGTGCTCCATCGCGCCCCAGCCGCTGAAGATCGCCGACATCGCCTGGTCGTACTTGTTAAACGGGTATGGGGTAAAGATGTTCTCGAATTCTTCGATCATCTGCCCGGTGCGTCCGAACTCGTATTCGGCGATCTCCTGATGCTCGGCGGAGACCCAGAAATTCACCGGGGTGTCGTTGACGCCGTAGGTTCCATCCTCGATGTACACATAGGGCTTTGCGCTGATGGAGATCAGGTAGCTGGCGATGGGGTCTGTATTCATCCAGATGGTCTGCGCGATTCCGTCACCGATGTCCGAACGCATCACCTGTTCGCCGTTGGAGAGGACATGATACGAGGAGTCCATCTCAACCGCGACGAGAGTCGTGTCGATCTTGTCGTACGGGTAGTCATAACAGGCAAGCCAGTACCGGGTCTCGTAGGGCTCGCCGAAGGTGAACAGGTTGTCGTAGTTCTCGTTGTAGATCAACCCGCCGAAAAAGAGATCCGACCGGATCTGGGACGTGTACAGGACAGAAACGAGAATGGTATCGCTGACGGCGATGTCATCGGGCAGGTCGATCGTCACCTCGTTCTCGTCGTAAGTGTAGGATTCGGCAACCCCGTTGATCAGTACGCAATCAATATCGCATTCCGCGAGGTAGACGGGAATTGTGGGTACGTCTTCCAGGAGCACAACCTTCAGGTCGACACTGGTGGAGCAGTTCCCCTGGTCCAAGTCTGGTGCAAGAAACACGGCCAGTTCAATGGTGTCGTACGTATGGGAGGTGTCGGCGTCGAGCTCACTACGCTGGGGTTGCGCGAAGGCATTACGGGCGTATTCCTTCATCCGGGCCATCATTTCGGGGTTGTCCTCGAACACCCGGGGCGGGGGCAGCGCCCCGGCCGGGGAAAAAGTCAGTCCCGTCAACAGCAGCAGTGCGCTCAGCATCCAGCCTGTGGTCCATCGCCTCATGTCTTGTCCTCCCGGGTGAGCCTGTTCAAGGTTGTTGTACTATAATAGCTTCGTGTACCGGGAAAGCGCAACCCAAGCTTGCAGTCGGCAGGTGGGACGCCTACTTTCCAGCACGTTAGGTTGGCTCAGGCTGAAACGGAAACAGGACCGCACGTGACCAACACACGGTACGCAAGGGAACACGTTCGTAACAGCCGGGGAATCGTGGTTCTCCTGCTCACGGCGTTGCTGGCGTCCCTGGCGCTGAGCATCGAGAGCCCGCGTGAGCGCCTGCAACGGCTGCGCGGGGAAATCGACAGCCTCTCCGCCGTCCTGTCGGAGATCCAGACCAGCGAACGCAACCTGAGCCAGCGAGTGTCAACCCTGGATCAGCAGATCGCCACTCGTGTGCAGCTCATCGGCGAGCTCGAGGCGCAGATCGCCTCGGAGAAAGCTGCGGTGCAGCGCTACAGCCGGGAGGTGGAGGTCGCCGGGCGACGCAAACAGGCGGCGCAAGTGAAGCTGGGCGAATTGTCCGGGGAAGTGACCAAGCTCGAGGAGCTGATCCACCGGCGAGCGGTGTATGTGTACAAACACGGCGCCCGTGCGCAGCTTCGCTTCCTGATGGCCGCCGACAGTCCCGGCGACCTGTTCCGGCGGCGTTTGTATGTCAACCGGGTGCAGGACAACGACCAGAAGAACCTGGAACGGCTGCGGGACGCCCGGCAACGGCAGGACCGCGCGGCGCAGAACCTGGCGCAGACCGAACGTGACCTGAACCGGGCGCTGGAGAACAAGCGGCAGTCGTTGCAACGGTCTCAGGAGCTGGCGGCGGAAACACGCACCGAGCAGGCGCGCCTCAGCGAGGACCGCGAACAGATCGCCGGGATGCTCTCCGAGGTGCGCCAGGACCAGGCGTCGGTCGAGCAGATGATCGCCGACCGGAAGCAGTCGCTGGAGCAGGTGGAAGAGTGGATTGTCAGCCTGGAACGCCAGCGGGCGGGCGGTGCGGTGCAGGAGATCCGGGTGCGGACGCATTCCGCGGCGGAAGTGATTGTACGCAATACGCCGGCGTTTGAGTCGTTCTCGCAGGCAAAGGGACGTCTGCCTTGGCCCCTGCGGGGACGGGTGCTCACCCGTTTCGGGTTGCAGACCAACAGCATCACCGGCACCGTTACTGAAAATCCGGGCATTGACATCCAGGCCGACGCGGGCGACGAGGTGCTCGCGGTGCAGGCGGGTGTGTGTACGCGCATCACCTACCTGCGCGGCTTCGGTACGACCATGCTGGTGGACCATGGCGACGGGTATTATACTGTGTACGCGCACCTGGGCGACCTGCTGGTAAGCGAGGGCGAGGAGGTGCAGGCGGGACGCGTGATCGGACGAGTCGGCCCGGAGTCGGCGACAGGCTCGCCGCGCCTCCACTTCCAGGTCTGGAAGCAACGCCAGAAACAGGACCCGCTGGATTGGTTGGGGCAGGGGGTTTGATTGAAGTAAAGAAAGTAAAGAAAGTGAAAAAAGTGAAAAAAGTGAAAAAGGTAGTAAGAAGGAATGAACCTTAAGGGTAAAATTACCATTTGCCTTGGGCAGCTTGTCGTGAGGTTTATTGAGTGCTGATAGAGATGACTATGAACGAATTAATGCAGGCTTCGTGCAACCTTCAAATCGCTGCCCGGGGCAAAATGGGGGCTACGATGAATCTGCACGGTAAACAAAAACCATCGAGACACAACGTGACAGAGACAGCGACACAGGCAAGTATTCGTTTTCCCAACGTCATCGGCCAGGAGCGCATTCTGGACGCGCTGGGGCGTTCCATGCTGTCTGGACGGATGGCGCATGCGCTGCTGTTTATCGGGCCGTCCGGCAGCGGCAAAGAGGCGGCCGCGCTGGATCTGTCCCGCGCCCTGCTGTGCAGCCACATGCCCGGGGAGGGGGATCCCCCCGACCGTGATCTCCCCTGCGGTGAATGCGACAATTGCGTACAGAGCAAGCGGCTGTCTCATCCCAACCTGACCATCCTGTTCCCCTTGCCCAAGCCGAAGGAGACGGCGTCGGATGAGGGCCAGTTCAGCTATTCCGACACTCAGCAGAAGCGGATTGAAGAGCTTGTCGCGGCCAAGAGCCAGGATTACTACCTGCCGCTGGACATTACCGGCGGGCAGGAGATCATGGTGGATCACATCCGCGCGTTGCGGCGCGAGTTCAGCATGACGTCCTTCAGCGGCCGTTGGCGCATGGTGCTGATCAGCCAGGCGGACCGGCTCAGGGTCGAGGCGGCGAACTCCTTTTTAAAGCTCCTCGAGGAGCCGCCGCCGAGAGCATTGTTTATATTAACCTCTTCCCGGGAGTCACGCCTGCTGCCGACCATCATCTCGCGGTGCCAGACGTACCGGTTCGCACCGTTGCCGCTGGAGCTGATTCACAGCGAGCTGGTGGCGCGGGAGGGGATCAGCGACAACCAGGCCGACGCCGCGGCCCGGCTCTCGAACGGCTCCTGGCGCACCGCGCGAGAATGGGCGCAGAGTGATCCCGCGGCGCAGCAGAAGAAGGCCGTGGAGCTGTTCCGGCTGCTGGTTACGGGCGATCCGGGCAAGCTGGATGCGGAGGTGGACCGTCTCACCTCCTACGTCAACCAGGACAAGCTGGGGCCGCTGCTGACCCTGATGAGCCACTGGTTGCGTGATGTGCAGAGCATTGATGCGTTGCCGGAGGCGGACTGGCCGGACACGGTGAGCGACGCCATGCGCAAGTTCGCCGTGTATTGCCGGGACCGTGATTTTGCCGCCGCACTGGACGCGGTGGATGGAGCACGGCTGGACCTGGAACGACGAGTGCAGCCCAGTTTCGTGATGGTGTCGCTGTTTCAGCAACTGCGCGCCATTCTGTTCGCGAAACGCTCCTGACGTTGGACAAGGAGAAACCTGGATGTCATTGATAGAAGTCGATTTTAAGGGCCACCGCAAGGGGATTTACGCGAACCCGCAGGAATTCCCCCTGAAGCGCTTTGAGTGGGTGGTCGTGCGCGCCGACCGGGGCGAGGACCTGGGGCGGGTAAGCCTGCTCGGGGCCGAGTGGGAAGAAAAGTTCCAGCAACAATTGGGCGACGAAGAGCCCGAGCTGATCCTGCGTCGAGCCAACGACGCCGACATGGAGCGCCGACGGGACAACATCGACCGCGAACGTTCGGCTCGAACCTACTTCCTCGACGCCGTCAAAACCCACGAGCTGGAGATGAAGCTGGTGGATGCGGAATACCAGCTCGACGGCAACAAGCTGACATTTTATTTCACCGCCGACGGCCGGGTGGATTTCCGCTCGCTGGTGAAGGATCTCGCCCAGCATTTCAAGACACGGATTGATCTGCGTCAGATCGGAGCGCGGGATGAATCCAAGCGCCTGGGCGGCATGGGTATCTGCGGACGTGAAGTCTGCTGTGAATCCTGGATACGCACCTTCGAGCCGGTGACCACCAGCATGGTCAAAGAGCAGAACCTGCTGCTGAACCCTCAGAAAAATACGGGGTTATGCGGCCGGTTGCGCTGCTGCTTGCGCTACGAGGTGGAACAGTATCGCCTCGTCAACCAGATGTTGCCCAAACCGGATACGAAGGTGAAATCTCCGAAGCGGAAGGGCGTGGTGGACAAGGTGGACATGTGCGCCTGCGCGTGCAGTGTGCGTTGGGAGGACGGCAAGTTCAGCCTGTTTGACGCCGAGACTCTCAAAGCCCTGAGCGATTTCGATGCGGAGAAGAGCGAACCCAAGGCGCCTATTACCTTCAAGGACGATCCCGATTACAAGCGGGATCATCCCATCGCCGCTTCCGCCGCCGAGGCGAAGCTGGAGGCCGAGGAAGAGGCGCTGAAGGTGAAACCGCAGCAGGGTGGCGGTGGCGGTGGACGTGGCGGACGAAAGCTCAACGGTCCCGGGAAAGGCGGCGGCCCGCAGAAGGGTGGCGGCAAGGGACAAGACAGGGGGCGCAAGCCTTCCTCCGAACAGGTGGTGCTGGTGGAAGCGGTGCCGGTGAGCAAGCCCTCGGACAAGCCCTCCGGCTCAGAAGACAAACCCAAACCGCGCGGCGGAACAGGCAAGCGCCCGCGTGGGAAGGGCGGTGGCGGCAAACCACGTCGCCCGCGCGGCGGAGGTTCCAAAGGCGGCGGCGACAAGAAAGACGGCCCGCAAGCCGATAATAAATCCCGCCGCCAGCGTGCCCAGAAACCGAAGAGTTCCTCGTCGCAGGGACATAAGAAAGGCGGTCGCGGGCATCGCGATCCGCGTCCCGACAGCGGCGGCAAAGGCAAAAAAGACAACCCCGGCGACAAACAAGGGTAACACCAAACCAGGATACGAGATACATCATGAGCAAGCAGTTCTACCTGACCACGCCGCTGTACTACGTGAACGCCGAGCCTCATATCGGCCATGCCTATACGACTATCCTCGCGGATGTCATGACCCGGTATCACCGGCTGTTCGGCGAGGAGGTTCATTTCCTGACCGGCACGGACGAGCACGGCCAGAAGGTGGCGGACGCCGCGAAAAAGCTGGGCAAGACGCCGCTGGAGCATTGCAACGAGACCGCGGAGCGCTTTATCGATGTCTGGAAGCAGCTCGGCATCGAGTACGACGACTTCATCCGCACCACCGAACCACGCCATGAAAAAATCGTGGTCGAGATCCTGCAGCAGATCTATGATCAGGGCGACATCTACAAGAAGGAATACGAGGGCTGGTACTCGGTGTTCGAGGAGCAGTTCTTCACTGAAAAGGACCTGGTCGACGGCAAGGACCCCATCGGAGGCCGTCCCGTCGAGTTGATCAAGGAAGTCAATTATTTCTTCAAGATGTCCAAGTACCAGGAATGGCTGATCAACCATTACGAGACCCACCGTGACGCGGTGGTCCCGGAATTCCGCCTCAACGAGGTGCTGGGCTTCCTGCGGCAGCCATTGGGCGACCTGTGCATCAGCCGTCCCAAGGCGCGTCTGAGCTGGGGCATCTCGCTGCCGTGGGATGATGACTATGTCACCTACGTCTGGTTCGACGCGTTGTTGAACTACTACTCCGCGACGGTCAGCCCGCCGGAGGGCAAATCACCCGCGTGGCCGGCGGATTTTCACCTGATCGGCAAGGACATTCTGACCACGCATGCCGTGTACTGGCCGACGATGCTGCACGCCGCCGGGCTGGAGCCGCCGAAGCATATCCTGGCGCACGGCTGGTGGCTGGTGGAAGAGGCCAAGATGTCCAAGAGCGCCGGTAACGTCATCCGGCCGCTGGACCTGGCGGAAAAGTACGGCCCGGAACGGTTCCGGTACGTGCTGATGCGCGAGATGGTGATCGGGCAGGACGCTTCCTTCAGCGAGGAAGCCTTCGTCCGGCGGGTCAACTCCGACCTGGCCAACGACCTGGGCAACCTGGTCAACCGCGTGACCAAGCTGCTGGTGCAGTATTGTGACGGTACGGTCCCGGAGATCGACTATTCCGATGAGAACGAGATCGTGGAGCTGGCCGGGCGGATCTCGGTGCAGGTGCGCAAGCTGGTGGAGGATCTGCAGATCCACGCCGCCATCGAGGAGACCATGCAGTTCGTGCGGGCGATCAACCGCTACTTCACCGTCGCCGAGCCCTGGAAGCTGGGCAAGAGCGATCCGGAGGCCGCCGGGCAGGTGCTGGCGGTCTGCCTGGAGGGCGCCCGCATCGCCGCGGTGGCCCTCAGCCCCATGATGCCCGGCAAGACGCGAGAACTGGCGGAACGGTTGGGCTGGAAGCCGGAAGGAGAGTTCGCCTGGGCGGATACCGTGTGGAGCGACCGGTTGCAGGGCGTCGCCATCGAACACGGCGACCCCATCTTCCCCCGTCTGGATCTGAAAAAAGTGCAGGAAACCTATACCAAAGAAGCCGCGAAAGAGGAGAAAAAGGCGCAGAAAGCCGTGAAGAAGGAGGACGGCCTGATCAGCTTCGACCAGTTCAAACAGGTGGACCTGCGCACGGCGGTGGTGCTCGAAGCGGAACCGGTGCCGAAAACCGACAAGCTGCTGCGTCTGCAAATCGACCTGGGCAAGGAAAAACGTCAACTGGTGGCGGGTGTCGCACAGCACTATACCCCGGAGCAACTGGTGGGCAAGACCATCATCGTAGTCGCCAACCTTCAGCCGGCGACCATCCGTGGAGTGGAGAGCCGGGGCATGCTGCTGGCGGTGCGCGACGGCGACTCTCTGCACATGTTGACGCCGGACGGCGAGGTGAAGCCGGGTCGGCGGATCTCCTGACGAGAGCGTATGGAAGATAAATCAAGCTTTATACACGACATCCGGGGAGATACCGCCATCGTGATCGGTGGCGGCGAGGGGATCGCACGCGCTCTGCTGCCCCGCTTCCGGCAAGTCATCGCCGCCGATCCCGCCCGCTCGCTGGTCGGCGGACCGGTGCTGAAGCTGCTGAAGGAACGTGAGGTCCGGTACGCCTTTGGCCGTGACGCCACCCCCGATCAACTCCCCGCCGATTGCGACCTCGTGTTGTTCGCGTTTTCGCTCGCCAACTATGACGATCCGGCGGGACTGATCCAGCAATGGGCCTCACGGCTGCGGGACAACGGGAAAGTCGTGGTGCTGGAATGGTACGGCGGCCCGCAGGAGACCCCGCCGGAAATGGAACTCCACGCTTTGCTGCTGGCGCGACTGGAACAGGCCGGCAGCCTCCGTCGCTCCACATCCCGTGACCTGGTCAAGCTGTTGCGTTCCGCCGGGCTGCACCATGTACGCTCCACCATCGAGGACGGCGGCGGGTTGTTCACCTCCGAAGACCTGGCCTTCCTTTCCGCAGAAGGCTTGTCGCGCCTGGTCAAGCTCGGTGAAGGCGACTCAAAGCTGGCGAAGCGCCTGCGCGGAGAAACCCTCGAGCCGGGCCAGGTGCTGATCGCTTACGGGCTGCACAAACTCCCGCTCTCCGTGGAGCAACTGCGCACCGCCGTTGATAAGGATGCCGCCCGGGCGCTGGTGGAAAGCAGCACAGCGCCCGCTTCACGTAAGGAACTGGTGGATCTCCTGGTGACGGTGCTGGATGACGACGTGGATGATCCGGAAGCCACCGCCCGCCACCTGTTGCAGACCTTCGGCGCCAAGGCGCTGGCTACGCTGGATCGGGTCGAGATGCTGCGCGAAGCTGCGGACCTGCCCGTGAGCACCGCCCGCCGGTTGCTGGACACGCTGGAGCTGGGCCGGCGTCTGTTTACCGACCTGCCCCACGAGCAGGCGGTGATCCACGGCCCGGAAGACGCCTGGGAGTACCTCAAGCCCCAGATGGCGCATCTGAAACGAGAGCACTTCCGTGGACTGTACCTGAATGTAAAGCATCGGGTGGAAGCCGACGAGGTGATCAGCATCGGCAGCCTGACCGCGTCCATCGTCCACCCGCGCGAGGTCTTCAGCCCGGCGATCGAGTACAAATGCCACAGCGTGCTGGTCGCCCACAATCACCCTTCCGGCGACCCGGAACCCTCCTTCGAGGACATCCATATCACCCGTGAGCTGGCCGAAGCCGGCCGCCTGCTGGGGATCGAACTGCTCGACCACATCATCATCGGGAAGGAACGCTATATCTCGATGAAAGAACGAGGGCACATTTAATTTAATTAGGAATTAGGAATTAGGAATTAGGAATTATACAGGCTGTTGCAGAATTCTGATGTCTCTCATTCCAGCGAAGAGCCTGCCCTCGAATGCAGTGATCGGGGGCTGGAATCCAGACAAGGTGCAAGAATATAATATGTTAGCAATCCAGAACCAGAGTAGCATTCAGCGTTTGTTTTCCATAGCTGACATCTTGTAGTATAGGAACATGCCTGGATTCCCGCCTACGCGGGAATGACACTCGTTGGGCATTTTGATTCAGTGTCTTGCTCGGGAATGACATCGTTGGGCGTGAAAAAGGGGACTGTTACCTTTTCATTATTTGCCGCCGTGTTGAGTTCGTGACGCTGTGTCCGAAAAGGTAACTGTACCACTTTTTCTCACGGACCGATGCAGCATGGT
>CAZYOC010000085.1:0-16308 GCA_964648415.1 uncultured bacterium | reverse complement strand
GCCGGCGCGAAATCGCCTTGAACTTGACTCATCAAGAAACAAGCAGAAACGTTCAAACCTGGCGCAACGGAGCACTGGGCTATGGCAGAGAACCACTGCCGTGGTTCATTCGTGACATATCCGGGTTAGCATTCCAGAACCAGAGTATAGGGCCTGTTGCACGAATTCTGATGCCTCTCATTCCAGCGAAGGCTGGAATGAGATCGGTTCCTATTGTGCAACAGTCCTTATAGAAATTGTTCCGACACGCGTGTTGCAGCTGACGTTTTCGGGGCACTCAAACCGACCGTGACGATGTCGGCGTAATTCCAGAACCAGAGTAGCTTTCAACGTTTGGTCCGACACTGAAGTGTCGGGTTTCAAGAGCCGGTCATTGCGCTTTGAAACCCACCATTTTCATCGTTTTCACTTTCTTTACTATTCACTCAACGATCAATGCACCTCGACACACACCAGCGTCAGGTCATCATCTGCCTTACGGCCGGCGGCGTGGTCCATCGCCTGCGCGATCAGCTTCTCCACGATCTTCTCCAATGTCAGGTGCGACACATCGGCAAATGCTTCCTGCAAGGCGTCATACCCCCACGGCTCGTCTGCGTTGTTGGTAATCTCCGTGAGACCGTCGGTGTAGAACAGGATGCGGTCACCGGGATCCAGACGTGTCTGGCGGACATGCACGTCGATGGTATCCTGAACGCCCAGCGGCGAGGTCTCCGCCTTGATGGCTTGTATCGTTCCGTCCTCCTTACGGATCAGCGGGAACGGGTGGCCATTGATGGAGCACGACAGCAGGCCCTCCTCCGGATCAAGCATGGCATAGCAGAACGACATGAACAGCTTGTTCTGCTTGCCGGCCATACGGACGGTACGGTTCAGCGCATGCAGCACGAGCTCGGTATCGGTGTCAGCCATGGTCACCGAGTGCAGCGACGCCTTGACCATCGCCATGACCACGCCCGCTTCCAGACCACGCCCCGATACGTCTCCGATTACACACACCACCTGGCCGTTGTCCAGCTTGAAGAAGTCGAAATAGTCGCCGCCCACCTCTTCCGCAGGGTGACTCGCGCCGTAGAGCTTGTACTTCTCCGTGTCGAAAAACGCCTTGGGCAGCAATCCGGCCTGCAGCTCGCGTGCGCGTTTCATCTCTTCTTCGTACTGCTCCTGTTTCAGTTTTTCCGTGACATGCTCGGCTTCTTCCTCTCGGGTTTGCTTAAGCACAAGGCGATGCTTGACAAAAATGCGCAACCCGGCCAGGAGAATAAACAGCAAAGTCAAGATAAAGCTGTGCACGAGGATGAATTGGTTGGAAGCGAGCATCATAAACTCCTCGCCACCCACATTCACGAAGGTGTCAGACAGCATTTTGCCCAGCAGTTCGACATTGACTTCGCGCAGGTAAAAGACCTGCGAATAAATACCTTCCAGCAAAATGATGACAGCGATCAGGATGGAGCTTAGTACAACTTTGCGGTATGACCGGAGGAAGGCGACGATGAAAATACCCAGCAGAAAAACGACGTGCATGATGATCATCGCACGTGACGGATCATGCTCGAAAAAGGGAACAATGTTTCGAAATCCGAAAGTGAAGGCCAGCCAAACGGGGACATCAAGGCCACCTTCACCGCCGGTGCGCCCCAGCCATTCCAGGTTAATACCCCACGTGGTCGCACCGCCGATAATGTACCAGGATAGCTCAAACACAAACAGGAGGAGCAAGGAAAACCACAATGCGTCCAGTATGCTTGTGGTGGTGGGATAATGCAGACGTTTCTTGTTCGACAGGTAAAGCAGAGCAAACACAAGCAGGATCAACAGTACAATCACTGCCTGCATGATCAGGTTGCTGCGACCCGAAAGAAAATCAAACAAGCGACCGCGAACACTCTCTTTCAGCCCCTGCGTTTCCCATTGGTAACTTTTCAGGAGATTCAGATAGTTTTCAGATCGTGGGCTGTTAAAGCTGAGAATTTGGTAATCTTGAAAATGATGGCTATCACGTTCAAGTTGTCCGGCATAGTATTCGCCTGCTTCACGGGGGTATTTCTTACTGCGGTACGGATCGAGAAGGTGTTCCACATAGCCGGATACAACAATCCGATGCGCCATTGGCTCCCCGGGATAGAGCCGTGCTGCTTCACGGGCGAGGGAGAGCCATTCTTCCGGAGGCGCACTCGCGGCCCGGAGAACCAGAGCCTGCAACGAACGGGGATCATCGCCAAAACGTTGGTCGATATAAGTGCGGGCGGCTTCCGGCGAGGCCGATCGCCAATGGTCGATGATCGCCAGCAGAAATTCCGTGTCGGTTATCTGCTCCGCGAAATCATGACAGATCACCGCCTTGAGAGAGTCACTCGAAACCGTTTCCATCCGTTCAAGAAAAGCGCGCCGCGTATAGGTCGAAGCAACACTTGAAACAGCGGACGCCAAGATGATGCTTACTACCAACCAAACGATGTGTCTGTGCATGACACGATCTCCGCATAATTGACGTGATCTGCTAACTCTGAGAATATACACAACTCCCGGCTAACAAGCCATCTGCATCGCAAATTTTGGACATTCATTCACGCTCTCCCTTGATTCTCTTGAACATTGTTTCTCAGTAAAATGAGGGAATTCAAGCCAGACCATTGAAAACCACCTCTCTTTTTGAATAGTTTACAATGCTATCATCTCGGGCCTGCCTGACATACGACCCGACCCAGACGGTTTTCCCAGGGAGAGGAGACACGATGTCACGTTATGCTACTGTGCTCTTCGTAATAGTCACACTAATTCTCCTGCCGACTCTGCTGATCGCCGGCAACCCCTTTCAGACGACTCCCGTAGCGCCTGTCCGGGTGGACGCGGTGCAGAAGTCCGCCACCGGCATTTCCGCCTCACTTCGTTTCGACAGCCCCGCGTGGCAAACCGCCGGTGCGCAGCAGCAGCTTGCGGTCGCCGAATTCCTCATGGCCGGCGCCTGGGAAGAGCCCGGCATGCCGGTGGTCCCGGTGGTCGGCAAGCTGTTCCGCATCCCGCCCCGCAGCGGCGTGGCGGTCGAGGTGGTCGACGCCGAATACGAGACCTACAGCGATGTAGATTATGCACTTTATGCCGGAGAGGGCGCGTACGAGGAGCTGGTCGCCGGGCAGGAGCCGGTGGACCAGTGGCTGCCTGGCACTCTGGCCGAAGCCACCGAACCGGCTGTCATGCGCGTTTTTCGCGTAAGTAACCTGCTGACCTATCCCGTTCAGGTCAACCCCGCCCGCCGGGAAGTTCGTGTCTACACCACCTTGAACGTGGACATCCGCTTCGAGGGCGAGGACAACCACAATACCATCGACCAGTGGCCTACCCGGCTAAGCAGGCATTACCTGCCCTATTACCGTCAGTTATTGGACTGGGATGAGAACGAGCTGGACCAGTACGAGATTTACCGCGGATCGGTGCAGGTGCTGGTGCGGGACAACAACTCGCTGATGAACACCCTGGAGCCCTGGCTCACCTGGAAGCGGCAGAAAGGGTGGGAGATCGAGCTGCTCAACGATGACGACGCCTACATGGGCAGCGCGTATTCCATCAAGCAGGAGCTTGAGGATCGGTGGGACGACGCGGAGGAAAAGTTTGACTACATCGTAGTCGTGGGCGACAACTCGGGCTACAACTTCCGCATTCCACCCTCCGACGGGTATGGCGACTACAATTACGCCTGCCTGGCGGGCAACGATATGCTGATCGACTGCGGCATCGGACGCATCAGCATCGAGACCATCACTGAACTTTCCATCTATGTCAACAAGGTGCTGGACTACGAGAAGACGCCGTACATGGACGAGACCGACTGGTATACACGCGGCCAGGTGGCGGTCGCGTCCAATGAATCCGGCATCGGCACCGTTTTCACGAGTCGCTACCAGCGCCACGTGATGTTGAACGCCGGCTACACCCAGGTGGACACCGCCTGGGTCGCTCCCTGGGGTACGGGCAATGTGAACAACCGCAGCATCAACCGCATCAACGACGGAGTCTCGTTTTACGGCTGCCGGGGTTTCATCGACGCCGGCCTCAGCACCAACCAGATCGAGAACCTGGAAAACGATTACATGACGCCTTTCGTGGTGGATGTCACCTGCTACACAGGCACCTGGCACTCACATTACGCCATCACGGAGGCCTATATCCGCGCCGGCACCACCACGATTCCCCGCGGCGCGATCGGCGCCATCGGCACCGCCACAGGCTATACCAAGCCCCGTTTCAACAATGTCGTCAGCGGCGGCTCGTCGTTCTCCATGCATGTTCAGCGCAATCCCCATATGGGCGACCATTTCTACGCCGCCCAGTTCTACATGTTTCAGACATTTAACGGGTACGACGCCAGCCTGGCGGATTTCATCGAGTGGAATAACCTGATGGGCGATCCCACCGTAGCCACCTGGACCGATGTCCCAGAAGAACTGGATGTGGATGCATCCAATACCATCGCCCGGGGCGCTTCCTCTTATCCCGTCCATGTCGCCATCGGCAATCAACCGGTCGCCGGGGCCTGGGTCACCTTCTACAAGGAAGACGCTGACGGCGATGTGGAATACATTGAACGCACCGAAACGGATGTTGACGGCAACGCGGTTCTGGATACCCCCATCGACAACTATGGCGATGCGGTGCTGACTATAACCCACCAGAACTGTCAGCCCTGCATTATCGACGTGTCGGTTACCAACCCGAACTCGAATGTCCAGGTTGCCGAAATCGCCGTGATCGATGACGGGTCGCAGCAGACCCAGGGCGATGGCGACGGCGAGCCGGAAGCCGGTGAAATCATCGGGCTGGAGCTGACCCTGCAGAACATGACCAATGCGGCAGTATCCAATATCAGTGTTTCCGGCGTCACCGATGACCGTTTCCTGGATTCTCACGGCGGAGAAGCCACCCTGGTCACGCTGGGGGCCTATCAGACGGCAACCGCCAACGGCCTCGTGCGGTTTCGCATCAGCCGCGACATGCGGGATGGTTGGCGCGGCGCGATCACGTTGGAGATCAGCACGAACAATGGCAACCAGACACTCCCGCTGGGAATCGACCTGGAAGCCCCCGATCTCAAGCTTATGATGGTGGATGTATCGAGTACCCCCTACCCCGGAGACTTGGAGACGGTCACAGTATACGTCCGCAACGACGGCAGCGATGACATGGCCGCCTCCACCGCCACGCTGTACAGCCTGAATCCCTGGATCACCGTATCCGATCCGGAGGAACAATACGACGCCATCAGCGAAGGAAATTACGAGTTCGGCGATTTCGACATCGAGGTGGATGAAGACGCGTTTGAGGGCTTCCACGCTCCGTTCCTGCTGCGCCTGGAATCCGAAGACGGATTCGTCGACTCCGTGAGCTTCTCCCTCGAGATCGGCAACGCCGGCGGCAGCGACCCAACCGGACCCGATGCCTATGGGTACTGGGCGTTTGAAGACGAGGACACCGGTTACGAGCAGGCGCCGGTCTTCGACTGGATCGAGATCAATCCCTCCGAACCGAACAACGATTACAACGGGGTCGAACTGGATCTCGATGACTACGGCGACAATCAAGACGATGCGGTCGTGGTGGATCTGCCGTTCGACATCCAGTACTACGGCCTGGAGTATTCGGAGCTGACCATCTGCTCGAACGGGTGGGTGGCGATGGGCAGCCAGGCCGATATGCCCGTCAGCCGCAACTACCGCATTCCCGCGCCGCTCGGTCCGGACGCCATGATCGCACCCTACTGGGACGAGCGCATTCTTACCCAGGGCGGCGGCGTCTACCATTATTACGACCAGGCCGATGGCCGTTACATCGTCGAGTGGTTCGAGGTGCGCGATTACCTGGGCAACAATCCCTGCACTTTCCAGGTTGTCTTCTATGATGTGGAAGATCATCCCATACTTAGCGGCGACAACGAAATCCTGTTCCAGTACGCCACGTTGAACCACACCTCCGGCTCACAATCCGGCACCAGCGCCGACATCTTCTGGTGGACCACCGGCATCGAGAACCCCGATCAGACCGACGGCATTGAACTATGCTACTGGCATGATGTGCCGGAAACCATGCATCAGCTCACGTCGAACACCGCCATCCGGTTCATCTCCATCGGCGGCGAAGCCGGTATGGTCAGCGGAGTTGTCTATGACGCCGACACCGAGGCCCCCGTGGGAGGGGCGACAGTAATTCTACAACCGGACAGCATCCCGACCACTACCGGACCGGCCGGTCAGTACCTCTTCCAGTATGTTGCGGACGGGCAGTACTGGCTGTCTGTCTCCGCCGACTGTTACGAATCCGCGGAATCGCAGCCCTTTACCATGAGCGGCGCCGATGTCACAGTCGATGTCGGCCTCCTGGCCCCCGCGGCCGCCATCGACACCGATCTGATCGAGGAGACCCTGACCAAAGACGGCGAGGTCACCATCCCGGTAACGTTGACCAACACCGGACAGGGGCTGCTCACCTACAATACCCGTATCGAGTTCCTGCCGCCGGAAGAGGACACCGGGCAACGCGGACCCGTGGCCGTAAAGGACAACGAACTCGACGAGCTGTTCGATCCCGTGTTCGTCCGCACCCTCACCCCGGTCAACGAGTATTTCTACGGACTCGCCTGGGACGGATCGTACTTCTGGGTCAGCAGTTCAAACCCCGACAACAGCGGCGATCCCAATCTGCTGTATCGTTTCACTGCGACGGGCGAGCTGGTCAGCGTCACCAACCAGCCCGTGCCGGAACAGGCGCGGTCGCCCCTCGGCTTCCAGGACCTGACCTGGGACGGCGAATATCTCTACGGCGTAGATAACGGCGTCCTGTACCAGATGCAGACCTCCGACGACGATGTGACGGTTGTGGATAGTTGGGAGATACCGATCTCAAGCGCCCGTTACCTGATCTGGGATCCGCTGGAAGACCTGTTCTGGCTGGGCGATGCGAACACCCAGGTCCGAGCCGTCAACCGTGAGGGTATCACTGAAATCGAGCACAACCGCACCTTCACCCCGCGCGGCGGAGCCTGGAACCCCAATGATGAGGAAGGTTTCCACCTGTTGTTCCTCTGCCGCCAATCCGGCGATTCTACCATTACCTTCGTGCGGATGAACCCGGAAAACGGGGACGCGGAAATCCTGCATGAGTTGGACGAGCCCACCTATGGGTTCACGCCGCGGGGCGGGATCATCGAAGGTTGGTGGAATCCCCTGGTCTGGGTCGTCGGCACTGTCTGGGACAACGCCACCAACCAGTTCCTCCGCCTCTGGTCGCTGGGCGACAACATCCCCTATCTCACGCTGGAAAACGCGTCCGGCGAACTGCCGCCCGATTCCTCCTCCGAAATCCTCGTCACCCTGAACGGCCAGGGCCTGGAGGACGGCAGCGTGTATACGACCTACCTGGTGGTTGATCACAACGCCTGCAATGGTGACGACGGCCTCATCGAGGTCACCCTGATCATTGATGAAGACTCCCATGCGGAAGACGGTCCCGAGCAGGCGTTGAGCTGGAACCTGGCCGACCCCTACCCCAACCCGTTCAACGCTACGCTGACCGTACCCTTCAGCCTGCAACGCCCCGTGGAGGTGAAAGCGGCGCTGTACAACCTGCTGGGGCAACAGGTGGCGAGCCTGGCAAACCGGCCCTACGCCGCCGGCGGGCATGAGCTGGTGTTCACCGGCCACGACCTGGCCAGCGGAATCTACTTCCTCCGCTTCCAGGCCGGCCCGATCCTGGCCACCCGAAAGGTCTTGCTGCTGAAATAACCGAATCCCGGCAGAGATTCGCTGATATAACCCGTATCTTCCACAAAACAAGAAGAGCGTTTCTCGCGCTACGAACGGTTTTGCCCCGGGCGGCTTGGTGTGAGAAATCGGACTTCATGTAACCCATACCAATGAAACTCACTTGATGTTGCTGGTATGGACGCATGATCGCTGCCCGGGTTTATATAGCCATTCCCATTATTAATCCGTCATACGCTCATAAGCTATTTGTTCCATCCTGCTGGGGTGAAAATACTTTGACTCAGTCTTCCCACAGGGACTACACCGACACTCTAGACTGCTGCCTCTCTGCCAAGGAAGATGACGGAATAAATTCGAGAATGACTATAGGGCCTGTTGCATGAATCAGATTTACGGTGTTTTCGAGAAGTAATGCAACGGAATAAAGGAAAAGGGGATGGCCATATAATGTTGTTAAATCTTATGTTGCAAAATAGCTACCGTTTGATAGTTATCAGGGTGGCTTCGCAGATGCCCCCAATATTGTGTTCATGCAACAGACCCTATACAGTGAAAGGAGAATACCTCTACCGTACCTTGCTGCAAGCCTCCGGCGCCGAGGAAGTGATTTGTCAGGGCTTCTATGCGCAGGGAATGTATGACCTGGACCGCTTCTATTTCGTAGGACGCTACGGTCACGTTATCCCTCACGACCCCAGCGAGAACGACCCAACCCTGGAGGAGCCGGATCCCTGCACCCGGATCACGACCGGCGCAGGCTGGCGGATCCAGAACAATGTGCAGGCGCGGCTGGAGTACCAGCACAATTCCCGCGAGAACGAGGACGCGGCGTTTCTGCAACTGATTGTAGCGTTCTGAAATTTCACAACCAGGTTCAGGGGAAAACAGGTAGCCCGGAAATGCCTGCCCGGGAAGACGCATTGTCAAGTAGCCCGGACCGCCCCCGGTCCGGGAATAGTACGCAAGTCGTGTCAGTTCCTTAGTTGTGTGCGGAGAACGGACACAATAAAACGCACACATGGCCCGATTTGCCCCTTACGATCCTCGGACACTGATCGGACATAACAATGGACGATGCAACGAGACAGGAGTTCTGCCGGTGAAGAGCAAGTCGGGATGGGGAAATCACTCGAGCAATACAAGCTGCGGGAAGAAAATGGGACTGCTACTCTTTTCCGCCAGGGCTACCGGTGTTGCGGGTGCTGTTCGTGATCGCATTGCATCGAGAGAATACGTTGCGAAAGCTATACCGGAAAAGGTAGCTGTACCAATTTTCTGAGGGAGGAGAGCGGTGCCAAATTGCATCAGATACCTATTGAACGCAGGAAAAAGGCGTACAGTTACCTTTTCGGAGATCGGTTCAAGTCTGTATGCTTTTGGCACGATTTGAAAAGGTAACAGTCCCCTTTTTCCCATATCATCACAGATGTCCGCCAATCGGACAATTACTTTTCAAAAATGACTTTCCTTACCATGCTGCTTTTACCATCCTCGAATCTGAAGAACAACACCCCAGACGCCAGACTGGACGGGGCTTCCCATACGAGCTCATGTCGCCCAATACCAAGCGAATAGGTCCGGCTGTCGATCTCCCTGCCCTCAAGGTTGGTGACGGTCAGATCGAGCATCGAAGCGTTTGGGAGCTCCAGGGTGATCGCAACCGTGCTGTTGAAAGGATTGGGGTAGAGCGACTGTATTGTGAACGATGAAGGTTGCGCAAGACCAGAGTTATCTTCATGCACTGCATTCTCATGGCCCACGACAGTGCCATCGGTTAAAACCTTAAACATGTGGATAAATGAATACGAATCGGGGTTCATTGCCGCAACAATGAGAGAATTGTCATTTGCCAATATTGCATGAAAATCATTCCAGTTGACAAAAAGGTCTTGAGAAACGAGTACTGTGTCGGGACTGAAGCAGTCTTCAGCGGTGTCCGTATCCAAAAGCTGCACCAGAATATTTCTATCCTGATAGGCCATGCCCGGCATGAGGGTTAAACCATATGTAAACGCGTATTGCGGATTTTGCGATATCATAATGCCCATATAAGGACTTGTCATACGCGTGGGCGGGGTATAGGTGATATACCAATCATCGCCGAAATAGGGGGTGCCTGCAGCAGTCACACGATAGTAGCGATTTTCGTAGTAGGAGCCGCTGATCCTGACACGCAGAAATACCAGGGATGTATCGGGCATGATGTCAATTTCCGTGCAGCTTCCCGCCGAGTACTCATCCCCCGAAAGATCAAGATAAGGATCCCAGATGGGTGTGCCGTCCTCCGCGATGCGACTGAGGATCACAAGCCGGCTATGTGTCCCGGCGTTCATAAGAACGATACTGTTGTCGGGAAGCAGTTTGGTCACCCGTCTGAATTGCCAGGTTCTGGGCATGAGAAAAGTCGGATCTTCCCAAAGCGCTTCCCCTTCGGCGCTGAAGCGCTGCATGAACAGACCCACCTGCTCGTCCTGGACGATATCTTCATAGACGACATATACACTGCCGTCCGGATGCGCTTGCATCAGTATGGGGGCGTGCAGACCATCCGCATCGTAGCGAATCGCGACCGGAGTATCAAACTTCTGTGAACCGTCGGCATTCACACCATACAGAAAGGCGGTCGTCGTTGGCATATGGAGGTAAAACCCCCAGAAGCCGCCATCGCCATCCGAAAAGATGGCCGGGAAAGCAGGGTGTGGGCTTTGGAACCCTTCATCCACCATGGCCACAACCCCAGAGTCACCCCAGACGAGTTCACCCTCGGAAGAGATCTTCTGCGCATACATACTGGAGCTCGAATCAGGTATGTGGGCACGGAGGGTTGTGCTCTCAAATCCTACAATAATGCTGCCACTATCACTCAGAATAGCACCGGTTATTTCTGCATTGTGTCCAAATGGATTGATGATAGAGAGAGAGGGAAAATAGCCGCCATGGCCAGGAAACTGCGCGATTCCATCAGCATCGTATTTTTGCACATGACCGCAATAATACGCCAAGTCGAGGGGAGTATCGTAGATGACCCAATGGCCGCCGTCTTCTGCGGGAAGCATCATGTGATGGTGGACAACATCGCGGAGCACCAGGCCGTTGGGCTGCCACTGCGCGTGGAGAGGCGCTGTAACGCCTGTCAGGAAAAGGAAGAAGGCGAAAATTGCAGTGAAACTATGCTGTGTCGGGTTGCGTCGCATAAACAACTCACAGAAAGAAGATCAATTGTTACAGATAAACTGGGGTTCTGAAATATGGAAAGTCAAGGTCTCCAAAGGCGAATCGAAGAAAAGTCGGATTAGACGCAAGGTATTTCTGCATCCCTGCCAGGCATGGCCGGGCTACCTGCAATGATCAACGTACTCCCCTGTCTGCGATCACACCCTGCCCACGATCACATATAGTGAGTCTTGAAAGTATTGTCTCGTTCGCGTAGGAAACGGAGGAGATCCCCGCCTTCGCTGGAATGAGAGACATCAGAATTCGTGCAACAGGCCCTATATCACAACCGAAGAAAATGGGACTGCTACTCTTTTCCGCAGATGGGAGGTGTGCTTATGGTGATGGTTGCTGAAAAGATCGAACGCAATGGTAATAGTTGCAAATGAATTGCGGAAAAGGTAGCTGTACCAATTTTCTGAGGGAGGAGAGCGGCGCCAAACTACTTCAGATACCTATTGAACGCAGGAAAAAGGGGTACAGTTACCTTTTCGGAGATCGGTTCAAGTCTGTATGCTTTTGGCACGATTTGAAAGGTAACTGTCCCCTTTTTGCCCCAATTTCCCAAGTTGTAAATGGCGGCATGGCTTCAGGTTTATGACCCAGGTTTCAAGCTATCACCCACGAGACCCATGAGCAAGCTCCCGGGCCACCAGTGGTTGGTAGTTCGGAAATAAATCTTGTTGATACCTCATCTTTCCTGCTCTATAGAAAATGAATTCTTTACTTGTTTTCCCAGCAACTCCCTTTAGATCAAGAAGGTTTTGAAATGGAAGGTATGTTGCTCCTTCGCCTTCACAAAAAATAATATCACCTTTTCTCTCAAGCGCCCAATCAGCCAGTTTCTTATAATCAATAAACTTGCTGCTCCATCTATAACCCATACCAGATTCACCTATATATGGAGGGTCAATAAACCAAGTCGCTTCAATGTCGGGCGCTTCAGTATAATCACCACAAATAATTGACCAGTGTTTTATATCATCAAGGTGTTTTGCAAATACTCTTCTACTGATCTCCCAATTCCTTGCAAGCACAGGAGTCACTTTGATTCTCTTGAATGCAAATGCCATTTTTGTCGCCGCATGAATAATATGTAAAAACTCTGCACTTCTATCTCCTGGTTTAAGGTCAGGTAGCTTCTTAATATCTTCTTGGGTAGCTTCATTGATTAACCATTGCCATATTGATGCAACTTTCTCATCCTTTTCTATAAGAATAACCCTATCAACATTTTCATTATGATGAAAAGCATATGCTGCTGCACCTGCAAATGGTTCTATGATCGTATTATAATTAGGTTGTGGATAACGTTTTACAATCTGCTTCTTTCTTCCGTAATAGTAAAACATCTATCTCTCTAAAGGTTTAAGGTTTTGGGCCAATGTTGAAGGATAAAACTTGTTGGTACTTTGTCAGTTTATGCGGATTATTTTCCAATATTATCCATCCTGATCCAATTTTTTGCTTTCCAGACACGAGCATTCCTGTAACCTTTGTATTTCTACCTGTAGTACCACTGATTTGACCCCAATCATCTTGAACAAGTCTGTCAGTATAAAACACTCCCGTAATCATTGGGTACCTTCCACGCCCTGCATCAGATCCAGAAAAATCAATAATTAATCCCATCAGACTTCTTACCTCTCTATGATGGGCTTGCCAAGTAATTCCTGTTAAATTTTCAATACGTTCATCACCTGAGCCCAAGTCGCTACCTTTCAATACATTTCCAACCGTACATTTTATTTCAAGGCCTTGGGGATAATTCCGTAACTGTTCCTCAGTTGCCGTTTTTCCACCAAGAGGAATGATGTCAGGATGACCTTTTTCTATCGGATTTACGATAGCACCAGCGTTTTCAGCTAAACAAGTTGCAAATAATGCCCCTACGATTCCGCTTAAAGACTTTAGATCGATATTTCTGAATAGCGAAAAAGGAAAATTTTCAAGTTCTGTTGCCGTAGATAAAGCCGCAGATGTAACATGTGTCGCGTTTACCTCGAATCCTGGATTAATGGTAAAAGCTTGATTCACTAAATATACTTCTTGCTCATCCGGATCCACCGTACAATTTGTTTCGATACCACCGAAAAGCCTATGTAATGGTACTCCCAGATTCGTCGCAATAGAGTAGAGGTTTTTAAAACTAACGTTTCGTATTCCGCGCTCTATGCCACTGATATAAGTGCGATCTAAACCGCATCTAGCAGCAAATTCCTCTTGGGAAACTTGCTGAAGGGACCGAATCTCACGGATTCTTTCACCCACTTGCCGAAGGGCTTTTTCATCTTCTTTCATAATAAGTAAATACTGAACAGTAGACAATAAGTCTACGGACTATAAGTCACAACTCTTGGAGTCAATATTCGGGTGGGTGGCCCGGGAGCTCGCTCCCGGGTATCTGTCAATACTGGTATGAGTCTGGCAATACTTGTATGAGTCTGGATTGATCCGTATGGGCTGATCCCCTTCCTCACCAAGCGTCCGCCCCTCGAGAGCTCCGTTTGGACTTTTCCCGAAACAACCCTACCTTGTAAAACGTATACTGAAAGGAAACAGACCTGCTTGCGGGTCTGGTGAGTGAGGCTTCCGATACGAAGCGTTGTACCAACGTGAGAGTTTCATGACCAACAAGTTTTCGTTTCGAGTTCAACAGGCGATCCAATACGCACGTGAGGAGGCCTTGCGGCTGGGGCACGATTCCATTGCCACGGAGCACCTGCTGCTGGGGCTGATTCACCTGGGTGAGGGGTCCGCCATTCGCATTTTACAGAGTCTGGGAGTGGACCTGGAAGAGGTCCGCGAAACCATCGAGGAGGCCATTGAGTCGCCCTCGACTACCCTGAAGATGGGCAACATCCCCTTCACCAAGCGCGCGGAGAAGGTGCTGAAGATGTCGTACACCGAGGGCAAGAACCTGGCCTCGGAGAACATCGGCACCTCGCATCTGCTGCTGGCGTTGCTGAAGGACGAGGAAGGACTGGCGGCGCAGGTGCTGATGAGTTACAACATCAGCTATGAAGGTGTGCGTGCGGAGATGGAAGGCATGAGAGCAGAAGAGCCGGAAGGCCCCCGGGAGATGAACCTGCCGAAACCGTCGGGCAAGAGCAAGACCCCGATGCTGGACCATTTCGGCCGCGACCTGACCAAGCTGGCGCGTGAGAACAAGCTGGACCCGATCATCGGCCGCGATCAGGAGATCGAACGCGTTGCGCAGATCCTCTCCCGCCGCAAGAAGAACAACCCGGTGCTGATCGGCGAGCCGGGCGTGGGCAAAACCGCCATCGTCGAGGGCCTGGCCATGCGTATCAATAAGCAGCAGGTCAGCCCGGCGCTGTTCAACAAGCGCGTGATCGCCCTCGACCTCGGGTCGATGGTCGCCGGCACCAAGTACCGCGGCCAGTTCGAGGAACGCGTGAAGGGTGTACTCGTCGAGATCGAGAAGAATCCCGACACCATCATCTTCATCGACGAGTTGCATACCATCGTGGGCGCGGGGTCGGCTTCAGGCAGTCTGGACGCCTCCAACATGTTCAAGCCGGCGTTGGCCCGCGGCGAGCTGCAATGCATCGGCGCGACCACACTCAATGAATACCGCGAGAACATCGAGAAGGACGGCGCTCTGGAACGCCGGTTCCAGAAGTTGATGGTGGACCCGCCGAGCGTCAACGAGACCATCGAGATCCTGAGTGGGCTGAAGAAGAACTACGAAGAGCACCACGGTGTCGCCTACGACAACGAGGCCATCCGCCAGGCGGTGCTGCTGGCCGACCGGTACATCTCGGACCGTTTCCTGCCGGACAAGGCCATCGACGTGCTCGACGAGGTCGGCAGCCGGCTACGGCTGAAGAACTTGGTGGTGCCCGACGAGATCCTGAAGGTTGAGCAGGAGATCGACCGCCTGCAGCAGGAGAAGGACGACCTGGTGAAGGCGCAGGAATACGAGAAAGCCGCCAAGGTCCGTGACAAGAAGAACAAGATGGAGCAGGAGCTGGAGAAGGAGCGCAAGGAGTGGGAGCAGAGTGAACACGCCGCGCCGATTGATGTCACCGAGGATAACGTGGCCGAAGTGGTGTCGATGATGACCGGCATCCCGGTGAGCCGGGTGGCGGTGAGCGAATCCCAGCGTCTGCTGCAGATGAATGAAGCGCTGCGTGAGCATATCGTGGGCCAGGACGAGGCCATCGAGGCGCTGGCGAAAGCCATCCGGCGGAGCCGCACCGGCCTGAAGAGCCCCGACCGTCCCATCGGCTCGTTCATCTTCCTCGGCCCGACCGGCGTGGGCAAGACCGAGCTGGCGAAGGTGCTGGCGGAATACCTGTTCGAGGACCGGAACGCTCTGATCCGTGTCGACATGAGCGAGTTCATGGAGAAGTTCAACGTGAGCCGTCTGATCGGCGCGCCCCCGGGGTACGTAGGCTACGACGAGGGCGGGCAGCTCTCGGAGAAGGTCCGCCGGAAACCCTACAGCGTGGTCCTGCTCGACGAGGTGGAAAAAGCGCACCAGGACATCTTCAACATCATGCTGCAGGTGCTGGACAGCGGGGAGCTGACCGACGGCAGCAACCGCCGGATCGACTTCCGCAACACCATCATCATCATGACGTCGAACCTGGGCAGCCGTGAGTCGAAGAAAGGCGCGCTGGGCTTCGGCGACAGCGAGGGCTCGACCGACTACGACCACATGAAGTCCAAGATGATGCAGGCCGCCAAGGATCTGTTCCGGCCGGAGTTCCTGAACCGCATCGACGAGACCATCGTGTTCCGCAAGCTGGCGAAGGACCATATCCTCGTGATCGAGGACATGTACCTGAAGGACATCAACACGCGCCTGATCGAGAAGGGCCTGAAGCTGGAAGTGACCGACCCGGCGAAGGAATTCCTGGCGGAGATCGGCTTCAGCGACCAGACCGGCGCCCGGACGCTGCGGCGCATCGTGGAACGCCACCTGGAAGATCCCCTCGCCGAGGAGATGCTGAAAGGGAGCGTGACACACGGCGACACGGTGAAGGTGCGCGTGCGCGACGAGAAGCTGGTGTTCGAGACGCTGGAACGTACCGCCGACACGACCGGCGACGTGAAAGACGAAAAGAAAGCGAAGTCGGAGAAGTAGCGATTTCGCGGCTGTTTGAAGATATCAAGACCGGCTCTCGAGCCGGTCTTTTTGTATGGACCCGTGAAAAAGTGGAAAACGGTCAGAGCAATCAGCATGGTCAGAATGAAACATGATGGCAAGTCATCCCCGACTTGATCGGAGATCTCCACATGTTGAAGAGTAAGTAGTCGGTTCTGAAAAAGCGGTTTATGCGGCCATCGCACGAAGGATGGACGACGG
>CAZYOC010000084.1:0-16320 GCA_964648415.1 uncultured bacterium | reverse complement strand
CTATGCCGGCGCGAAATCGCCTTGAACTTGACTCATCAAGAAACAAGCAGAAACAAGCAGAAACAGTCAAAGCTGGCGCAATGGCGCACTAGGCAGGCGGAGAACCATGCTGAACAACCAGCGGACGATTCAGAAGGCGGTAACTCTCGAAGGTACAGGCATTCACACCGGCGTGAAGGTGAAGATGACTTTCCAACCTGCGCCGGCGAATACGGGATTCATCTTTGAACGGGTGGACCTGGAAGGCAACCCCCGCGTCAAAGCGAACATCGAGCATGTGGTGGACATCTCCCGGGGCACCATCATCGCCGATGGCGAGGTGAGGGTGTACACCGTGGAGCATGTCCTGTCGGCGCTGGCGGGCTTGCAGATCGACAATTGCATCATCCAGCTTGACAATATCGAGCCGCCGGTGATCGACGGCAGCGCGAAAGGTTTTGTCGACGCGCTCCTGGAAGCCGGTATCGAAGCGCAGGACAGCCCCAGGGAATACCTGGAGATCCAGAAGACCCTGATCTTCCATGACGAGGAGAGGGGCATCGACCTGGTGGTGATTCCCTCCGACGAGTTTCGCATCACTTACATGGTCGATTACAAGAACCCCGCGCTGGGTACGCAATACACCTCCATGTACAGCCTGGAGGAGGAATATATCAGCGAGTTTGCCCCGGCGCGGACGTTTGCGTTCCTCAGCGAGGTCGAGGCGCTCAAGGAGGCCGGCCTGATCAAGGGCGGCAGCCTGGAGAACGCCCTGGTGATCGTGGACCGTGAGCTGGATCCTTCCGAATTCGAGCGTCTGCGCAAGCTGTTCGGCGTAAAGCATAAGGCCAAGCTGGGAAAGACGGGCATTCTCGATGACATTCCGCTTCGGTTCTACAACGAGCCGGTGCGTCATAAGGTGGTGGACCTGATCGGCGACTTCGCCCTGCTGGGGCTGCCGATCAAGGGGCATGTCCTCGCCGCGCGAGCAGGGCATGCGGCGCATGTGGAAATCGTGCGTAAGATGCGCAAGATCTACAACACGCAGAAACTCACCCGCAAGTACCAGCGCAAGGAATCCGGCAGCTACGTCTTCGACATCAACGCCATTCAGAAGATCATGCCGCACCGGTATCCCTTCCTGCTGGTGGACCGCATCCTGGAGCTGTCTCCGGGCGAATTTGTCACCGGGATCAAGAACGTGACTATCAACGAGCCCTTCTTCCAGGGGCATTTCCCGGGCCAGCCCATCATGCCGGGCGTGTTGATCATTGAAGCGATGGGGCAGGTGGGCGGCGTGTTGTTGCTGAACAGCGTGGAAGAGCCGGAAAAACACCTGTTGTTCTTCACCGGGCTGGACAGTGTGAAGTGGCGCAAGCAGGTGACTCCCGGCGATACGCTGTTCTTACGGGTAGAGCTGATCTATTTCCGGCGCGGGATCTGCAAGATGAAGGGCGCGGCCTACGTGGGCGAAGAGATGGCGGCCCAGGCCGAGATGCAGGCTGTTGTGACCAAGAGGCAGTCCGATGAACAGGATTCATAAACTGGCCAGTGTTGACACGGGCGCGGAACTTGGAGACAACGTCGAGATCGGCCCGTTTGCGGTGATCGAACAAGGCGCGGTGATAGGTGACGGGTGCGTGATCGGTCCTCACGCCTACATCACTCAGTTTGTACGGCTCGCGGAAAACGTGGTGGTCTACAAAGGCGCTTCGGTGGGTACGGAACCGCAGGACCTGAAATTCGAGGGCGAGGATACGACCCTCGAGATCGGCGCTCGCACCGTTATTCGTGAATTCGCCACGTTGAACCGTGGGACGAAAGCGGACTGGAAAACAACGGTGGGCGAGGACTGTCTGCTGATGGCGTACTCCCACGTAGCGCATGATTGCCACCTGGGCAATCATGTCATCCTGGTGAACGCGGTGAACATGGGCGGCCATGTCCACATCGGCGACTGGGCGATTATCGGCGGCGGCGGCTTGATTCACCAGTTTGTCCGTGTGGGCAGGCATGTGATGGCGGGCGGCGGCACACAACTGCCCTACGACATCCCGCCGTTTGTCCGGTGCGCGGGACGTCGAGCGGAATACAGCGGCGTGAACTCCATCGGCCTGCGGAGGCGTGGCTTCAGCGACGACAGCATCAACCAGGTCAAACGAGCGTATCGTTTCCTGTACCGTAAGAAGTTGAGCATTACTCACGCGCTGAAGAAGATCCGCGACGAGGTGGAGCTGACGGACGAAGTGCGTGAGATTGTGGACTTTGTCGAATCCCGTGAAGACCGGGGAATCATGAGATGAGTGGGGGTTGGATCCTGTGCGGCCCTGATGAGACCGGGCTGCGCCAGATGGACCTGGATCGCCGGATGTTGGCGGCCGCTGAACAGGATGGGCTGACTCGCATTCGGCTGTATCATTTTGTTCCGCCTGCGATTTCGTTGGGATTTCATCAGAAAGAGTCCGATATTGATAAAGCGGCGGCTTCGGAGCACGGCATTGATGTTGTGCGTCGGCCCACCGGCGGGCGCGCGGTGCTGCATAAAGGCGATATCGTGTACAGCATCGCCACCGGCGCAAGCGGAGTGGGTGAACAGGATCCGTTGCACATCGGCGTGTATAACCGTGTAAGCCGGGCGCTGCTGGCGGGGTTTCGGTCGCTGGGTCTTCCGGCGGAAGCGTCGCAGGACAAGCCTCACGCATTGCGAAGCGGTGATTTGCCGAAACTTTGTTTTTCCAGCGCGACTCGCCACGAAGTGCAGATCGACAACCGGAAGATGGTGGGGAGCGCGCAGAGGCGGGGGCGCGGCGCGGTCCTGCAACACGGTTCGATCCTGGTAACGGACGAGCACCTGGAGCTGGTGGATTTGCTGGCCGGGCTTGACGATGGCAAGCGTGAACGCCTGCGCAGCGCCATGGAGAAGCGCACGGTTTCGCTACGGGAAGGCGGGTTGACCGCAACGCTTGAGGAGCTTCGGTTGGCGCTTTGCGAGGCGTTTCAAGCTGAGTTCCCCGGGATTGAGCAGTTGGAACCGGACCAGATTCTGGATAAACTTGAGCATACGAAGGTGGGCGAAACGGCGAAGGAGGGAAGATGAGACAGTTGCGTAGTGTGTTGGCGGTGCTGGTGACGATGGCGTTTGCGACGAGCGCGTTTGCCGGCTTCGGTTTCCATGTCGGTCTTGACATGACTCAAATCGATGAAACGACCCAGCGGTTCTATTTTGAGGGCGATACGCCGTCGAACACCACGCTCTCAACGTTGGAGCGTGACGCCTCGGGCAAACCGTTGAACATCGGGGTTGATCTGACATTCAGCATGTTGCCGATGGTGGATCTGCAGGCGAGCCTGGAAGGGGCGTTTGCAAACTACAAGATGACATTCGTGCCAGGAAGTGTGAATAACCAAAACCAAGGTGCCAGTGTCGAAGAGGATGTGCCTTACCTGCGTGTCGGTGGTGATGTCAGTGCGTTTATTTCTCCGGTCGGTTTCCCCCCGGGGGTCAACGTGGTCAAATGGTTCATCGGCGGCGGGTTGAGCGTACACCTGTTCCAGCCGGCGGTCAGCAAGGACATGCTGCTGGAAAACGTGACCAGCGTGGATGAAGAGATCGATCCGGTGGACTATGTGAACACCGACCCGAAGTTCGGGTTCCATGTCATCACCGGCCTGAAGATCAAGCCGCCGGCGCTGCCGTTGGGCTTCCGTGTGACGGGCAAGTACTACATTTTCACCGGCCAGGATCCCGACACGCCGGCCAACTTCCTGACCTTGCAGGCGGGAGTGTATTTCGGCATGGGTGGATGATCTACTGTGCTTCTCGGAAGTAAGACTCTGTGAGTGTCATCCTCGACTTATTCGGGGATCTCCTCCGGTTATTCGCAGGGAGGAGAATCCTGTCGGCCAGACTGTCCCAGAATGCGAGAGGAATCTCATTCCAGCGAAGGCTGGAATCCAGTCATGTTAATATACTACAAGATGTTAACTATGAAAAGACCCTATTGAACACTACAGTGGTTCTGAATTGCTAACATTATATTTTCTTGCACCTTGCCTGGATCCCAGCCTACGCTGGGATGAGAGTAGTTCTTATTGTGATACAGTCTGCTGCTGTGATACAGTCTGCTGCGCGGGAATAACGCTTTGATGAACTATCGAGTAAGCCTTTCGGAAGATACGATAGTTCGGTGATCCACCTCCGGGATGGCATACACGGAACTGAAACCAATCCTGGGAGTACGACAGGAGACCGTGCGCGAGGAGGCGAACGGTCTCCTGTGGCGTATATTGACCTGTAGTTTCCGAGAAACAGCCGAGTTGAGGCATACAAAGCATGGTTGAGACAATTGAAGCGAGCCTGTTTGGCTTTTTGCCGAATATCATCGGGTTTGTCGCGGTGGTGGGCGTGGTGGTGTTCGTGCATGAGCTGGGCCACTTCCTCGCGGCGAGGCTCATGGGTGTGCGGGTGGAGGTGTTCTCCATCGGCATGCCGCCCCGGATGGTCGGCATCCAGAAAGGCGAAACCGAGTACCGGATCGGCTGGATTCCTATCGGCGGGTATGTCAAGATCGCCGGGATGATTGATGAGTCCATGGACGAGGACGGCGTAACCGGCGCGGACGACGAGTTTATATCGAAGGGCTACTTCGCCAAGGCCTTCATCCTCGTCGCCGGTGTGATCATGAATCTCCTGCTGGGGATGCTGATCTTCTCGTTTATCACGTTGTACGAGGGCAAGCCGGTAGTCAACGAGACGCCGGTGATCGGCGCGCTGATGGAGGAGTTTCCTGCGGCTCAAGCTGGTATGCAGGTGGGTGACCGGATCATCGAGATCGCGAGCGAACCCATCACTTCCTGGGACGACATCACGGCGGCGGTGCATCCGCATCCCAATGATTCGCTGGAAGTCGCCTGGGTGCGTGGTGCGGACACGTTGAGTGCGGTGGTGTTCACCGAAGCGCAGAAACAGCCGACGGCGGACGGTGTCCGGGAAGTGGGGCTGATCGGCATCGGTCCGGATGTCAACATGGAGCGCGTGGGGCCGTTCGAGGCAGTGATCGAAGGGACGCATCTCACATTTCGCTACATCATGCTCTCCATCGACAGTGTGATGCGTCTGGTCAGCGGCAGCGCGTCGGTAAAGGAGTTTACCGGTATCGTCGGGATTGTCCATTTGTCCGGCGAGACGGTCCGCGCCGGCTGGGTTTCCTTCATGAGTTTCATCGGTTTCATTTCTGTCGCCATCGGGTTTTTCAACATCCTGCCGGTTCCCATGCTGGACGGCGGGCACCTGGTGGTCGCCACCATCGAAGCGGTGACCAAACGTTCGATCTCGAACAAGGTCAAGTTGATCGTGCAGCAGGTGGGGCTGGCGGTCATCCTACTGTTAACCATCATTGTTGCGTACTATGACGTCCTTCGCATTTTCGAGAACTAGAGTTTCGTTGCTCCTTCTGGGAGTGTTTATCCTTGCGCTACTCGCGGGATGCGCCGGTTCAAAGCAGACCGCAGAACCGGAGGAGCGTAAGCGGGTTGTATACAACGGCGACAAGCAGCGTTCGGAGAAGCCGTCGGACAAGGTGATTGATTATGTCATCGCGGCGTCGGTGGCGGAGTCCCAGGGCGACTATTTCAACGCCGCCAAGTATTACACCAAGGCGCTCGCCGAAGACAGCTCACGGGTGACCATTTACCTGGGGCTGGCTGACAGCTACAAGAACCTGGGCGGCTTTGAGAACGCACTGACCAACTACCAGTACGCCCTCGAACTGGAGCCGGAGAACACGGAAATCCTCCAGGAAATCGGTGAGCTTCAGTTTGATATGGGGCGTCACGGCGATGCGTTTACCACGTTCCGCAAGCTGGTGGATCTGGACCCGGATAACGCCGCGGCATGGTATACCCTGGCGTCATTGTATATCCGCCTGGGCAACACCGATGCGGCGGTGGACGCTTACGACAGGGTGATGGAAATCGACGGCCTGGACATGGATCTGCTGGTGCGTCAGGCTACCATCCTGAGCATGATGAAGCGGAATGAGCGGGCCATTCAAACCTACCAGCGGATGGCTGAGCTGGAGCCATCGGATGAGTTGATCCCGTTCACCATCGGCGGGTTGTACCTGGAGATGGGCGATACGTTGAGCGCCGATTCCGCATTTGGAGTCGCCACGGAACTCGCGCCGGATTCGCTGCGTTTCTGGATCTACCGGATTCAACTTTCTCACATGCAGGGCTTGCGTGAGAAGAGCGACTCGCTGGTCAACGAAGCGATGACTCATCTGAGTGATGATCCGGATTTCCTTGGCTACTGTGCGTTGCTGCGCATGGAGCAGGATCGCGATGACGAGGCGGAGCAGTTGCTGCTGGACATGGCGGAGTTGGATACGACCAGCGTGGAGCCCTGGGTCAACCTGGGGCATCTGCACCACGAGGCCGGCGACTGGGAAGCGGGGGCGAAGGCGTACGAGAAAGGCCTGGAGATCGATCCCGACGACGCCCTGTTGAACAATAACTACGCCTACCTGCTGGCGGAATGGGGCCGGGAGTACGAGAAAGCGCTGGATCATGTGGAGCTGGCGCTCGAGCAGGAACCGAACAACGCTTCGTACCTGGACACGAAGGGCTGGCTGATGTACAGGATGGGTCGGTACGAACAGGCCCTGGAATACATTCAGCGGGCGAACGAGCAAGCCGATACAAGCGCCGAGATTCTGGATCACCTGGGAGACGTATACGCTGCGATGGGTGAGAGGGACAAAGCGCGCGAGATGTGGTTACAGGCTTTGGAAATTGGGGGAGATGACGAGGCCATCAGGGAAAAACTGGAGAGCAGTAAGTAGCCTGGCGGTGTTGACACTGCTGGGTGCTTTGCTGATCGGGTGCAGCCGGTATCCCAAAGAGATGCCCTTGCCGCCGCCGTCACCCGACGCGGCGAGATGGATGATTTCTTCCGCCTACGACAAGCTGGAGCGTTTCGAGGCCACTTATTCCATTTCCATGAGGACCAGCATCCTCAGCGGCGGTCTGTTCGGCTCTTACCTGTACGACACCTCCGGCAAGCTCTACACAGAACTGTTCGGCCCGTTCAACATGCGCGCCGGGTCGCTGGTGATTAATGACGGGCGTTTTGAGGTGATGCTTGGCAGCGGCGAGATGTATGCCGGGCTGGTGGACACCTTGGATCTACAGCGTCTGACCGGCATTCCCATGCCGAAAACCGACCCGTTTACCCTGTTTACGCCCCTGCCCATTCCGCCGGACACCACGGAGCCGACGCTTAACTTTGAAGCCGTCGGCGATGATTCCGTGTGGGTTGTGGATGTCTTCGAGGACATGCAGGTTCATCGCTACACACTGATGCCCAGGCGTCGGATCGTGATTGAGGAATCGTGGCTGACACCCGGCGGGGTCTTGCTTTTCCAGAAGAAGTATGGTGACTTTAGCGAGAACGACGATATTCAGATACCGAGTACCATGGTGTTCTATGTTCCGGGCGAACGTCCGGTGAACGTGGAACTCAACATTGAACGAAGCAAGGTGAACCCCACATGGCGGGAGAACCCGTTCACGTTCAAGAGCAATCTGCCCTAGTTCCGCCGGTCCTGACGCTGGTGATTCCTCTGTTCAACGAGGAGGAGGCGCTGCCGCATTTGAAAGAGGCGCTGGACACGGTGCTGGAGCGGGAGAAGATTCCTGCGCAGATCCTGTTCGTCAACGACGGCAGCTCGGATGGCAGCGCGGCCATCATCAACAGCTTCGCCGACGAGGACAACCGGGTGCAGGTGCATCATTTCAAGCGCAACCGCGGCAAGTCCGACGCCCTCGATCTGGGATTCCGTCTCGCCCGGGGGAAATACATCATCACCATGGACGCCGACCTGCAGGACGATCCTGAGGAGATCCCTCGTCTGATCGCCAAGCTGGAGGATGGGTATGACCTCGTCAGCGGCTGGAAGCGAAAACGGCACGACCCGTTGAACAAGACCTTCCCCTCGAAGGTGTTCAACTGGATGGCGAGAGTGACCAGCGGGGTGAAGTTGCACGACTTCAATTGCGGGCTCAAGATTTACCGGCGCGAGGTGGTGGAGACCCTTCGTGTCTACGGCGAGCTGCACCGCTTCATTCCGATCCTCGCCCATTCCCAGGGCTGGCGGGTCGGGGAACTGGCGGTGAACCATCATCCCCGCAAATGGGGAGTCACCAAGTACGGCTTCACCCGCTTTTTGAAGGGGATGCTGGACCTGTTGTCCGTGACCTTCCTGACGCGCTTCACCTTCAGCCCCATGTACCTGTTCGGCAGCATTGGCATGGTCAGTACGCTGGTCGGGCTGGCGGTGCTGATTTACCTGTCGGTGGGCTGGTTCATGGGCGTCTGGATCGGCAACCGGCCGTTGTTCTTCCTCGGCATCCTGTTGATGATCGTCGGCATTCAGTTCTTCTCGCTGGGCCTGATCAGCGAACTGATCAGCCACATGCGGATGAACATGCAATTGCAGCTACGAGCCGGAAAGGACGAGGAGCAGACGAAACAATGAAGATAGGTGTTGCAGGACCATTGCCTCCGCTTCGCGGGGGGATTTCTCATTACAACGATTCGCTGGTGGACGCCCTGCGGAGCAAGGGGCATGTGGTCTATCCCATCAGCTTTCATCAACTCTATCCGCCCTTTTTGTTTCCCGGCAGCAGTGAGATAGATTCCAGCGCCGAACCCACGCCTCGTTCCAAGGCGATGTTGATCCCGTGGAACCGTCACACCTGGAAGGACGCCCGGAAGCTCTACTCGCGTGTTGCGATTGATCGCCTCGTGGTGCATCTCTGGCATCCGTTTTTTGTGCCCTGTCTCCGTTCCATCAGCAGGATCAAGGGCGTGGAAGGGGTCATCGTGATCGCCCACAACGTGCTGCCTCATGAGCACCAGTGGCTGGGCAAAGTGTTGAACCGGTCTCTGTTCAAACGGGCGGACCTTGTGATTGTCGGCGGTACGTCTCAGCGAGAAAAACTGGCTGAGATCTCACCTTCAACCAACTCGCTGGTAATACCGCATCCCACTTACGACCGCTATACCGGCTATGTCCGGGGCGTGTCACGCCAGAATGCGCGCCGCAAGCTCGGGATCGCGCCTGATGCGAAGGTGTTGATGCACTTGGGCCTGGTGCGGAAATACAAGGGCGTGGACGTCCTGATCGAGGCGTTTCACCGGTTGGCGCAGCAGGATGCTCAGCTTCTGGTCGCGGGTGAATTCTACGATGACAAGGCCGAGTACAAGCGCCTGGCGAAGCGTGGGATCAAGAGCGACCGGATCCAGTTGGTGGACAAGTACCTTTCCGACGAAGACCTGGCGCTGCATATCCGTGCGGCGGACGCGATTGTGTTGCCGTACCGTGAAGCCACGCAGAGCGGTATGGCCATGGCGGCGCTGGCCTGCGGGACGCCGGTCGTGGCGACCTCTACCGGCGCGTTGCCGGATGTCATCGAGCCGGGTGTGCTGGGCGAACTGGCCCGGCCGGGGGATGTGGACGACCTGACCGCGGCCATGGAGCGCATTCTGACTTCCGAAGTCTACCAGTCGCCGCACCTGACCAATTCCATTATGCGTACGACCGCCGGCCGGTTCAGCTGGGACCGTCTAACCGGCGCCATCACCGGAGAGCTGCCATGAGCGGGCGGGTCGCCTGGGTCATGGTCAACCACAACGGTGGGGAGGAGACCTTTCTCTCCGCGGAATCGGTTCTGGGTGATCTCAAAGAAAACGATGTCCTCGTGCTGGTGGACAACGGCACAACCGATGGCAGCGGGCAACGGGTCGCTGAAGAGCTCCGGCCGGTTCACTACATCGACAACCACGCCAACCTGCCGTTCGCGTCCGCCAACAACCGCGGCATCCGCTGGGCGCTCGAGCAGGGTTTCGACTACATCGGCATCATTAACCCGGATGTTCGGCTTCACGCCGGCATGACAGAGTTGCTGAAGAAACGGCTGGCCGCGCTCTGGCGGGACGGCGCGGCGGCGGTCAGCCCGGTGATCCTGTTCGAGGAGCCGCCGAACACTATCTGGTTCGCGGGCGGGTACATCCTGTGGCCGTTCGCCTGGATCGGACACAAGGGTTTGCATCGTCCCGTCGCGATGGCGCACCGTTTTGACGGCTCCACGACTTACCTTTCCGGCTGCTGCTGGCTGGCCCACGCCGACGCGTGGCGGCTGGCGGGACCGCTGGACAAACGCTATGGCATGTACACGGAAGACGTAGACTGGTCGGTGCGGGCGCGTGAACGCGGGGTGCAGCTACAGGTAAATGCCGACGCCCGCTTGATTCACCGGATTTCCCAGAGCAGCGGCGGCGGACGGACGCCGTTCAAGATGAGCTACCGCACCCTGACCAATCGGCTGTTCTTCCGGCGTCACACGGGACGCGGATCGGCGCTGGTGCAGCCGGTGCTCCGGTGGTTGCCCGTGGTGGCGTATGCGGGTTTATTGCTTTCAGGTGGTGAATTTGCTGCGTTGAAGTCGTACCTTCCGGCACAGCTAAAACCGGTGGATGATTCTATTCCATGGCCTCCTATCCCGTAAACGGCGCAAAACACCTTCTGTCGCGGGCGAGCGCGTTCTCGTCGCTGGATACCTACGCCTGGAAACTGCCGGCGCTGTTCCTCGCGGTTTCCTTTCTGCTGGTCCTCGTGGAATTCATCTGGAGTCCGCTGGAGATCACCCTCGGCGAATACATGAGCTGGACCAACGCCGTACGGCCCGCTGTGGGTACGGGCTGGGAGCTGGACCAGGAGCAGACCGAGGCCGACCGTGAGCTGGGACGACTGGTGGAGGAGATCGACCAGCGCCAGGCCGCCTCGGCGACGTTTACCGACTGGGAGAAGCTTCCGGCCCTGATCGAGGGCCACAACGCGCTCTCCATCTCGCCGGACCGTTTCCTGGATCTCTACCGCGCTCTGCCCTCGTTCATGCAGGACGAGCTGATTGCGCCCATGGAGCTGCTGCGGATTCGCAGCGAGGGGCGCTGGCAACGGGTGATTTTCCGGCCCTGGCAGGAGGGCGTCAAGCTCTACCTGGTCAACCAGCAGAACTTCGTGCTCGCCTCGGCGCAGATCGGCGACCTGTTTTTCCGGCAGCTTCGGGCGTTGCAATCGCCGATTCCCACGAGTCTCGACGACCGCGAGGAGTTCATGGGGAGAGCGTTCCCGGCGCAGGTGTTCTTCCGCGCCAACCGTTCCCTGAAGGCTCGCGAAGCGCTTGCGGTGTCGGGGGACTGGGCGGCGGGTCTGGAGGGCAACCTGGTGCGGGTCGGCGTCGCCAAGGAAGAAGAGCACGGCAAGCGCGCTCTTGGCTTTGAAGTCGAGCACGCCGGCGAGGTCAAGGTGTACCTGCTTTATGTGCCCGACCGGACCGCCCTGGAGCTGTTCAGCCAGATGATGGACCTGTCCCTCTTCCGGGAGGGCGGCCGATGACCTTCAAACGTGGCATTGCAGGGCTGCTTTGGCTGGGCGCGGCCACGTTCGCCGCAGGCGCTTCGGTGGTTCTGCTGCTGGTGGGGCTCATCGCCGGAGAGATCCCCAAGGTTCCGGACCGGCTGGAACAGCTTACCGCCGTGACTCCTACTCAGATCTTTGCTTCCGACGGCAGCCTGCTGGTGCAGCTCGGGGGCCGTAAAGCGGTGCCGCCGGAGCGGATTTCTCAGCATTTCTTCAACGCGGTGATCTCTGCCGAGGACGACGGCTTCTTTGAGCATCCCGGCATTGACAAGCCCGCGCTGGTGAAGGCGGTGGCGGGGGTGATGCTGGGTAAACGTTCACGCGGCGGAAGCACCATCACCCAGCAGCTAACCAAGAACCTGTTCTTCTCGTTCGAGAAGACCATTACTCGTAAGTTCCGCGAGATCCTGGTCGCTCTGGAGATCGAACGTGAGTTCGAGAAAGACCAGATCCTGGCGGCGTACTGCAACTGGATTCCTTACGGGCCTCGTATTGACGGGGTAGAAGAGGCGGCGCGGCATTATTTCGGCGTTCACGCCTCCGAGCTGACCCCGAAACAGGCGGCGCTGCTGGCGGGGCTTCCGAACGGTCCCAGCCGCTACAATCCCTACCGTCACCCCGACCGCGCTCGCGCACGCCGAGACTGGATACTGAACCGCATGAACAAGCTGGGCTATATCAGCGATGCTATAACCGACGCGGCCCTAAGCGATACTGTGCTGCACATCCAGCCGCAATCGAGTACCGGCAACCGGGGCAATTACTTTCTCGACGCGGTGCTGGAAAAGCTGGAGAAACGGTACGGCGAGAACGTGGTCTATCACGGCGGCCTGAAGGTCTACACGACAGTGGACCCGTTGCTGCAGGGCTACGCCGAGGACGCGGTCCGGCAGGCGCTGAAGGATCTCGATGAGCGTTTCGGCAAAGAAGAGGATTATTTCAGCGTTGATGCGGAAAAGCGTAGCGAGTATCCGCAGGGGCTGCTGGTGGCGGTGGAGTCCGCTACGGGAGCGGTGAAGGCGCTGGTGGGCGGGCGCGACTGGCAACGCAGCCAGTACAACCGCGCTCTGTCGCCGCTACGGAACAAGGGCTCCTCGCTCAAGCCGGCGCTCTACCTGACGGCGCTGGAAAAACTGAACTACACCCCGGCCACGGTGGTCGTGGATTCGCCCATTACCATCCAGATTCCCGGCAGCCGTCCCTGGTCACCGCGTAATTTCTCTTCCGAGCATGAAGGCCGGTTGATCCTGAAAGCCGCGCTGGAAAAATCCATCAATACGGTGGCGGCGGGCCTGGTGCAAGAGGTCAAGCCGGAAGGGATGATCGAGACGCTGCACCGTTTGGGTGTGAAATCCGAGATCGAACCACACTACGCGGTGGCGTTGGGAGTGGCTTCAGTGACGCCGGTGGAAATGGCGGGCATGGCGGCGTCCATCGCCAACCAGGGCAATGTGGTCGAACCGTTTATGATCCGCAGGGTCGAGGACGCGCGCGGGGTGGTGCTGGAAGAGCATTTCGTCAGCTCGACCTCCCGGTTTGATCCGGAGACGGTGTATCAGCTTATCGACATGATGAAGGGCGTGGTGGAGGAAGGGACGGGCGCGGGAGTACGTCGCTACGGCTTCAACCATCCCGCCATCGGCAAGACCGGAACCACCAACGATTACCGTGATTCCTGGTTCCTGGGCGCGACCCCGCGGCTGGCGGCTGTGGCCTGGGTAGGCTTTGACGACAACCGCTCCATGCGTATTCCGGGCGTGGGCTACATCACCGGCGCGAGCGGCGGCCTGCCGGTCTGGGCGCGCTTCATGAAACGCGCCACCGAAGGCGAACCGCCACGTGATTTCGACGTGCCTGAAGGCATCGACTTCCATTATGTCGACCGCAAGACGGGTGTGGAAGTCTATGCGCCTGCGGACAGCGTGTTGCGTGTGGCGGTGCCCGATGATGTGGACCTGCCGAAGAAACCGTTGAAACCGCTGGAAGTTGATTCCACCCTCTTACCACGTTCCCAGGCGGGGCGGGGAGAGCGGCCATGAGGTGGTTCGCGGCGCTCACCCTGAGGTTCTTCCTGGGCACACTGGTCGGCGTGGTGCTGTTCATGCTCAACGTGGGGCTGGTGCTGGGCGAATTGGCGAGCAGCGGGGCGAGTACGGTGCTGGCGGTGGTCCTCCCACTGGCGCTCGGCTGGCTGGCCGGATTCGCGGCGGTGGAAGTCTGGAACGCTCACCGCTGGAACCGTGTACTGTTCCCCTTGGCAAACGGCGCTCGCTCTCTTAACGAGATCCACCGTGAACAGCTCATCAAGGCCGGAATGCGGGAGATTCTCGGGCCGACCACGCTTCCCGTGTTGATCAAGCCGCGCCTGCGCCTCTTCCTTGACGAGTGGAGCTCGACTCTGCTGAAGCTGCATTGTCGGGAAGAGTGGGTGTGGGATCTCTACGGCATGGCGTTGCCCATCATCGGCGACTCGAACGACGTGCTGGCGGCGTTACAGGAGCTGCTGCTGGCGGAAGACCGTCCCCCGGAAGACGCGGTCCGGTTCGGGCTGGAGCTGGCGGAGTTCGCGAAGGTATCGGATGACCTGGCGCTGATGCTGGCGCGTGAAGGGTTCCGTCTGGGTGAAGATGCGTTGTCGCTCCAGCAACGGCAGGTCTTCGATGGTCTCTGCACTCGCGCCTACCGGATCGACTCGTCCCTGTCGCCCATGCTGCTGCCGTACCTGGTGAACCGTTGCATGGAGCTTCGGCGTACCGACGAGATCGCCGGGAGGATCTATCTCGACGCTGTCCGTTCCGGCGAAGCGATCCACGGGGTCAAAGCGGAGATGCGCCGGATCGGACGGCAACTCGAGCGCCAGCATCGCAATGAGAAACTGGCGGCGGCGTTGCTGGAGGCGGGCGGAGCAGAAGAGGAGCCGGCCGCAGAGGTCTACGAATCGCGCTACGAAGGCGACCGCGCCGCGTACCGGGTCGAGGAGCCGGAAGAGGTCATTGCCCAGCCGCCGGTTGAGGACGAGTTCGAAGCGGAAGCGCGCGAAGAAGTGCCCGGGTTTGACGTGGAACCGGAAGCTGAAGAACCTGAGCTGGAAGAAGAGGAAGAGGAATCGGTAGCAACTGGTTTTGAAGCCGAGGCCGAACCCGAACCGACGCCTGAAGCGCTCGATCATGAGACTATAGAAGACGAAGGGATCGAGCCGTATGTGCAGCGTACGGACCGGCTGGCGGCGGTCCGCAAGCTGCTTGGGCATCTCCAGCACTGGCCGAAGCAGCGGCTGGTGTTGGTCGGCTCTGTGATTGGCGCGGTTGTGTTGCTGCTGGTGATCATCGCGCTGATCGGTCGAGGACCGGCGCCGGTGGAGGAGGAGGTCGCGTCGCACTTGACCCCGCCGGGACCGTACACGTCGCAGCAGCCTTACACCGTACAGGTGGCGGCGCACCGTAGCGAGGAGGCGGCGTTGCGGCAGACGCTCCAACTTCGAGGTCTGGGTGTGGACGCTTATCTCGTGAAACCTTCGGGCGAGGGCTCCCGTTTCTTCCGGGTGCGCACCGGTCGCTTTATGGTCAGCGATTCCGCTCGGAGTGTGGCCGATTCGTTGAAGGCGGCGGGGATGATCGAGGATTATTTCGTGGCGCCGTTCGAGCCCGGTGTGGTTCCCCGGGGCAGCGCGCCGGAACCGGAGAAGGCAGATGTCGAGTGAGGTGGGGCGGAAAGAGACACGCTGGGATGTCGCCGGCGTGGGCCGCGCCTGCTACGACTATGCGGTTCTTGTCGAGACCTACCCGGAGAGTGACACCAAGCATGTGGCGCTGGATCGTTTCGAGGGGCCGGGCAGCCCGGTACCCAATGCCCTGGCGCAACTTGCGGTGTGGCGGCGACGGACCATCCTGAGCGCGGTGGTGGGCGACGACAGCCAGGGGCGTGAGGTCATCACCGCCAACAAGAACCTCGGAATCAACTGTGATCCAATCATCATACGCCCTCAAGAGCGCACCCCGCGCGCCTTTCTGTGGGTGGAGCAGAAAACCGGAAAACGTACAGTTGTTCTTGATCGAAACATTGCATCCCTCTCGCCCGATGATGTACCTTACAACGAGTTGAAATCTTGTGCTTTCCTTCTGATTGACGGCTGGGAGGCGGAGGCGAACCTAGAAGCGGCACGGACTGTGGGCGAGCACGGCGGCAAGGTGATGATGGACGCCGGAGCCGTGAGGCCGCGCATGGAGGAGCAGCTCCGGGCGACGGATATCCTGATCGGGCCGGTCAGTTTCAGCCGCGGGTTGTTCGGCAAGATGGACCTGTTCCAGGCGGTCCGGAGGCTGCGGGATTACGGCAGCGAGCTGGTGATCATCACCAATGGAGCCGCGGGATGTGTGGCCGGCTGGGAGGACCAGGTGCAATGGCTGCCGGCGTTCAAGATCGACGCCCTGGACACCACCGGCGCGGGCGACCTGTTCCACGCTGGAGTCTTGCACGGGCTGCTGGAAGGCTGGGAGGTTGAGCGGTGTGTGCGCTGGGCGTCGGCCACCGCCGCGCTTGGATCCACACGGTTGGGAGGCCGGGGGAGGCTGCCCTCTGTAGAAGAGGTTGAGGGGTTTCTGGAGGGGCAATAGTGGTAATGTGGGTGCTTGATAATAATGCCTCGTCAGAGCTGGATAGGGAGGAGATCCCCGCCTGCGCTGGGGATGACGTCATGAGACAAACCTTTCGAGCATCCGTATAATAAGTCATTGCCCGGCGGACTGTCGTAGAATACTCGACGACTCTCATTCCCGCCTTCCAGACTGTATCACAATGGAAAACGCTCTCATTCCAGCGAAGGCTGGAATCCAGACAAGGTGCAAGAAAACATAATGTT